>DALYHW010000153.1:0-7102 GCA_031970695.1 Hylemonella sp.
GTCGCACAGGCGCTGGGCATCGGGGTGCGGCAGATCCGCGCGGCGCAGGAACTCAACAATGGTCCGCGCTGGCTGGGCCTGCTGCTCGACAGCGTGGACACGGTGCTCGCGCTGGCGCCGGATCACCAGCGGCTGCGCGAGCTGAACCAGAAGGTGGGCGTGGCCGCGCGTACGCAGGAAGAAGCGCCCGTGCAGCTGATTGCACGCAGCAGCCGCGAGGCGCGCGCCTTTGCCGAGCACAGTGGTGATGCGCCGCAACTGGCCGAACCCGACCTGGAGGTGCGCGCCTTCGCCGCGCCCGTTGGCATCATGGAAGACCCGGTCACGGGCAGCCTGAACGCCAGCCTGGCCCAGTGGCTGATGGCTGAAGGCCACGTGCCGGCGCGTTATGTCGCAGCGCAGGGCACCTGCCTGGGCCGCGCCGGCCGCGTGCTGCTGGAGCGTGACGCGCAAGGGCAGGTCTGGGTCGGTGGCCAGGTGCAAACCTGCATCACCGGCGAGGTACGGATCTAGGAGGCGCCCGGTGCCGGCCCGGCTCGACCACCTCGTGGTGCTCGCGACCTCGCTGGAGGAAGGCGTGGCCTGGTGCGAGGCAACGCTGGGCGTGACGCCAGGCCCCGGGGGCCGGCACGCCCTGATGGGCACACACAACCGGCTGTTCAGCATCGCGAGCCCGGACTTTCCGCTCGCCTATTTCGAGATCATCACCATCGATCCCGCGGCAGCTGCCCCCGCGCGGCGACGCTGGTTCGATATCGACGATGAATCCTTGCAGGCCGACGTGCAACGCCAGGGCCCCCGGCTGGTGCACTGGGTCGCCCGGGTGGACGATGCCGGCGCCGCGGTGGCCGCGCTGCAGGCACAAGGCATTGATCGGGGTGAGGTGATCACCGCCTCCCGCCCCACGCCGCAGGGACTGCTGCAATGGCAGATCACGGTGCGGCCGGACGGCCAGCGCCTGTTCGATGGCCTGCTGCCCACGCTGATCCAGTGGGGTGCTGCGCATCCCGCCGCCGTCATGCCGGCCAACGGCGTGACGCTGCTGGCGCTGGACCTGCAGCACCCGCAGGCCGACAGCCTGGGTCGTGCACTGCGCAGTATCGGCCTGGTTGCACCCGCCGTCGCCGCGGGCCCGGCACGCCTGCGCGCCAGGCTGCTCACGCCGCGCGGCCTGGTGGAAATAAGCTCCTGAATTGATAGCAAACTGCAGTCCCCCGGGCGACTGCGGGTGTCGGCAGCCCTTGCCACAATGCCGCCATGGGAACCCTCTACCTCGTGCGCCATGGCCAGGCCTCCTTCGGCGCCGACAACTATGACCAGCTCAGCGAACTGGGCCACAAGCAGAGCGAGCGGCTGGGCCAGTACTGGCGCGAACGGGGCCTGCGTTTTGACGCTGTGCTCACGGGCACGCTGCAACGCCACGCCCAGACCTGGGCCGGCATCGCCCAGGGCGCAGGGTATGCCGAGCAGGCCCAGGCCCTCCCCGGGCTCGATGAGTACGACAGCGCCGCCGTGATCGCGGCCATCCATCCGCAACCGCTGCCCAAACCGGACACACCCGAGCTCTACCGCCACCACTTCCGGCTGCTGCGCGATGGCCTGCGCCAGTGGATGAACGGCGTGGTGAGCCCGCGCGGCATGCCCAGCTATGACGCCTTCCTCGCCGGTGTGATCGACGCGCTGGACAGGGTGCGCAAGAACCACGATGGCAATGTGTTGATCGTGTCCAGCGGCGGGCCGATCTCGACGGCCGTGGGCCATGTGCTGGGCACCACACCCGAGACCACGATCGAGCTCAACATGCGCATCCGCAACAGCGCGGTGACCGAGTTCACCTACAACCCGAAGCGCCACACCCTGCTGAGCTACAACACGCTGCCGCACCTGGACCACCCGGACCTGGCAGGCTGGATCACCTACGCCTGAACGGCGACACAGACACCAGACGAACGCGCGGGCGTCAGGCCATGCCGACCAGCACGGCGAGTTCACGCCCGAGCAGCGCCGGATCCTGCATATTGCGCTCGACGAGCTGGCGCAGGTGGGTCACGCTGTCCAGATCGATATGGATGCACTGCAGGCCCAGCTGGCTGCCGTGCACGCGCGTGACCGAGACGTCCATGGCGATGAAAGTGGTGGGCGACAGCAGCAGGCGCAGGCGGCCACGCGCACCCACGGGGCAGGGCAGGGGTCGCCCCAGGTCCACCAGCGCGCCCTTGAGCGAGACATCCACGAGCTGCACCTCGCGCATGACCCCGGCCAGGTTCAGGCGGGCGGGCGCCTGGAACACCGACCGCAGGAAACGCCGGTAAGCCAGCGGACGCACCAGCACCGGTACCGCCTCGACAGGCTCGGCACGGGTGGAGGTCTTTTTCCAGGGATTGAACATGGCGGTACCTGCGGCGTACGCGAGACCATACCATGCTCCGGGCGGCACGCAGCGGACGCTTCGGGTAACAATGACCCCATGGAAAACCCTGAAGAACTCACCCGGCGGCTGGAAGAGCTAGAGATCAAAGCCAGTTACGCGGAAGACTTGATGGAACAGTTGAACAACACCGTCTTCCGGCAGCAACAGCAGATCGACTGGCTCTTGCGCGAAGTGGCGGGATTGCGTAAGCAGGTCCCCGAGGGCACCACACCGGTGCTGCGCAGCCTGCGCGACGACCTGCCGCCGCACTACTGAGTGCGCTGGGCGGACGCCCGTTCAGTGGACCTGCGACACCAGCGTGGCCAGGTCACGCTCGAGCAGCGCGGGATCGTCGGTGTTTCGCTCGACCAGCTGGCGCAGGTGCGTCATGCTGTCCAGGTCGATGTGGTCGCAGTGCAGGCCCACGTGCCGGCCTTCGACATGGGCCACGGTCGCTTCCATCACGATGACCGCGTCACTCGCCAACGCCAGTTGCAGCCGGCAGGATTCGCCGGCGTGGCCGCTCCAGCCCTCCGGCACTTCGACCAGTGCCCCCCGCAGCGAGATGTCCTGCAGAACGCCCTGCGCTTCGCGGCCTCGCAGGCCCAGGCGCACCGGCGCGTGGAAGACGGAGCGCAGAAACTGGCGGCGATCGGTGGTCGTGTTCAAGTGGAACTCCTTCGCGAGGAGCGCGGATGGCCCCCGCCACACATGACGCGCCCCCAGTATCCGCAGCACCGGGGCGCCTGTCAAACCCGTCCGGTCAGGCCGGCGTGATGCGCTGCCGCCAGGCCGCCAGCGGCTGGGGTTGCGCGTACAGGTAACCCTGCAGGCGGTCGCAGTGATGCGCCAGCAGGAAGTCGGCCTGGGCCTGTTTCTCCACGCCCTCGGCCACCACCTCCAGCCCGAGGTGCCGCGCCATCGACAGGATGGAGTTGACGATGGCCGTGTCGCTCACGTCGTGCGGCACATCACGCACGAAGCTGCGGTCAATCTTGATCTCGAACAGCGGCAGGCGCTGCAGGTAGGCCAGGCTGGAATAACCGGTCCCGAAATCGTCGATGGAAAAGCGGATGCCGAGCTTGACCAGTTCGAACATGCGCGCCAGCACCTGCTCCCAGTCCTGGATGAAAAGGCTTTCGGTCACTTCGAACACCAGGTGCTGTGCCGGCGCTCCCGTGCGTTGCAGGATTTCGCGCACGCTCTCGGTGAAGCGCTCATGACGGAACTGCCGTGCGCTGACGTTGACCGAGAGGGACTGCTGCAGCCCCGCCGCACGCATGCTGGCCAGGGCTTCGCAGGTCTGCGCGATCACCCAGTCTCCGATGACGTGGATCAGGCCGGACTCCTCCGCCAGGGGGATGAACCGCGCCGGTGGCACGAGCCCGCGCAGGTGATGGCGCCAGCGCAGCAGCACCTCGCCGGCCATCTCCTCACCGCGGACGTTCACCTGCCCCTGCACATGCAGTTCGAGCTCGCCGCGCGCGATGGCCTCCTTGAGGTCCTGCTCGAGCGCCAGCCGCTCCTCCACCTCGTGCTGCATGACCAGCTCGAAGAAGGCGACCCGGTTGCGTCCCGCGCCCTTGGCGCGGTACATCGCCGTGTCGGCCTCGCGCAGCAGGTCGTCCACCTGCTGCGCCCCTTTCGGAAAGATGCTGATGCCGATGCTTCCGGTGCTGGCATAACTGGCGCCGCCGATCTGGTAGGGCTGGTCCAGTGCGGCGCGGACCTTCTCCGCCACGGCCATCGCTGCCCTGGCACTGGCGTCGGACTCTTGCCCCAGTTCGTTGACCAGCAGCACGAATTCGTCGCCACCAAGCCGCGCCACCGTGTCCTCGGCGCGCAACAGGGCCTGCAGGCGTCGGGCCACCTCGCACAACAGCTGGTCCCCGACGGAGTGGCCGCGAGCATCGTTGATCTGCTTGAAATTGTCCAGGTCAAGGAACATGAGCGCGCCGTACTGCTGGATGCGCTGTGCGTGCGCCAGCGATTGCTCGATCCGGTCGCGCAGCAGTGCGCGGTTGGGCAGGCCGGTCAGCGCGTCGTAGTACGCCAGCTGGAAGGTCCTCGCCTCGCCCTGCTTGCGCTCCGTGATGTCCGTAATGAACCCGTGCCACAGCACGCTGCCGTCATCCAGGCGCTCGGGCTGGGCATAGCCCTGGCGCCAGCGCAGCCCCTGCTCGGGCAGCACGACGCGGTACTCGGCCTGCCAGGGCTGCAGGGTCTCGGCCGAGTGCCTGATCGAATCGGCAATAGCCTGCAGATCGTCCGGATGCAGCCGGGTGAACACGGGGGTGGCATCGTCGCGCACCTGCTCGGGGGTCACCTCGTAGATCTGCTGCATGCCTTCCGTGGCAAACGGAAAGCAGGATCGGCCATCCGCAAAGAGCCGGTACTGATAGATCACGCCGGGCACGTGCCGCGCAAGGTTGTGCAGCAGCGTGACCTGTTCCTGCAGGCGCGTTGCCCAGCGCTGCCGCTCGGTGATGTCACGGAACACGATGCTGCTGAGGGTTCGCCCGTCCTGGTCTTCATAGAGTGCCGACGTGATCTCCACGTCGAACAGCGAACCATCCCCGCGACGCATGCGCAGCTCGCCACGTGCATAGCCATCGCGCTGACGCGCAGCCAGCAACGCCGTCAGGCGGTGGTCGTCCAGATCCAGCAACCCGTCGCGGCCGCGCCGGCACAGCTATTCCTCGCTCAACCCGAGCATCGCACACGCCGCCGGGTTGGCTGACAAGACCGCGCCGCCCGGCAAGGTCTGCAGGACGCCATCCAGGGTATGGGTGAACAGTTTCTGGTACCGGTCCCATGCGGCCAGCTGAGATTGCTCGGCCTGCTTGAGGCTCGTCACGTCACTCACCGCCAGCATCAGGCTGCGGCGCACACCCTGCTGCAGCACCACCAGGTTCGCGCTGATCCAGACCTCCTTGCCGAAGGTCGTGTCCAGACGCGTGACCAGGCTCTGGGGCTGGCCCGTCTGCATGCAGCGCTGCGCCGCCTCGAGCAGCCCGGTCGTGCGCCATGAGGCGATGTCGTGGTAGTTCTGCCGCAACAGATCCTCTGGCGACCCGCCCACCAGCCGGGCCAGGGCCTCGTTGGCCGATATGCACTGTCCCTGCTCGTCGTAGATGCTCAGCCCCACGGGAGCCGCCTGGGTGATCTGTGCATTCAGCTGCTGGAGTTCATGCAACTCGGCGTTTTGCCGGCGCAGTTCGAGCATGGCCACGACCTGGCGCGCCAACCAGCTCAGGATCTCCCGCTCGCGGGTACCGAACTCCCGGGGCTGGTGGTCGATGACACACAGGGTCCCCAAGGCCTGCCCGTCCGCCATCACCAGGGGCACGCCGGCATAAAAGCGTATGCCCGGCTCACGGCAGACCAGCGGGTTGTCGCGAAAGCGCGGGTCACTCGCCGCGTCGGGCACGACCAGCAGTTCCTGCGGATGCCGGATCGCCACGCTGCAAAACGAGACGTCGCGTGGCGTCTGCGTCAGCGCCAGCCCGACGCGGGCCTTGAACCACTGCCGGTCCGCATCGACCAGGCTGACCAGCGCCACCGGCATGCCCAGCCATGTCGACGCGAGCTGCACCAGCTGGTCGAACTCCGCTTCGGGCGGCGTGTCGAGCACGGCATAACGGCGCAGCGTCTGCAGTCGCTGCTGCTCTGCGGCGTCGCTGGCGCTGGTGCGGGACTGGGGATCACTCATCAGGTACCTCGGGGCTGGCCGGGATGCTAGCGCCCCGGGTCAGCCCTTGCCGCAACGAGGACAAGCATGGTCTTCAGGGCTGCGGTCCGGCGGCCAGGGTGTCCGGAGGCAGCCGGTCGATTTCGGCCAGCAGCTGCGCCAGCGCGCGGCCGGCGGCGTCGAGCACGGCGCGACCTTGCGCCGCTGTGGCGGCGGCCGCGTTGCCTACGGCGCCGGCCGGGTTGTAGTCCTGCATCTGCCAGGCCAGCTTGGCGCTGCGGCCGTTGCCCAGGATGGGAAACTGCGCTGCCCGCTGCTGCGACGCCGACGCGAAGTTCTGCGCTTGCGCCATGGCCACGCGCTGCGGCTTGAGTGCCAGCATCATGGCCGTCTCGATCTGGCCGGCATGGATGCCAAAGCGGTGCTCCTCGGCGCTGAACAGGCCCTCGACCTCGGCGCCCAGCGGCAGGTTGAACCAGTTCACGCTGTAGACCAGCATGCCCAGGCGCGCGCGCAGGTCGCGCGCCACCGTGTCCAGCAGCCCGACCTGCCCGCCGTGGGCATTGAGCAGCACGAGTTTCTTCACGCCGCTGCGCGCCACGGATTCACCGATCTCGGTCCACAGGCTGATCAGCGTATGGGCCGAAAGCGTCAGGGTGCCGGCAAAGCGCTGGTGCTCGGGACTGAAACCCACCGCCTGCGTGGGCAGGAACAGCGCGGGCAGATCGGCCGGCAGGTGCGGCAGGGCCGCTGCGACCACCCCGTCGGCCAGGTCCGTATCCACACTCAGTGGCAGGTGCGGACCATGCTGTTCCGTGGCCGCCAGGGGCAGCACGGCGATGGCGCGGGCGAGGTCCAGTTGCGCGACATCGCGCGTGGTGAGGTCAGCCCAGAAGCGTGTGAGTGCAGCCATGGGTCTATCTTAGGGCCTGTTTTGGGGCCTGTTCGGCCGACGGAGGCTCCCCATGGCGCGCCTGGCGTTCCGCACGCTGGCGCACCGC
>DALYHW010000154.1:0-2325 GCA_031970695.1 Hylemonella sp.
GCTTGCCGCCTAGCTGCTCGATCAGGCCGTCGTAGCGGCCGCCACAGCACACCGTGCCCTGCGAGCCCAGCCGGTCGGTCACCCACTCGAAGACGGTGAGGTTGTAGTAGTCCATGCCGCGCACCAGGCGCGGGTTGACGCGGTAGGCCAGGCCCGCAGCGTCGAGCGTGGCCTTCACGGCGTCGAAGTGGGCGAGCGTCTCGGCCCCCAGGAAGTCGATCAGCTTGGGCGCGGCCTCCACCATCGCCTGCATCGCCGGATTCTTGGTGTCGAGGATGCGCAGCGGGTTGCTGTGCAGGCGGCGGCGGGCCTCCTCGTCGAGCTGGTCGGCGTGGGCCTCGAAGTGGCGGATGAGGGCCTCGCGGTGGGCGCGGCGCTCGTCGGGCTGGCCCAGGCTGTTGAGCTCCAGCCGCACATCGCTCAGACCAAGCGCCTTCCACAGCGCGTCAGCCAGCAGGATCATCTCCGCATCGACTTCGGCGCCGGCAAATCCCAGCGCCTCGGCGCCGATCTGGTGGAACTGTCGGTAACGGCCCCGCTGCGGACGCTCGTGGCGGAACATGGGGCCCATGTAGTACAGGCGCTTGCCCCCCTCGTACAGCAGGTTGTGCTCGACCACGGCACGCACCACGCCGGCCGTGCACTCGGGGCGCAGCGTCAACTGCTCGCCGTTGAGCCGGTCTTCAAAGGAGTACATCTCCTTCTCGACGATATCGGTCACCTCACCCAGTCCACGGATGAACAGGGGCGTGGGCTCGACGATGGGCGTACGGATGTTGCGGTAGGCAAAACGCGACATGAGCGCGCGCACCTCTTGCTCGAACCATTCCCAGCGCGCCGAGTCCGGCGGGAGGATGTCGTTCATGCCTTTGACGGCAAGCAGTTTCTCTGGCTTGGATGCCATCTTCTTGTCACTTCTCGATAGGGTTCAGGCCGCCGTTGCGGCCGCCGCTTGCTTAGCGCCGAAGCGCTGGGCAATGTAGTCTTCGACGATCTTCTGGAATTCCTTTGCGATCCCCTCGCCGCGCAGCGTCAGGCGCTTTTCGCCGTCGATGAACACCGGCGCAGCCGGCGCCTCGCCGGTCCCCGGCAGGCTGATTCCGATATCGGCGTGCTTGCTCTCGCCGGGGCCGTTCACGATGCAGCCCATCACAGCCACCTTCAGGTTCTCGACGCCCGGGTACTGCTTGCGCCAGACCGGCATCTGCAAGCGCAGGAAATCGTCAATCTGCTTCGCCAGCTCCTGGAACGTGGTGCTGGTGGTGCGACCACAACCCGGGCAGGCCGTCACGCTGGGCACAAACACGCGCAGGCCCAGCGCCTGCAGGATCTCGGAAGCGATCACCACTTCCTGGGTGCGCGACTCGCCCGGTTGCGGCGTGAGGGAAACACGGATGGTGTCGCCAATTCCCTCCTGCAGCAGGATGGACAGTGCCGCCGCCGATGCGACGGTCCCCTTGGTGCCCATGCCGGCCTCGGTCAGGCCCAGGTGCAGCGCATAGTCGCAACGCTTCGCCAGTTCGCGGTAGACAGAAATCAGGTCCTGCACGCCGCTGACCTTGCATGACAGCAGGATCTGCTCGGGTGCCATGCCCAGGTCCTGCGCAAAATGCGCCGAGTCGATGGCCGAAGTGATCAGCGCCTCGTACATCACCGCCTTGGCATCCCAAGGCTGGGAGCGACGGCTGTTCTCGTCCATGAGGCCGGCGAGCAAGTCCTGATCCAGGCTACCCCAGTTCACACCGATGCGAACCGGCTTGTTCCACTTGAGTGCCACCTCGACCATCTGGCCGAACTGGCGATCCCGCTTGTCGCCCTTGCCCACATTGCCGGGGTTGATGCGGTACTTGGACAAGGCCTCGGCACAAGCCGGGTACTGGGTAAGCAGCGTGTGGCCGTTGTAATGAAAGTCACCCACCAGCGGCACGACGATGCCCATGCGGTCGAGCTGCTCGCGGATGTGCGGCACCGCCTGAGCGGCCTCCGGTGTGTTGACCGTGATGCGCACCAGCTCCGAGCCGGCCTGGGCCAGCTCCTTGACCTGGATGGCGGTACCGATCACGTCCACCGTGTCGGTATTGGTCATGGACTGCACACGCACCGGCGCGTCGCCGCCCACGGTGACAACGTTGTTGCCCCAGACCACACGGGCCTGGCGGCTGCGGCGCGGCCGCGGCGCGGCCTGGTCGATCGGACCCTGGTACTGCACGGTCACTTCACCTCGAAACGGGCCACACCCTGTTTGGTCACGGGCTCCAGCGGAAACGGCTTGCCCCGCACCTGAACCTCCGTCACGTCAGCGCGGGCGATCGTCACGCTCAGCGG
>DALYHW010000154.1:2359-6982 GCA_031970695.1 Hylemonella sp.
CACCCGGCTCGACCGCACGGCTGAGCTGGATCGAGCCGTTGGCGTCCGTCACCTCGATCCACGACGCTTCACGCGTCTTGAACACGACGATGCCGGTCGACGCCAGCTTCTTGCGGACCGGAGGCTCCGCGCCCGGCACGGGCACGACCGGTGCCGGTGCCGGTGCGGCAACGGCCACAGGCGCTGGCACCGGCTTGGCAGGCGTCGCGGCGGGCGCCGAGGCAGCGGGCTTGGCCGGCACGACAGGTACCTCGCGCACCGCAGCCGGTGCTGGCGCTGGCGCCTTGACCGGCTCCGCGGGCGCGACCGGTGCCGGAACCACGGCCGCGGGGGGCGTGGCAACGGCTGCGGGTGCAGGCGCGGCAGGCGCCGATTCCGATGGCGAGGCCGGCGCGCGCGCGACGATGGCACCCAACTCGGCACGCTGTTCACTGGAAGGGAAGAAGATCAGCACCAACGCCCCCATCAGCACGGCCAGCGCGGCCAGCACCATGGGGCGCGACAGGCGGTCCAGGAAAGGCGTCTTGGCGATATCACCCGGCGTATGGAAGGGCGTGTTCAGGCCCGATTCATCGTCCGACAGCCGGGGTGCGGTTGACTGCGGCAGCAGGCCGAGCACCGGTGCCGGATCCGTCTTGAGCGCCCGGCAGACGCTGGACGCCAGCCCGCGCAAAAACACTGCATCGTGCAGCTGGTCGAGCCGGTCCGCCTCGAGCGCTTCAAGCTTCTTGACCGAGACCTTCAGGGCGGCAGCGAGGGTCGCCAAGTCCACGCCAGCCGCTTCGCGCGCCTGACGCAACAGGGCGCCCGCGGTGGTCTGCCCCACGGCAGGCGCCGCCGGTTCTGCTGCCACCTCCGCCGCGCCTGTGCCGACAGCCTCGTCACTCATTGAATGCTCCCCGCTCAAAAGATCCCAGTTCGTGTGATTTCGGATACCGGTTGCGCAGCTGGCTGGCCAGCTGGTCGCGCGCCGGGCGATTGCCCAGGCGATGTTCGATCTTGATGCCCAGCCAGAGCGTCTCGGCGTTGGCCAGTTCGCTGTTGTTGATGCGCCGGATGTAGAACTGGGCGCGCGCGGCATCACCACGCTGGAACAGCACCGAAGCCAGGTTGTAGCCGGTGATGGGGTTGCCCGCGTCGAGCTCGTAGGACTTGATCAGGCTGTGCTCGGCTTCGGCCGCCTGGCCCGCCTTGATCTCGCACAGCCCCTTGGTCAGCCAGGTCTTGGCGCGGCCGCCGTAGGTCGGGTTGGCCAGCGCCGTGTTGAAGCTTTTGGTGGCCTCGGTGTATCGGCCCTGCTGGCACTGCATCCAGGCCAGGTTGTGCATCACATTGGCATCACCCGGGTTGAGGTTCAGCGCGCGACGGAAACTCTCCTCGGCCAGACGCATGTCGTTCAGCCGCATGTAGATCAGACCGCGCAGGTTGTAGGCATCGGGGAAGCTGGGGTCAATGGTCAGGGCCTGCTTGACCTCGTCCAGAGCCACGGTGGTCTGGCCCTGCTCGAAATAACCACCCGCCAGCTGCAGGCGGGTGCGGGCGCGCTTGCGGGCCGGCGGCTCGTCGGAGTCCGTGATGATGTCGTTGCCGGGACCCACGCTCGTCGTGGAACCGGCACCACCGCTGGCACAACCGGACAGGCCTGCCAGTGCGGCCACCATCAGGCAAAGCGCCAGCATCCCCCGCACCGGCCGCTTCATTGCATCGCTCATTCTCATGTGCCTCAAACCTCCTCGGATTTGCCGCTCAGGGGCATCATCGGTTGCAGCAGTTTACGCTGGCGCGCCATGCGTTCTTCGACGCCGGTACGGTCCTTGACATCGCCTGCCAGCTGCCCGCAGGCGGCATCGATGTCGTCACCGCGGGTCTTGCGCACGGTCGTGACGATACCAGCATCCAGCAGGATTTTTGCGAACGCCTGCACCCGTTCCTGCGGTGAACGGCGCAGGCCCGAGGCGGGGAAGGGATTGAAGGGAATGAGGTTGAACTTGCACCATACACCCCCCGTGGCGTGCTGGCGCACCAGCGCCACCAGCTGGCGCGCGTGCTCGGGCTGGTCATTGACGCCGTCGAGCATGCAGTATTCGAAGGTGATGAAGTCGCGCGGTGCGTGCTGCAGGTAGCGATTGCAGGCGTCCATCAGCTCGGCGATGGGGTACTTGCGGTTCAGCGGCACCAGGTTGTCGCGCAACTCGTCATTGGGCGCGTGCAGCGAGACGGCCAGCGCCACCGGGCAGTCCTGGGACAGGCGGTCCATCATGGGAACGACACCCGAGGTGGACACGGTCAGGCGGCGGCGCGACAGGCCGTAGCCGTGGTCGTCCAGCATCACGCGCAAGGCAGGAATGAGCTCGTTGTAGTTCTGCAGCGGCTCGCCCATGCCCATCATCACCACGTTGGTGATGACGCGGTCGCTGCGGCCGAGGTGCTGGCGCAGGAAATGCTCGGCAAACCAGAGCTGGGCGATGATCTCGCCCGTCTTGAGGTTGCGGCTGAAACCCTGGTGGCCCGTGGAGCAGAAACGACACCCCACGGCGCAGCCGGCCTGGGACGAGACGCACAGCGTGCCGCGATCGTCCTCGGGTATGTAAACCGATTCGACGGCGTTGCCGTCGCCCACATCGAACAGCCACTTGATGGTGCCGTCGGCGGAGATCTGCTGGGAGATGACTTCGAGTGCCTCTATACGCGCCGTCGTGGCGAGCTTCTCCCGAAGGGACTTGGCCAGATCACTCATCTGGTCAAAGCTGGACGCACCTTTCTGGTGGATCCAGCGGAACAGCTGGGTGGCGCGAAAGCGCTTCTCACCCAGCCGCTCACAAAAAGCGGCCAAACCGTCGAGGTCGTAATCGAGCAGGTTGGCCGTCATTGCATGGGTACTGCGCCCAATCAGCGCGAGTAGACGTTCATGCCGGCGAAGAAGAACGCGATCTCCACCGCAGCGGTTTCAGGAGCGTCGGAGCCGTGCACGGCGTTGGCGTCGATGCTGTCGGCAAAGTCGGCGCGGATGGTGCCCTTCTCGGCCTTCTTGGGATCGGTGGCGCCCATCAGGTCCCGGTTCTTCAGGATGGCGTTCTCGCCTTCCAGCACCTGGATCATCACGGGGCCGGAGATCATGAAGTCGACCAGGTCCTTGAAGAAGGGACGAGCCTTGTGCACCGCGTAGAAGGCCTCGGCTTCGGCGCGCGACAGGTGGGCCATCTTGGCGGCCACAACCTTCAGGCCGGCGCCTTCGAAGCGGGCGTAGATCTGGCCGATGACGTTCTTGGCAACGGCGTCGGGCTTGATGATGGAGAGGGTACGCTGGATAGCCATGTGAGTTCCTGAGTCAGGTTATTGAAATGGGTTCCTGCCCGAGCATGGGCAAAGCCCGGTATTTTAACCGGTCGGGATCGAATATGAGATGGAGGGGGGTGCAATTCCCCCGCCGAAACAGACTGTTGCGATTTCAGCGCCCGCGGCCACCGCGTCGCTGACCACCACCGCCTCCGCCGCCCCCACCGCCACCGCGGCGTTGTTCCTGGCGCTGGCGCGTGAAACTGTCGGCGCCGATATAACCGAGCGAGGTCTTCATCGGATCGGGCTGGCCATCGCCGCCGCCCTGGCGGCCGTTGCCCTTGCCGCGACCCTGCCGCCCCGGCCCGGTCTTGCGCTGGCCACCCTTGTCGCCCATGGCCCCCTGCGGACGCGGCCCCTGGCCACCCCGGCGCCGGTTACGACCACCGCCGGGCTTGTCCTGGCCGGCGGGGCGCTCTCCACCCTCGCCCGCTGCGTCGGCGCCGGCCGGCCGGCGCTCGGCAGCGCGGACCAACGCCCGGATGTCGGCTTCGTCCAGTTCCATCCAGGCACCGCGCTTGAGGCCGCGCGGCAGCACCATGGCGCCATAGCGAATACGGATCAGTCGGCTGACTGCATGGCCCACCGCCTCGAGCATGCGACGCACCTCCCGGTTGCGTCCCTCCGAGATGGTGACGCGGTACCAGCAATTGGAGCCTTCGCCACCACCGTCCTCGATTGAGCCAAACTGGGCCACGCCGTCCTCGAGTTGCACGCCGTCGAGCAGGCGCTGCTTTTCCTCGCTGGACAAGGCGCCCAGAACGCGCACCGCGTACTCGCGCTCGAGGCCAAACCTAGGATGCATGAGTTTGTTGGCCAGGTCCCCCGAACTGGTGAACAGCAGCAGACCTTCGGTGTTGAGGTCCAGGCGGCCGACCGACTGCCACTTGCCCTGGTGCAGCTTGGGCAGCTTGCGGAACACCGTGGGACGGTTCTGCGGGTCATCGTGGGTCACGACCTCGCCCACCGGCTTGTGGTACGCGATCACGCGCGCCGGCGGCGGCTCGATCCGCACCTTGATGACCTTGCCGTTGACCTTGATCTGGTCCCCGTACTGGATACGCTGACCGATATGCGCGGGCTCGTTGTTGACCGAGATGCGCCCCTCCATGATGAGCTGCTCCATCTCCAGCCGCGACCCCATGCCGGCCTGCGCCAGCACCTTGTGCAGCTTGGGCGTCTCGGCCTGGGGCGCCAGCACGCGCTTGCCCGGCAACTCGGCCTCGGGGGCCTCTTCTTCGGCGTCGAACTCGCCCGACACGACGGCGGCAAAACGCTGGCCGGCGT
>DALYHW010000155.1:0-5282 GCA_031970695.1 Hylemonella sp.
GCCTGGTACAAAATTGCACATTTGTTTCCTGATGCCTGTCTCGTATTGATCGGGAAAGGTGACTGGAAGCCGATTGAACACCCCCAGATTCGATGCACCGGCTTCGTCACTGATGCCGACCGCGATGCACTGATCGCCGGGGCGCTGGCTCTGGTGATGCCGTCCCGTCATGAAAGCCTTTCGCTCGTTCTGCTTGAGGCGATGGCGCTGGGCGTACCCGTGCTCGCGAACCGACACTGCGAACCCCTCAACGACCATGTCGTCGCCAGCGGAGCGGGTTCAACATACGACAGTCCTGCCGCCTTGCAACAAGGTCTCAAGACGGCGCTGACCAGATCGCCGCAAGAACGCGACAAACTTGGAAAACGCGGACAAGAATACGTGCAAAATTTCTATTCTCAGGATCGTGTGAGCAGCATATGGCTGAATGCGATCGAAAGAGTAGCGAATCAATCGGCCTGATTCACGGCAGCAGCGTTCGCATGCAATCGGATCGATGTCATGCGGGCAAGAAGTCAATGAAAAGCCGGATCCAGTGTCACGTCGGGAGGTGAGCCTATCACGTCAGCCCAACATCAGCGGGCAAGCTTGAGCTAGGCCATGTACACAAACCAAGCATCATGAAAATCAAATTCATCGGACACTCCTATCACAAGTCCACAAACTCATCGAAATTCTTCACGAAAATACTTGAAGGCCTTGGAGCCGTAGACTATGGATGGGATGAGTCATGGCTAGCGGGCGGCAAAGAGCCTGACTTGGGTGATCTTTCGCTCTACGAACTCATTGTCATCTGGCAATTGCCGCACATTGCAAAGAAGATTCCGAAGTCATTGCGTAGTCGTTGCGTCTACGCGCCCATGCATGACGCCGTGGCCGGATTGGACGGGAAATTCTGGCGCTCGCTTCGCGGCATGCGGGTCATCTGTTTCTCGGTGCATGATCACGTGAAGGCCTTGCGCAATCGTGTCGAATCAATCCACTGGCACTACTATCCGGACACCCCCCCAGCCTACCAAGCAGCCAGCCTTGACCAGCTAAGGTTGTTCTTCTGGCAACGTCGCCCCTATCCGAACTGGCGAACCCTGTGCGGAAAGATTCCGATGACACAGTTCGCGTCCGTGCACTTGCATGTGGCCCCGGATCCAGGGTTGGGCGAGTTTCTATCTCCGATCGAGTCAGAAGTCAGAACGTACAACATTACAAAATCAAACTGGTTCGAGAGCAGCAGCGACTACACCAGGAAACTCGCGGAGAACAACGTCTTCGTTTGCCCAAGAGAGCTTGAGGGCATTGGTATGGCATTGCTGGAGGCTCAAGGTGCGGGAATGATCTGCATTGCCAACAATGCACCCACCATGAACGAATACATCGTTGACGGGATCAATGGGTACCTGATCGACAAGTCAGACGACAGTGAATCGATCGAAATCATCGACCCAGAACAGACATCGTATTTCTCGAAGCACTACTTCAAGAAAGGCTCTCTTAACTCGCAGAAGAGAATTCCGGAGATCAACGCATATCTTCGCAAGTCTTCAGAACCGCCCTTCACGAACATCATCAGTCCCGCCCTGCAAGTGGCCAAGGGCCTTCTCCGTGGAAACCGTGCCGAACTTCGATTGCTGGATAGCTTGGCAACGAGTTCCAGATCTGGCAAAGCCGGGAGGGAAGCGCCTATTGTGTCCATCGTCACGGTCACAAGAAACAATGCAACAGGGCTAACCCGCACACTTCGCAGCGTTTTCGAGCAGACATATCCCTATTTCGAGTACATCGTCGTCGATGGACAATCGACCGACGAGACACTAGGCCTGTTGAAGCGATACGGCGAGGGCATCGACAAGTGGACAAGCGAACCCGATGCCGGCCCTTATGACGCCATGAACCGCGCGCTCGAGCTGTGTCGTGGTCGTTTCGTGATTTTCATGAACTCCGGCGACGAATTCAATGATCGCCATGCGCTGGAATTCGCCATGCAAGAGGCACCATTGGACGCTGACATCCTGTGCGGCCACCATTTCTATGTGAAGGCCGCCCACAAACTGCAGGCACGGGCATCCAGGGATTTGCACAGCACTTATCGCGAACTGGTGACGGGTCACTTCAGCATGCGCTGGCTCTCAGGCATACCCTGTCATCAGTCGACACTCACGTCCGTGGAGTTGCTTAAATCTCGCCCGTATGACTGGAAACGTTTCAGGATCGCGGCCGACCACGATTTCCTGTTTGATGCAATGGCGGGCGGAGCGAAAGCCTACAACACCAATACATTCATCGCCAAGTACTACCGCACAGGCATCTCCTCCAAGCAGACAAAAATCTGCAATCAAAACTGGCGCGAAATCGCGCTGAAGCACTGCAAGTCCGAATCCGCCGTTTCGAGGTTTTATGGGAATCTATAGAAAGATCCGCGAGGCTTTTCTACGCCTGAAATCCTCCGACAAGCCCGTGACGAAATCGAACGCCACGTCGTCAGGTCATGCCACCGAAGCCCTGACCGATTTCACGTGTGGCCGCTACAGCATCCGACTACCCAAGAGCCATCTGCTGCCGACGTATCAGCGCGACCACGCGCTTTATGACAGGTTCCTGCCTATTCTTGCGCAGCATCTGCCCGATGACGCACTGGTGATTGACGTAGGCGCAAACGTTGGCGACACGGTGGCGGCAATGGCAAGTCGCAACGATCGATTGCACTATGTTTGCATTGAGCCTGAAGCCACTTTTTTCAACCTGCTGAAGATGAATACGGAGAACATGGCCCGGACCATGCCACTCCGACATCCTCCAATACTGAAGCAAGCTTTCGTCGGTGAGGCCCCCATCGTCGGCTCTTTGGTTTCCGCGGGGGGCACGGCAAAAGTTCAAGCCGATTCGAGCGCAAACCTCACAACGACGCCCTACGTCACGCTGAGCGATGTGCTGACCGAGTGCGGCAACACAGGCTCGAGTCGCCATCCCATACTTGTAAAATCCGATGTTGACGGGTGGGACTTCAACGTCATCCGGTCATTGGGAAAACGGATCGAGGACAAGAACCTGCTGGTATTCATGGAATGCCAAACGCAAACCCGACAGCAGTTCGAGTCATTTATGAGTTTCTTCGGAAATTATACTGATCCAGATTACACGTTCACAGTTTTCGACAATTTTGGGAACATTCTGCTCGAGGATGCCACCGCTAAAATCGTCCAATCCTTGCTCAGTTATGTATGGCGACAGGAGCGGGGGGTCGGAACCCGTACCATCTGGTATTTGGATATACTCATCAGCACCACGCTGACACGCCCCTTGGCGAGGTCGGCGGTTCATGCCTACAGGCAGGAGTATTTTCAGAGCAGCGACCTTGTGTGAATTACGAGAACGAGCTGCTCATTGAGTGTTTCAAGAAGTCCAGGAATTGAAATGTCGACGCCCGAACCCATTTCCAAGCCAGTCATCGCCCTCCACGACCGCCTCCTCACCACCCCCACCTGGCCCGCCGACGCAAGCCTGCTGCCCAGCGAGCCGCTGTGGCACTGGGTGGCGACCAACCATCGCAACAACTGCCTGCTGTGGGCCGAGGAAGACCTGGCGCGGCGGACCACGGTCAGTGATGCGGAGATCGCCAAGAACAAGCGCGCCATCGACGGCTACAACCAGGCGCGCAACGATGCGACCGAGCGGGTCGACGAGCTGCTGCTGATCGGGCTGGGGCTGGTGGATGCGGAATCGGCCCGCAGCGATGCGCCGCGCAGCACGGTGCCGGTCGGGGCGAGGCTCAACAGCGAGACGGCCGGCAGCATGATCGACCGCATGTCCATCATGGCGCTGAAGATCGACGCCATGCGCAAGCAGACCCAGCGCAGCGATGTCGATGACGCGCACCGCGCCAGCTCGCAGGTCAAGCTCGAGCGCCTGCTGCAGCAGCGCCAGGACCTGGGCGACTGCCTGGACGCGCTGCTGGCCGACAGCGCGGCCGGACGGGCGTATTTCAAGGTCTACCGCCAGTTCAAGATGTACAACGACGCCCGCTTCAACCCGGCCCTGGTGGCCGAGCAGCAGGCGCAGGCCCGGGCCCAGGCGCAGAAGTCCGCCGGTGGCTGATCGCGCCGCCTTGCCCCAGGGTCGACCGCCGCGCATCCTGGTGGTCAAGACGACCTCGATGGGCGATGTGGTGCACACCCTGCCCGCCGTCAGCGACATCGCGCGGGCTCACCCAGGCGCGGTGATCGACTGGCTGGTCGAGGCACCGTTCGCGGCCATTGCACGGGCTCATCCCGCCGTCCGGAAGGTGATGCCGCTGGCCTGGCGCAAGTGGCGCAAGTCGCTGGGCAAGCCCGAGACCCGTGCGGCGATCCGCGCGCTGCGTGCCGAGCTGCAGGCCGAGCGATATGACCTGATCATCGACTTCCAGGGCCTGCTCAAGAGCGTGCTGTGGGCCGTGCAGGCCCATGGTCCTCGGGCGGGCTATGACCGACACAGCATCCGCGAGCCACTGGCGGCACTGTTCTATCGCCACACCACGCAGGTCTCGCGCGAGTGGCATGCGGTGGTCCGCAACCGGGCGCTGGCGGCCGATCACCTGGGCTATGCACGCCCGGTCGATCCGCCCGACTTCGGCCTGGCAGCGCCCGTCAGCAGCTGGCAGGCGCCATCGCCCTACGCCGTGCTGATCCCCTGCGCGAGCCGGCCGGAGAAGCTCTGGCCCGAAGACCGTTGGCAGCACCTGGCCCGGCGCATCCGTCAGCAGGGCTGGACGCCGGTGATCCTGTGGGGCAGTCCGGCGGAGCTGGCGCTGGCGCAGCGTCTGGCCGAAGGAAGCGGCGTCGCCGCCGTGGTGCCGCCCTTCCTGAGCGTGGCCGATGCCGGTGCGGTGCTGGCGGGCGCGAAGGTGGTCGTGGGCCTGGACACGGGCTTCACCCACTTCGCGGCGGCCTATGCCCGGCCGACGCTGGGCATCTACTGCGACCACGAACCCGGCCTGGCCGGCGTGACCGGCTCAGGCCATGTGCGCAGCTATGGCGGCAAGGGGCAGGTGCCGTCGCTGGCCGAGGTCGAGGCGGGCTTCGACGAGGCCTTGTCGCACGTGACCTGAGGGATCACCAAGCTCGCGCGCTGGACCCGCACCCTGGGGCTCAGTGGTCCTCAAGTCGCCGGGCCGGGAAGGTGTCCCAGCCATGGCAGCCGGGACATTGCCAGAAGTACTGCTGGGCCTCGAAGCCGCAAGCCGCGCAGCGGTAGCGGCGCAGCGGCTTGGCGGCCGCGCGCCTCGGAGCCGGCGAAGATGTAGCACGCGA
>DALYHW010000155.1:5292-5590 GCA_031970695.1 Hylemonella sp.
CGGCCGCCGCCAGCGTCTGCTGCAGGGCGTTGCGCTCGGCATCGGTCAGCAGGGCCGCCGGGGCGGGTTCCTGGACCATGGCAAGCGCCGCGCTCAGGCTCTGCTGACCCTGGACCTGCTGCAGCAGCAGGCGGCGGCGCTCCTGGGCATCGGGTTCCAGACTGAGGACAGCGGCCAGCAGGTCCGAACTGGGCGCCTTGGCATGCAGCGCCTTCAGGCGTGCCAGCGCTTCGGCGGACTGCCCGCAGGCCTGGGCGCTGCAGGCGTAGTCCTGGGCGACGATGCCGAAGGCGTCCGG
>DALYHW010000155.1:5610-6893 GCA_031970695.1 Hylemonella sp.
CCAAAGCGCCAGGGCCTCGGCATGCTGGCCGGCACGGGCCAGTCGCTGGCCGGCGAGGATGAGCGGACGGGCCGACTGTGGCGCCGCTTCCCGGGCGCGCTGCAGGGCCGCGTCGGCCGCACCGGCATCGCCCTGGGCATCGGCCTCCAGCACGAGTTCACAGCCGTAGTGCGCGATGCGCTGCGAGAAGCTGCCGACGGCGGCCGATTCCAGCCCGCGTGCGACCTCGATGGCTGACTTCCAGTCGCGCGAGCGCTCATGCAGGTTGAGCAGCGCCAGCCGCGCCTCGGTCGCGAAGGCGGTGCCTTCCAGCGCCTTGTAGGCCGCCTCGGCCCGGTCGAACAGACCGGCCTTCAGGTAGTCCTGCGCCAGCGCGTGCTGGGCCCGGTCGCGCTCGGTCGCCGGCAGGTCGGCGCGGCCGAGCAAGTGCTGGTGAACGCGGACCGCGCGCTCGTACTCGCCACGACGGCGGAACAGGTTGCCGAGCGCGAAGTGCAGGTCGGAACTGCCCGGGTCCTGCTGGACAGCCTCGATGAAGGCGTCGATGGCCTTGTCCTGCTGCTCGTTGAGCAGCAGGTTCAGGCCCTTGAAATAGGCTCGGGGCGAGGCCTCGACCTCGCGCTTCCAGTTGCGCAGGTCCAGACGCGAGGCCAGCCAGCCCAGCGCAAAAGCGGCCGGCAGGGCCAGCAGCAGCCACTGCAGGTCAAAGTCCATCGCGGGGCGGGTGAGGAAGTTCGGGTTCGGGCGACAGCGGCGCCGGACGGGTCGCGTTGCCGGCGCTGCCGGACCCGGCGGCGGCCGGTGCGGGTGCGCTGGTGCGGGGCACGGCGGCTTCGAGGGCGCGGGTGCGACGGTGCTGGCGCCACCAGCCCGGCAGCATCGCGAACACGCCGGCCATGCAACCCGCCGCGAAGGTCACCAGCACGACCAGGACCATCGAGGACTGGGTGGAGACGCCGAAGAACCAATGCAACACGACCGTGTGCTGGTTGTTCAGCGCAAAGGCGAACAGCACGAAGAACAGCGCTGCGCGAATGAGCCAGATGACGATGCGCATAGGGGCGCGATTCTAGTGCGGCACCTCTCGCGGACCGTCCCCGAAGGACCGCTCCGACAAGACCGTGTTGCCCATGAAAAAACCCGCCGGCAGCCTGGCTGCGGGCGGGTTTCGGGGCTGTACGGACCGACCTCGCGATCGTCCGTTCAGTTCATTCGCTGACCGGCGACACCGGCTTGGCGGCCGCGTCCTTCTTCGGCTTCTTCGCTTCCTTGGTCTTCTGCTG
>DALYHW010000156.1:0-6884 GCA_031970695.1 Hylemonella sp.
CGGTGGCGTAGTCCACATTGGTGGCCAGGCCCATGAAGCTGCCGGCCTTGGCGCGGGTGGCGCAGTATTCCGGCAGGTAGCGGCCGGCCTGGCGCATCAGCCAAAGCGGGGTGTAATCGGTGGCCTGGCGCAGACAGGCGCGCAGGAAGGTGTCGTTCAGGAGGGGGGCAAAGCTGAGACTCATAACCCCCGATTGTCGCAGGCCCGGCCGGCTGCCCGTTTAGCGGGCCAGGCGGACTTCGAGGATCTCGAACTCGATGGCTTCGCGGTAGATGCGTGCGTCTTCCGTGGCCATGTGCAGCAGGATCTTGGGGGCCTGGTGGCCCACGATGCGGTGCGCCGCCACCCCGCCAAGCACCAGGGCTAGCCCGATCCAGGGATAACCGAAATACGTCATGCCGATGCCCGTGCCGATGACCGGCAGGATGAGCGCCGTGAGCATCAGGCGATGCTTGACGTATTTGCGGGCGCGGTCGGGGTTGACGATGAGGCGAAAGCGCCCGGCCGGCAGACCGGTACGGAATTCCTCATGCGGCACGTAGATCGCTTCGGCGTCGGGGGCGTTGGAGGGGCTGGTGTCGCTCATGGGGTGGACAGGTTGGCGTGGTCGACCATCAGGCAGCGATTCTGCACCACGCGCAGCCCGGCAGCGCGTGCCCGGCTGGCCGCGGCGTCGTGTTCGACGCCGAGCTGCAGCCAGATCGCGGCGGCGCCGATCGCAATGGCCTCGTTCACCACTGGCGGGATGTCGGCGCTGTTGCGAAAGCAGTCCACGAGGTCGATGCGCGCGTGACGCGCCGCCTCCGTGAGGCTGGCATGCACGGGCTCACCCAGGATGGTCTGGCCGGCGGCCACAGGGTTGACCGGCAGCACTCGCCAGCCCTGCGCCTGCATGTAGCGTGCGACGCGATGGCTGTCGCGCTCCGGTCGCGGCGACAGGCCGACCACGGCCACGGTGCGGCAGTGGCGCAGGATCCAGCGGATATCGTCGTCCGGGTCCATCAGCGGTAGGTGATGGGACAGCCATAGGGCCGGCTGGTGGCCACGCTCAATGGCCGGCCGGCCAACGCTTCCTTCAGGCCCTGGCGCGCGTAGTTGGTGGCGGCCGGAATATCTTCTGTCTTGGCCGAAGGGAGGCTGTCGATGGCGCCGGCATAGATGAGCTCGCCGCGCGGGTTGAGGATGAACATGTGCAGGGCGCTGCGCGCGCCCATGGCGCGGCCCAGCTCGCCGCTTTCGTCCATCACCGCGGCGCTGGGCAAGGCCTTCTGTTCGGTCAGCCACCGTGCCATCTGCTGCGGTGTCAGGAAATCGGCGCTGCCGTCGGCGGTGGAGTTGATGGTCAGCCAGACCACACCTTTGTCCGTGGCCTCGGCCTGCAGGGCCTGCATGTTGCCGCTGCGGTAGTGCTTGCGCACGAAAGCGCAGCTCGGATTGTTCCATTCGAGCACCACATGGCGGCCGCGGAATTGGCTCAGGCGTACCGGTTTTCCCTGCACATCCGACAGCGCCAGGTCGGGGGCAGTCTGCCCCAGGGCCAGGGCGGCGGACGCCGGGCCTGGCAGCAGGACGCTGCACAGCACGAGCAGGGAAAGGAGCAGGCGATGTGCCATGGTGATGTGCGGGGTCTCAGAGCTTGGCCAGCGCCTGGCGCACCTCGTCCACCGTGAGCACCTCGGACAGCACCATCGGCGTGCGGCCCTGCCGGTAAAAGGCGTACACCGGCACGCCATTGCGTCCGAGTTGCGCCAGCGCCGCGGTGATGGCCGGATCACGCCGGGTCCAGTCGGCGCGCAGCATCACGATCTGCTTCTGGTCGAAATCCGCCAGCAGACCGCTATCAGCCAGGGTGGTCTGCTTGTTGTACTGGCAGGTCACGCACCAGGCCGCCGTGTAATCCACGAAGACGGTACGCCCCTCGCCCAGCAATTGCTGCGCACGCTCCGGGCTCCAAGCCTGCCAGCGCTCGCCACTGGCCTGGACGGTGACACCGGTCTCGACACGGAACATGTAGGGGCCGATCGTCCACGCGGCCCAGGCGCCGGCCGCCAGCAGCAGTGCCGCGACCACGGTGCGCAGGCGGCCCTGCAGCGTGAACGACCAGATCACCGCGCTGAGCACGACCAGCAGCGCCAGCAACGCGCCGGCGCCGTCCATCCCGCTCTGGTGGCCCATCACCCACACCAGCCAGACCACGGTCAGCAGCATGGGGAAGGCAAACAGCCGGCGCAGCGCATCCATCCACGGGCCGGGTCGCGGCAGCAGGCGGGCAAAGGCCGGCACGAAACTGATGGCGAGGTAGGGCAAGGCCAGGCCCAGTCCGAGGGCGGCAAAGATCAGCAGCGCCTGCAGGGCCGGCAGCGTGATGGCCAGGCCCAGCGAGGCGCCCATGAAGGGCGCCGTGCAGGGCGAGGCCACGGCGACAGCAAGCACACCGGTGAGGAAGGCGTCGATCACGGGGTGCCGGGCCTGGAAGGCCGCCAGCGAGCCTGGCAGGAACTGGCCGAACTCGAAC
Organism: Hylemonella sp.; assembly: GCA_031970695.1. GTDB lineage: Bacteria > Pseudomonadota > Gammaproteobacteria > Burkholderiales > Burkholderiaceae_C > Hylemonella. The sequence goes on from DALYHW010000156.1 coordinate 2,516, forward strand.
ACGCCGGCCAGGTTGAGCGCGATCACGGTGAAGAGTGCGGCCAGCACGGCGACGACCCACGGGTCCTGCAGCTGGAAGCCCCAGCCCAGGCTTTCGCCGGCAGCGCGCAGGCCCAGCAGCAGCAGGCCCAGGCCGACGAAGCTCACGAGCACGCCCGCCGTGTAGGCCAGGCCGCTGATGCGGTGGCCGCGGTGGTCGTCGGCATGGCGCGTGAAGTTCAGCACCTTGATCGCCAGCACCGGGAACACGCAGGGCATGAGGTTGAGGATCAGGCCACCCAGCAGCGCACCCAGCAGGGCCGCGTAGAAGGTGAGCGAGGGGACGCCGGCAGGCGTCGCGGCATTGGCGTCCAGGGCCGCCTGCAGCGCGGGCGAGATGCCGGCGGGGGCGGCGATGGCAGGCCAGTTGCCGCCGACGGGCAACTCGACGCGCCAGCCCTGGCCAGCGTGGGTCAGCACCACGGGCAGGGACTGCGGGCTGGCGCTGCGTTGCGCCAGCAGCGGCAACTCGGCGGTCCAGACCGCGCCCTGCCAGGCCTGTTTCCAGGGGGCCGAGGGGTTGGTGACTTCGGTGATTTCCGGGAAAGCCTCGAGCGTCTTGCCGCGCAGGTTGGCAGGCAGGCCGGCCACCGCGAGCTGCAGGGTCTGGCCCTCGACGCGGGCGCGGCTGTCGGCCTGGGTGGCCAGCGGCGCCGGCGCGGCCTTGCGCGCCGCATCGAAGGCGGCGCCGTTGAGCGCGGTGGAACCCTTGAGCGGAATGCGCAGGGTGAACTCGCCCTCCTCGGGGATGCACTCGGTACGGCAGATCAGCCAGCTGGCGCGCAGCTTCACGGTGAGGTCCTGCCCCAGCAGCGGCGGCTTGAATTCGGGGGTGATGGTGAGCGGCACCGGGAGCAGCACCGTGCCCTCGTAGCCGTAGTTGACCAGCGGTCCGACGGTGAGCTTCTTCGGGATTGGCCAGGCAATCTCGCCGGCCTGCACGCCTGCCGGCAGCGTCCATTCGAGTTGCGTGGGCAGGCCGGAGTCGCCTGCGTTCTTCCAGTAGGTGTGCCAATGTGGCTTGTGCTCGATCAGCAGTCCCACCCAGACCGGTTGACCAGGCGATACGCCCTCAGGGGCATGGGCCAGCAACTCCGTGCGTGCTTGTTCGGTCTTGACGACGGCGCTCGCGGCGGCGGGCGTGCCCAGCTGCGCGCTGGCGGCGGTATAGAGGGTGCCAGCCAGGATGGCCAGCAGCAGACGCAGGGAACGGGGCAGGGGCATGAAGGGGTTTCCGCAGATCGGAAGGCTGTACAGGGGTGGAGTGCGCCATCGTGGTGCAAGTTCCGTGGCCGCCGGCATCCCGGCGCAGACCCGCAGGCACTGGCCCATGAATATAAGCCAAGGCTGAAAACCTTGTCTTGCCTGTCAGGCTCATAGACACTATCAAATTCCGCTTGTCCGGCGCCCATCCAATAATGCGGCGCGTCGTCCCACAAGAGCCTGTCCGAACAGGCCTGGCAGGCCGCTCGCGGTGGCCTGTGCATGAAAGCTCGAAACGGGAGAGATTCATGATGGTACCGAGCATGGAAGCCGTGCTGAGCCCCTGGGTGGCGCAGCTCAAGTCGCGCACCCAGCTGCCGATCCTCGTGCAGTGGGGCGAGAATCCTGCGCCGGGTTCCGGCCTGCGGCTGGGTGATTTCAGCGATCCCAAGGTCGTGATCAAGGTGCGCAAGGCCAGCGCGCTGCCGCTGCTGCTGTCGCCCACGCTGGACAGCCTGGGAGAAGCCTACGTGGAGGGCTGGATCGACGTCGACGGCAGCATCGATGACATCCTGGACATGGCGCATGGACTCGCGGAGGCCGCCAGCGCGGGACACAGCCGGCTGGCGCGGGTGGCGCATCACTTCAAGCACACCCGCGCGAGCGACCAGGCGGCCGTCCAGTACCACTACGACGTCTCCAACGCGTTCTACCAGGCCTGGCTGGACCCGCGCATGGTCTATTCCTGCGCCTATTTCGAAAACGGCGACGAGACGCTGGAAGAGGCTCAGCTGCGCAAGATCGACCACATCCTCACCAAGGTGCAGCTGCAGCCGGACCAGCGCCTGCTGGACATCGGCTGTGGCTGGGGGGCGCTGGTGATTCGCGCGGCCGAGAAGTTCGGTGCGCGCTGCCTGGGCATCACGCTGTCGCAGCGACAGTTCGACCTGGCGACCGAGCGCGTGCGCGCCGCTGGCCTGCAGGACCGCGTCGAGATCCGCCTGCAGGACTACCGTGATGTGCAGGGCCGTTTCGACCGCATCACCAGCGTGGGCATGTTCGAACACGTGGGGCTGGACTATCTGGAACACTACTTCGCCTGCATCCAGGAACTGCTTGCCGACGATGGCTGGGTGCTCAACCACGGCATCACCTCCACCGACCCCAACGACGGCGAGACACGCCACGGCGGCGGCCGCTTCATCGACCGTTATGTTTTCCCGCAGGGCGAGCTGCCGCACATCAGCACCGTGCTGCGCGCCATGCAGGATGGCGGGCTGGAAGTGCTGGATGTGGAGAGCCTGCGTCGCCACTACGCGCGTACCACGGCCCTGTGGAGCCAGGCCTTCGAGGCCCATGGCGAGAAACTGCGGGCCATGGTCGACCAGAAGCACTGGCGCATCTGGCGTGTCTACCTGGCAGGCTGCCAGTGGGCCTTCGAGCACGACGAGATCTCGCTCTACCAGGTGCTTTGCCGCAAGGCTGGCCGTGCGGCGCGCACCCTGCCGTGGTCGCGCCGCTGGATGTACCGTCACTGAGACCACGCGCCGTCCGGATAATGGCGGCATGGCTGACCCCGCCGCCATCATTCTGTGCACGCTCAATGCGAAGTACATCCATGCCTCGCTGGGCCTGCGCTACCTGCTGGCCAATATGGATCGGCACGGCGGCGACGGACTGCGCGCACGCACGGCCCTGCGCGAGTACACGATTGCCCGTGATCCGCAGGAGATCGTGGACGACCTGCTGGCATGCGAGCCGGCCATCGTCGGCTTCGGGGTCTACATCTGGAACGTGGCACAGACCACCGAGGTGGTGCGCCGGCTCAAGGCGGCGCGGCCCCGCGTCAAGGTCGTGCTTGGCGGCCCCGAGGTCAGCCATGAATTGGCGGAGCAGGCCATCGTCCAGTGGTCCGACCATGTGATCACCGGCTGGGGTGACGTGAGTTTCCCCAGGCTGTGCCGGGCGCTGCTGCAGGGGCCCCCGCCCCTGATGAAGGTGATTCCGGGTGAGCAGCCGCCGCTGGACCAGATCGCGCTGCCTTATGGCGAGTACAGCGCCGACGATCTGGCGCATCGCCTGCTTTACGTCGAAGCCTCGCGGGGCTGTCCCTTCAAGTGCGAGTTCTGCCTGAGCTCGCTGGACAAGACGGCCTGGGCCTTTGACCTCGACGCCTTTCTGGCCCAGATGGACCAGCTCTACCGCCGTGGCGCGCGCCACTTCAAGTTTGTCGATCGCACCTTCAACCTCAAGGTGGAATCCTCGGTGCGCATCCTGCAGTTCTTCCTCGATCGCATGGGCGACGACCTGTTCGTGCACTTCGAAGTCATCCCCGATCATCTGCCGGACCGCCTCAAGGAGATGATTGCCCGGTTCCCGCCCGGTGTCCTGCAGTTCGAGGTCGGCATCCAGAGCTTCAACGCCGAGGTGCAGCAACGCATCTCGCGCAAGCAGGACAACACGAGGACCGAAGCCAACCTGCGCTGGCTGGTGCAGCAGAGCCCGGCCCACCTGCATGCCGACCTGATCTTCGGCCTGCCGGGAGAGACCCTAGAGAGCTTTGCGGCCGGTTTCGATCGCCTGCACGCACTCGGGCCGCACGAAATCCAGCTGGGCCTGCTCAAGCGCCTGCGCGGCACGCCGATTGCGCGGCACACAGCGGCGCACGGCATGGTCTACGACCCGGAGCCGCCCTACACCGTGCAGCAGACGGGCGTGGTGGATGCGGCCACCGTGCAGCGCTATGGCAGGCTGGCACGGTACTGGGAGCTGGTGGCCAATTCGGGTCGCTTCGCGCGCACGCTGGGCTTGCTGCTGCAGGGGCCGTCGGCTTTTGCCGCCTTCCTCGCCTTCAGCGACTGGCTGTGGGCGCGCCACCGCGAGACCGCCCACCTGACGCCCGAACAGCTGGTCGACGCCTTGCATGACTACCTGCTGCAGGTGCGCCAGCTGGCGCGGGCTACCGTGCAGGCTACGCTGGTGGCCGACTATCTGGCCAGCGGCGCCCGGGCCCGGCCGGCCTCCCTGCGGGACGTGCTGCCGGCGCAAGGGGCACCGGTCCCGCGCGCGGTGCGCCAGCGTGCGGAACGCCAGGCGCGACATGGGGAGCCTCCGTCGGCCGAATAGGC
>DALYHW010000157.1:0-6858 GCA_031970695.1 Hylemonella sp.
CCAGGTTCGGGGTCTTGAGCAGCTCGTTCTCGGAACGCTGGATCAGGTCACCGATGTAATAGATGTTCTCGGCCTTGAGGCAGTTGGCCGAGCGCACGGTGAGCTCGAGTTCGTCGACCGGGCGCAGCAGGATCGGATCGAACTGGCTGCCTGCACGCGGAGCCGGCTGGTCGAAGGCGGCGAGTTCGCTGCCCTCCAGCTGGGCGAAGACAGCGAGCTGCTCCACCAGGATCTTGGCCGAAGCGCGCACGGCGTCCTCAGCGGTGATGGCGCCGTTGGTCTCGATTTCGATGATCAGCTTGTCCAGGTCGGTACGCTGCTCGACACGGGCGCTCTCGACGGTATAGCTCACGCGCTTGACCGGGGAGAACGAGGCGTCCAGCACGATGCGGCCGATCGACTTGCTCGGCTCATCGCCGTGGCGGCGCAGGGTGCCCGGCACGTAGCCGCGGCCCTTCTCGACCTTGATCTGCATGTCGAGCTTGCCACCAGCCGACAGCGTGGCGATCACGTGGTCGGGGTTGATGATTTCGACGTCGTGCGGGGTCTGGATGTCGCCGGCGGTCACGACGCCTTCGCCGTCCTTGCGCAGGCTCAGCGTGACTTCGTCGCGGTTGTGCAGCTTGAACACCACACCCTTGAGATTCAGCAGGATGTTGACCACATCTTCCTGCACGCCGTCGATGGACGAGTACTCGTGCAGCACGCCGGCGATGGTCACCTCGGTGGCCGCGTAACCCGGCATCGACGACAACAGCACGCGACGCAGCGCGTTGCCCAGCGTGTGGCCATAGCCACGCTCAAACGGCTCCAGCGCCACCTTGGCGCGGTTCGGGCCGAGTTGTTCGACGTTGATTGCTTTGGGTTTCAGCAGACTGGTTTGCATGCAGACTTCCTGTCAATACCCCCGGCTCGTTACACCGGTAAGGCTGGTGAAGCGCCCAACCGGAATGCCTCCCGGCCGGGTACGAAAAACTTGAAGGGCAAGGCTGCCAGGCAGCCCCGCACCCCGTGCTTACCTCGAGTACAACTCGACGATCAGCGATTCGTTGATATCGGACCCGAATTCGTCACGGTCGGGAACCTTCTTGAAGGTACCCTCGGCCTTGTCGATGTTAACCTCAACCCAGGCAGGGATGCCGACTTGCTGGGCGAGCTGCAGGGCTTCGACCACGCGATTCTGCTTCTTGGACTTCTCGCGCACGGCGATCACGTCACCGGTCTTCACCGAGTAGGACGGAATGTTCACGGCCTTGCCGTTCACGGTGATGGCCTTGTGCGACACGAGCTGACGCGCTTCAGCGCGGGTCGAGCCGAAACCCATGCGGTACACCACGTTGTCCAGGCGGGACTCGAGCAGGAACAGCAGGTTGGCGCCGGTGTTGCCCTTGCGGCGATCGGCTTCCTCGAAATAACGACGGAACTGGCGCTCGAGCACGCCGTACATGCGCTTGACCTTCTGCTTTTCGCGCAGCTGCAGGCCGAAGTCGGAGGTACGGGCACCGGAGGTGCGGCCGTGCTGACCAGGCTTGGAGTCGAACTTGGCCTTGTCGCTGATGGAGCGGCGTGCGCTCTTCAGGAACAGGTCGGTGCCTTCACGGCGGGAGAGTTTGGCCTTGGGGCCGAGATGACGTGCCACTTGATCTTCCTTCTCTGTCAACTACCGCAGCGTCGCTGCGGGAGCCGCCGGCCATGACCGGCGGCGGTGGGCTTGGTTAAAAAATCGGAATCGCGTGCCGCTTAGATGCGACGACGCTTCTGCGGACGGCAGCCGTTGTGCGGCACCGGCGTCACGTCCGAGATGGTGTTGATGCGGATGCCGAGGGCAGCCAGGGCGCGCACCGACGATTCACGGCCGGGGCCGGGACCCTTGATCTCGACGTCCAGGTTCTTGATGCCCTGCTCCATGGCGGCGCGGCCAGCCACTTCGGACGCCACCTGGGCGGCGAACGGCGTGGACTTGCGCGAACCCTTGAAGCCCTGGCCACCGGAAGAGGCCCAGGACAAGGCGTTGCCCTGACGATCCGTGATCGTGATGATGGTGTTGTTGAAGGAAGCGTGGACGTGGGCGATACCATCGGCCACATTCTTGCGAACCTTCTTGCGCACACGTTGCGCGGCATTATTGGCGGGAGCTTTAGCCATAGTGTTCTTTCAATGCCAGTTTATTTCTTCAGAGCGGCGGCACCCTTGCGCGGACCCTTGCGGGTGCGGGCATTGGTACGCGTACGCTGGCCGCGCATGGGCAGACCGCGGCGATGGCGGAAACCACGGTAGCAACCGATGTCCATCAGGCGCTTGATGTTCATCGTGGTTTCGCGGCGCAGGTCACCCTCGATGGTGAACTGGGCGATCTGGTCGCGGATTTTTTCCAGGTCGGCGTCGGTCAGATCCTTCACCTTCTTGGAGTAAGCGATGCCACAGGCTTCGCAGATCTTGCGGGCGCGGGTGCGACCGATGCCATAGATGGCGGTCAAGCCGATTTCAGCGTGCTGATGCGGCGGAATATTAATGCCAGCGATACGTGCCATGTTCGTCCTCTAAAACTCTTGCAATCAGCCCTGACGCTGCTTGTGGCGGGGATCCGTGCAGATCACGCGCACCACGCCCTTGCGGCGGATGATTTTGCAGTTGCGGCAAATTTTCTTGACCGAAGCCGAAACTCTCATTTCATTCTCCTAAAACCTTTGGTGCCTGGCCCCGGACATCCCGGAGCCTGCAAATTCATTTCGCCCTGAACACAATCCTTGCGCGGGTCAAGTCGTAAGGCGTCAACTCGACCGTTACCTTGTCACCCGGCAGGATGCGGATGTAGTGCATGCGCATCTTGCCGGAGATATGCCCCAGAACGATGTGGCCGTTTTCCAGCTTCACGCGGAAGGTCGCGTTCGGCAGGTTCTCCACCACCTCGCCCTGCATCTGAATCACATCGTCTTTCGCCATCCGTATCAGGCCCCCAGCGTCGGCTTGAAATTGGCCTTCTTCAGCAGCGATTCGTACTGCTGGCTCATCAGGTAATTCTGCACCTGGGCCATGAAGTCCATCGTCACCACCACGATGATCAGCAGGGAGGTACCGCCGAAATAGAACGGAACGTTGTACTTCAGGATCAGGAACTCGGGCAGCAGACACACGAAGGTGATGTAGATCGCACCGGCCAGCGTCAGGCGCAGCAGGATCTTGTCGATGTACTTCGCAGTCTGGTCACCCGGACGGATTCCCGGGATGAACGCGCCACCCTTCTTCAGGTTGTCCGCCGTCTCACGGCTGTTGAACACCAGCGCCGTGTAGAAGAAGGCGAAGAAGATGATGGCCGCTGCGTACAGCATGACGTAGATCGGTTGGCCCGGGGTCAGGCTTGCGGCGATGTCCTTGAGCCAGACCATCGACTCGCCACCGCTGAACCAGCTGACGATGGTCGCGGGCAGCAGAATGATGGACGAGGCAAAGATGGGCGGAATCACACCGGCCATGTTCAGCTTGAGCGGCAGGTGCGAGGACTGGCCACCGTAAACCTTGTTGCCGACCTGGCGCCGCGCGTAGTTCACGAGGATCTTGCGCTGGCCGCGTTCGACGAAGACCACGAACCAGGTCACCAGGATCACCAGCGACACGATGAACAGCGCGGCGATGATGCTCATCGCACCCGTGCGCACCAGCTCCAGCAGGCCGCCGATGGCGCCCGGCAGACCCGCGGCGATACCACCGAAGATCAGGATCGAGATGCCGTTGCCCAGGCCGCGCTCGGTGATCTGCTCACCCAGCCACATCAGGAACATGGTGCCGGCGGTCAGCGTCACCACGGCGGTGAGCCGGAACCCGAAACCGGGAGCCATCACCAGGCCGGGGGAGCTCTCCAGAGCGACCGCGATTCCCAGCGACTGGAACACCGCCAGACCCAGCGTGCCGTAGCGCGTGTACTGGGTGATCTTGCGACGGCCGGCTTCGCCTTCCTTCTTGATCTGCTCAAACGTGGGCACCACGTAGGTCAGCAGCTGCATGATGATCGACGCCGAGATGTAGGGCATGATGCCCAGCGCGAACACCGTGAAGCGCGACAGGGCGCCACCCGAGAACATGTTGAACAGGCTCAGGATGCCACCCTGCTGGCCCTGGAAGAGCTGGGCCAGCTGGTCCGGGTTGATGCCGGGCACCGGGATGTGCGCGCCAATGCGGTACACCACCAGAGCCAGCAGCAGGAAGACGAGCCGGCGACGCAAGTCGCCGAACTTGCCGGTCTTCGCAATCTGAGCCGCGTTCGTTGCCACTTCGTTCTTCTTTCAGGGTCCTGCCAGATCAGGCCACGCTGCCGCCGGCCGCCTCGATGGCAGCCTTGGCACCAGCGGTGGCACCGATACCGTTCAGCTTGACGGCTTTCTTCAGCTCGCCCGACTTGATCACCTTGACGACCTTGGCCAGCTCGCCGACCAGGCCGGCTTGCTTCAGCACCAGCATGTCGACGGAGTCGGCACCCAGCTTGTCCAGCATGGACAGGGTGATCTCAGCGTTGAACTTCAGCAGGTGCGACTTGAAGCCGCGCTTGGGCAGACGGCGATGCATGGGCATCTGGCCGCCTTCGAAGCCAACCTTGTGGTAGCCGCCCGAACGGGATTTCTGGCCCTTGTGGCCACGACCGGCAGTCTTGCCCAGGCCGGAGCCGATGCCGCGGCCGACACGGCGCTTGGCGTGCTTGGCGCCCGCTGCGGGCTTGATGGTATTCAGTTGCATCGTCGGCCTCTCAGAGAACCTTGACCAGATAGCTGATCTTGTTGATCATGCCGCGCACTGCCGGGGTGTCCTGCAGTTCGCTCACACTGTTCAGCTTGCGCAGGCCCAGGCCACGCACGGTGGCGCGGTGGGATTCCTTGCAGCCGATGGGGCTGCGCACGAGCTGGACCTTGACGGTTTGTTGGGTAGCCATGTCTGTAACTCCCGATCAGGCGAAGAGTTCTTCAACGCTCTTGCCGCGCTTGGCTGCCACTTCTGCAGGCGTGCTGCAGTTGTTCAGGGCGTCCAGGGTGGCACGAACCATGTTGTAGGGGTTGGTCGAACCGTGGCTCTTGGCCACGATGTCGGTGATGCCCATCACTTCGAAGATGGCGCGCATCGGGCCGCCGGCGATGATGCCGGTACCCTTGGGAGCGGGAGCCATCATCACGGTGGAGGCGCCGTGGCGACCCATCACCTGGTGATGCAGGGTGCCGTTCTTGAGCGACACCTTGGTCATATTGCGGCGGGCTTCTTCCATGGCCTTCTGCACGGCAGCCGGCACTTCCTTGGACTTGCCCTTGCCCATGCCGACGCGGCCGTCGCCATCACCCACCACGGTCAGTGCGGCGAAACCCAGGATACGGCCACCCTTGACCACCTTGGTCACGCGGTTGACCGCGATCATTTTCTCGCGCAGGCCGTCCTCGGGACCCTCGGCCCCTTTGCCCTGCATCTTTGCTTGAACTTTAGCCATCTTAAATTCCGATCTGCTTAGAACTGCAAGCCAGCTTCGCGTGCGGCGTCAGCCAGCGCCTTGACGCGGCCGTGGTACGCAAAACCTGCGCGATCAAATGCCACCTTCTCCACACCGGCCGCCTTGGCCTTCTCGGCAATGCGCTTGCCGATCAGCTGGGCTGCGGCGGCGTTGCCGCCCTTGCCCGAGGCACCCAGCGACTTGCGCACTTCGGCTTCGGCAGTGGAGGCGCTGGCAAGCACCTTGGCACCGTCGCCCGAAATCACGCTGGCGTAGATGTGCAAATTGGTACGGTTCACGGTCAGACGGGCTACGCCCTGCTGGGCGATACGGATGCGGGTCTGACGTGCCCGGCGAAGACGCTGCTCTTTCTTGGTCATCATGGTGCAGCTCCTTATTTCTTCTTGGTCTCTTTGATCGTGACCGTCTCATCCGAATAACGGATGCCCTTGCCCTTGTAGGGCTCCGGGGGACGGATGGCGCGGATTTCCGCAGCGACCTGGCCGACGCGCTGGCGATCGGCACCCTTGATCACGATTTCCGTCGGGGCGGGGGTGGCCACCGTGATGCCCGCGGGCATGTCGATGTTCACCGGATGGGAGTAACCCACCGCCAGGTTCAGCTTGGCACCTTGAGCCTGGGCCTTGTAACCCACGCCGATCAGCGTCAGCTTCTTCTCGAAACCCTTGCTCACGCCAGTCACCATGTTGTTCACCAGCTGGCGCATGGTGCCGCTCATGGCGTTGGCTTCGCGGGACTCGTTCACGGGGACAAAGCTCAGCTTGCCACCCTCGTTGTTCACCTTGACCAGGGCGGACTGGGCCAGCGACAGCGTGCCACCGGCACCCTTGACGCTGATCTGGTCAGCCTTGATCGACACGTCCACCCCAGCGGGGATGGCAACAGGCATTTTTCCTACGCGGGACATCTCAGTTTCTCCTCAATGCCTTAGGCCACGTAGCACAGGACTTCGCCGCCGACACCGGTGGCGCGCGCCTTGCGATCGGTCATGACGCCCTTGGGGGTCGTCACGATGGCCACACCCAGACCGTTCTGGACCTGGGGAATGGCGTCGCGGCCCTTGTACACGCGCAGGCCGGGACGGCTCACGCGCTCGATGCGCTCGATCACCGGACGACCGGCGTAGTACTTCAGGGCAATTTCCAGTTCGGACTTGCCACCTTCGGTCTTCACCTGGAAGCCGTCGATGTAGCCCTCGTCCTTCAGCACCTGCGCGATGGCAACCTTGACCTTGGAGGAAGGCACCGACACGGAGGTCTTGGCGACCATCTGCGCGTTGCGGATACGCGTCAGCAGGTCGGCGATGGGATCACTCATGCTCATCTCTAATCTCCTGCTTACCAGCTGGCCTTGGTGACACCGGGGATGTCACC
>DALYHW010000158.1:0-6834 GCA_031970695.1 Hylemonella sp.
CGACATGGTGCTGCCGCGCATCTCGACCAACGTGAGCGTGTTCGAAATGGAACCCGAGGCCAATCCGCTGCAGCTGTTCCTGCACTCCATCGACAAGTTTCGCGGGCTGCCAGCCGATACGCTGACCCTGCCCTCGCATGGCAAACCCTTCACCGGCCTGCACCGGCGCATCGAGCAGCTGCACGAGCACCACCGGGACCGGCTGGCCGAGGTCCTGCAGGCCTGCACCGCGAAGCCGTGCAGTGCGGCCGACGTGCTGCCCATCCTCTTCAAACGCAAGCTCGACCTGCACCAGACCACCTTTGCCATGGGCGAGGCGGTGGCGCACCTGCATGCCCTGTGGTTCGAGGGCCGGCTGCGCCGCCACCGCGATACCGAAGGCGTCTTCCGTTTCAGCGCCAGCGCGTGACCGGCCCCGCGGCTGGAACAAATGCTTACAGCTGCGGCGTCAACGCCTGCGCGCACGCCCCCGTTGAACAAGGGCCTCCGGATGTACCGGAGCATCAACCCAGAAAGGCTGTTCTCATGAAGAAGATCGTCGCCGCCCTGCTGCCGGCCCTGTTCGCTGCCAGCGTATTTGCCCAGGCCGCCGCGCCTGCAGCGCCCGCTACCCCTGCGACCCCGGCCACGCCTGCCGCGCCGGCCCAGGCCGCAAAACCCGAAGCCCGGATGGAGAAGAAAGCCGAGCACAAGACCGAGCGCAAGAAGGCCGCCGGCAAGAAGACCGAACGCAAAGGCGAAGCCAAGAAGTAATCCCCGGCCCGCCCGTCACGCAAGCCCGCCCCTCGGCGGGCTTATGTTTTTCTGGCCGCGCACTGATGTTTCCCACCCCTACAATGCGCCATTCTGGTGCCCGCAGGAGTCTTCAAGTGCAACCCCTACTCACCTGGCTGCGCGGCTTTGCGCCCGCGCCCCTGACCGTCAGCCGCCGCGAAATCTGGCTCGGCTGCCTCGGGGCCGCACTGGGCCTGGTGCTCACCGAATGGCTGAGCCACCGCCTGCTCGGCGAAATCAATCCCTGGTTCATTGCGCCGATGGGCGCCTCGGCCCTGCTGCTGTTCGCGGTGCCGGCCAGCCCGCTGGCCCAGCCTTGGTCGGTGCTGGGCGGCAATCTGGTTGCCGCGCTCGTCGGCGTGACCTGCACCCATTGGCTGGGCGTCAGTGATGTGACGGCAGGCCTGGCCTGCGCACTCGCCATCGCCATGATGTTCGCATTGCGCTGCCTGCACCCGCCCGGAGGCGCGGTGGCACTCACTGCCGTGCTGGGTGGCCCCGCCGTGCTGCAGCTGGGCTACGGCTTTGTGCTGGCGCCAGTGGCGCTGAATTCCGTGCTGCTCATCCTGATGGCGCTGCTGTTCAACAACCTGATGAAGCGGCGCTATCCGCACCATGCGCCAGCCCAGCCCCACCCGCACCGTACGGCCGACCTGCCACCCAGCGCCCGGCTGGGTTTTGACAAGCAGGACCTGCACGCAGCGCTGGCCAGCCAGGGCGAGCTGCTCGACATCAACGAGGAGGACCTGGAGCAGATCCTCACGCGCGCCCAGCTGCAGGCCAGCCGGCGCAAGTTCGGTGACGTGCTGTGCCGCGACATCATGTCGCGTGACGTGGTCTCCATCGGCCCGCGCGACTTGGTGGACGAGGCCTGGTCGCGCCTGGCACTGCACCGGGTCAAAGCCCTGCCGGTGGTCGAAGCCGATGGCACACTGGTGGGCATCGTCTCGCTGCATGACTTTTTCATCGGCCACAGCACGCCCGACCCGCGCCAACTGCCGGTCATGAGCACGGCACGTCACGTGCAGGACATCATGACCCGCAAGGTACGCGTGGCCCATCCCGAACAGCCGATGGTGGATCTGGTCAGCCTGTTCTCCGACGGTGGTCTGCACCACATGCCGGTGGTCGATGACCAGCACAAGGTCGCCGGCATGATCACCCAGTCCGACGTGGTCGCGGCCCTGTTCAAGAGCGGTGCAAACTGAGCCGCGCAGGCTCAGTGCAGCCAGCGCATCCAGGCCCAGGGCAACCACGCCGCCAGCGTCACCGCCGCCAGTCCGGCACTGACCAGGCCGCCGTAACGCTGGCCACCCGCGGCGTAGGCGGCCACCATCTTGCTCAGGCTGTTGCTGCTGAAGGCCAGCAGTACGGCCAGTTGCAGTGTGTCCGCACCGATTTCCTCCCGCGCCGCCAGCCCTATGGCCGCGGCCGCGGCCGAGTGCGCATCGGCCAGTCCCGCCAGGGCTGTTGCGGCGAGTGCGGCGAGGTCACCCAGGCCGGCCTGCAGCCACGCCACCCCGGCCGTCATGCCGGAAAACAGCAGGCCAAGTCCGATCGAGTGACGCAGGTTGAAGGCCCGCCCGTCGGCGGGGACATCCTCCAGTGGCATGGCGTCGCGCACATAGGCCAGCAGGCCCAGCGCGAGCGAGGTGAGCAGGGCCAGCCCCAGGGCCGGCCCGACGACGCGCAAGCCACCCGGGTACAACACCCCCGTGATGAGCAAGAGCTGCACCGAGGTGGACACCGTCGAGAACCAGGCCCCCGCCACGCAACCGGCCCGCCACTGCGGGTGCTCCCGTGCCTGCGTGCCCATGGCGGCAATGGTGGCTGTGCTGGACACAAACCCCGACGCCAGCCCCGAGAGTGCCAGCCCCAGCCGGGAACCGAATACGCGCAGCGCGACATGGCCCAGGGCCTGTACGGTCATGATCAGCACCACCAGCAGCCAGACGCCGCGCAGGTTGACACCCCCCAGCCAGGGCAGCGGCTGGTCCGGCGCCAGCGGCAGGACCAAAAGCGCCGAAGCGGCGAGCAGCAGCGCATCGTGCAGTTCCTGATCTGACAGGAGCCGGGTGGAAAAACGCTGCAGGGGTTCGCGTGCGGCCAGCAATGCGGTGACCGCCACGCCGAGCGCCGCGGCCATGGCGGCCTGTCCGACGCTGAGCACGCCCAGCAAAAAGGCCAGGAAGAGCGCGATCTCCGTGGTCACGCCGGGATCACGCGAACGGTCCTTGACATGCGAGACCAGCGCCAGTCCGGCAACCAGCAGGGCCGCCACCAGCACCAGCCAGTTCTGCCCCAGCAACTGGGTGCCGGCACCGCAAAGGGCGGCAAGGGTAAAAGTTCTGACGCCGGCGAAGCGGCGATTCGGGCCGCGGCCCTTGCTGCGCTCGCGCTCTACGCCGATCAGCAGGCCCAGCCCCAGGGCCAGGGCCAGGCTGCCGAGCGGACCACCAAGGCCATCCATGTCAATGCCAGCGCGGCAGGGCTTCGTCGCGCAGCTCGCCCCGCAGGTCCTGGTAGTCCGGGACGACCGAACGCACGGTGTCCCAGAAGCGCGGACTGTGGTCCATGACCCGCAGGTGGCTGAGCTCGTGCACCACCACGTAATCGATCACGCTGCGGCGGAAATGGATGAGCCGCCAGTTCAGCCGGATGGCGCCGTCACTGGTGGCACTGCCCCAGCGCGTGCCGGCACTGCTGAGCGAGAGCTTGCGCCACTGCACCCCCAGCTGCGGCGCGAAATGGTGCAGCCGCTCGGTGAACAGCTGCTGCGCCTGCCTCATCAGCCAGGCCTGTACGGCGTCGCGGATCTGCGCCGGCTCGGCCTGCTGGGGCAGGCCGATGTGCAGCGTGAGGCGCGGCACGCCCTCGATCGTGCGGTTGGCGGCCTGTTCGTCGCTGTGCAGCGTCACCTCCACATCGCCGGCCTTGAGGCTCCCCCCCACTGCGCGGTAGGCATGGGTAGGGTCCAGCACCACGATGACGGTCTCGCCGAGAAAGGGGAAACTGCTGCCGTCACGCCACTCGATGCGGGCGGAATCAAGGCGCTCCTGGCGCTCACGCATCTCGTCGAGCTTGCGCACGATCCAGGCGGCCTTCTCCTGCAGGGCCGCTTCCACCTCGTACAGCGGCACCCAGCGCGGGGCACTGACCACGAGCCCGTCGGGGCCCACCTGCATGCCGATGGTGCGGCGCTTGCCGCGCTTGAATTCATAAGCCACATGGGCGTCGCAGAGCCTCGTCTGGCGGTTGGCCCGCGGATGGCGGAACTGTGCGGGCGCAATCGCGCTGGGCAGCGGCTGCGCCGGCTGGAAAGGACCATGCAGTTCGGGAACCGGCGCAGCGGCAGGCCGCGGCGCCGCCGGCTCCGGGGCGGCATCGAAAAGGTCGAGGGCGAGCTGGAGAAAGCTACGCATGCCAGCCACTGTACCGAAGATTGCCCGCGATGGTCACAAACCAGGTCTTGATCCGGGAACGCCGTGGAACCGGCTTCGCCGGGCCACTGGCGTTGCCCCCTGCAAGGGGGGTAGCGCAGCGACACGCAGTGCGCGTAGCTTGGGGGTGCGCCATCAATACGCGTCGGGGTCGAGTCGACGCATTTCAGACTCGATCCAGGCTTCCACCTCGGCCATCAGCTCACCGGGGTCGCGCCCGGCGCTGGGAATGGGCTTGCCGATGGACACGTCCACCACACCCGGTGTCTTGATGAAGGCCTTGCGCGGCCAGCACTTGGCCGACGTCACCGCCACGGGAATGACCGGGGCACCGGTCTCGATCGCCAGCCGCGTGCCACCGGTCTTGTAGCTGCCTTTCTGGCCGCGTGCGATGCGTGTGCCTTCCGGGAACATGATGATCCAGACGCCGCGCGCCAGGAGAGACTTGCCCTGGCTGACGACCTTTGCAAAGGCCTCGTTGCGCTGCGAGCGGTCGATGTGGATCATGTCGAGCCGGCCCATGGCCCAGCCGAAGAAGGGGACGCTGAGCAACTCCTTCTTGAACACGTAGGCCAGCGGATGGGGCATCAGCGTGGGCATGAGGAAGGTCTCGAGCGTGGACTGGTGCTTGACCAGCAGGATGGCCGGACTGGTTTCACCCACGGGTAGGTTATCCATGCCGGACACCCGCACCCGGATCCCCAGAAGGACCCGCGCGCCGTCGATGGCCCAGCGCAGCCAGCGCACCGCCATCCAATACAAGGGGTTGCCGCGCACACGGATGGACGCGACCAGCATGATGACGGCCCAGGGGATCACCGTAACCAGCATCCAGAGCATGTGAACAATCGAACGCAAGAGCGACATGGTCAGCTTCCTCAGGCGGTGTCCCGATGGACCAGGTAATCGGCGAAGGCCAGCAGGTTCTCGTGCACACGCGTACCCGCCGGGAAGTTGTCGGGCAAGGACTGGCCGCGCAGCCTCTCGCCCTTGCCCGTCAGGACCAGGTGCGGCTCGCAACCGACGGCTGCCCCCGCGATGAGGTCGCGCGCCGAATCGCCCACCGTGGGAACGCCCTTGAGCGAGATGCCATAACGTTCGCCGATCTGCTCGAACAGTCCCGGTCGGGGCTTGCGGCAGTTGCAGGCCTGGTCAGGCCCGTGCGGGCAATAGAAGATGGCTTCGACCCGCCCCCCCACGGCCGCCAGCAGCTTGTGCATCTTGGTGTGCATGGCGTTGAGCGCAGCAACGTCAAACAGCCCGCGCCCCAGGCCCGACTGGTTGGACGCCACGACCACATGCCAGCCAGCGTGATTGAGCCGGGCAATGGCTTCCAGCGCGCCGGGCAGCGGCTTCCACTCGGCCTCGGACTTGACGTACTCGTCACTGTCCTCGTTGATGGTGCCGTCGCGATCGAGGATGACCAGCTTCATCGTGTGCATCCGGTCGACCCTCTCAGGCGGCGAGACGCGACAGATCGGCCACGCGGTTCATCGCGTCGTGCAGGCTCTTGAGCAGGCCCTGGCGGTTGAGGCGCAGGTCCATCTCCTCGGCATTCACCATCACGCCGTCGAAAAAGGCATCCACCGGCGCGCGCAGGGCTGCCAGCGTCCTGAGCGAGGCCGTGTAGTCGCCGGCCTCGAACTGCGCATTGGCCTGGGGCACCACCCCATTCAGCGCTGCATAGAGCTGCTTCTCCGCCTCTTCCCTGAGCAGCACGTCGCTCACATGGGCGTCGACGTCGCCGGCTTTCTTGAGAATGTTGCTGATGCGCTTGTTGGCCGCGGCCAGTGCGGCGGCTTCGGGCAGGTCGGAGAAGGCCCGCACGGCGGCGAGGCGTTTCGGGATATCGCCCAGACGTTGCGGGCGCAGCGCGAGTACGGCGTCGACTTCCTGCGCGCTGTAGCCCTGCTCACGGAGGGAACCGGCCAAGCGGTCGTAGATGAAGTCGGCCAGAGGCTTTGCCGCTTCAAAGTTCAGATAAACCGAGGAACTTGCCCTACCGTCGGCGTCGGAAATGGCTTTGAATGCCGCGCCCCACTGTGCATCCTCAAACGCGTTAGACAGAAGCTGTTCAAGGTCCAGTGGCAGGTTCTTCTCGCCCAGCATCCGGATCACGCCCAGCGCATGGCGACGCAGCGCAAACGGGTCCTTGTCGCCCGTCGGCAGGTTGCCGATGCCGAACATGCCCACCAGCGTCTCCAGCTTGTCGGCCAGGGCCACCACCAGACCGACGGTGTTGCGCGGCAGCTCGTCACCTGCGAAACGCGGCTTGTAGTGGTCTTCGATCGCGTTGGCAATGTCATCGCCCAGGCCATCGTGGCGGGCGTAGTAGCCGCCCATGATGCCCTGCAGCTCGGGAAATTCGCCGACCATGTCGGTCAGGAGGTCGGTCTTGGCCAGGCGCGCGGCGGTATCAGCCGCAGCCACTAGGCTTGCATCGCCCAGTTGCTGGGCGATGGCCTGCGCAATCGCGCGGACACGCTCCACACGCTCGCCCTGCGTGCCGAGCTTGTTGTGATAAACCACCTTGCCCAGGCCCTCGACGCGCGACTCCAGCGTCCGCTTGCGGTCCTGGTCGAAGAAGAACTTGGCGTCGGCCAGGCGCGGGCGCACCACG
>DALYHW010000159.1:0-681 GCA_031970695.1 Hylemonella sp.
AGCCCGGGCGCGTGCCGGTGCGCGTGGGGGTGTCCATCGGCGACACGCTGGCCTCGCTGCACGGCGTGATCGGCATCCTGCTGGCGCTGCAGCACCGCTATGCGTCAGTCAGTTCCGAGGCGCCCAAGGGCCGGGGGCAGGTGATCGACGTGGCGCTGTACGAGGCCGTGTTCAACTGCATGGAAAGCCTGTTGCCCGAATACAGCGCTTTCGGGGCCGTGCGCGGGCCGGCCGGCAGTGCAATGCCGGGCATTGCGCCGACCAATGCCTACCGCTGCGCCGATGGCGGCTACGCGCTGATTGCGGGCAATGGCGACAGCATCTTCAAGCGGCTGATGCAATGCATCGGTCGTGCCGACCTCGCGGCGGATCCGGGCCTGGCCGACAACACCGGCCGGGTGGCGCGCGTGCAGGAACTCGATGCCGCCATCGGCGCGTGGGCGGCCACCATGCCGGTGGACCAGGTGCTGGCCGCGCTCGATGCGGCGCAGGTGCCGGCCGGCAAGATCTACACCGTGGCCGACATCGCGGCCGATCCGCACTACGCCGCGCGCGGCATGCTGCAGACGGTCACGATGGATGATGGCTCGGCCCTGACGGTGCCCGGCATCGTGCCCCGGCTGTCGGCCACGCCCGGCGGCCAATGGCGGTGCTCGACCGCCTGTTCGTCGACCGCAAGCT
>DALYHW010000159.1:691-6753 GCA_031970695.1 Hylemonella sp.
AGTGGCGCAATGCGCCGGCCCTGGGGCAGGACACGGAGGCGGTGCTGCGGGAGGTCGGGTTGAGCGACGAGCAGATTGCCGCGCTGCGCGCGCGTGGCGTCGTGGCCTGAGACGGAATTGGAAGGGATAAACGATGGCCGACTTGCACATGGAACGCGAGCACAAGTTGGGCCTGGTGACGGCCCGCCGCATGGCCCAGGCCTGGGCACGCGAGGTGGAGAAAGATCTGGAGCTGCGTTGCCGCTACGAGGCAGGCGCCGACGGTGATACGGTGCACTTTGAGCGCAGCGGCGTCACGGGCCGCCTGCGGGTTACGCCACAGCGCTTCGAACTCGATGCCCGGCTGGGCCTGCTGCTGGGTGCCTTCAAGGGGCGGATCGAGTCGGAAATCACCCGCCGGCTCGACGCCCTGTTGAGTCAGGCGCCGGCGGGCAAGGGGCGCCACGGCTGAGCGCCGCGGCGCGCTGACCTGATCAGCTCAGGGATTCGATCAGGTCGATGTAGTCCTGCATCGCTTCGTCGGCGCTCTTGTCCTTCAGGGCGTTCCAGGCGTCCCATTTGGCGCGGCCGACCATGTCGGAGAAGCCAGGGCGCGGGCTGGTGGGGGCACCCTCGGTCGCCTGCTTGTACAGGGCGTAGATCTTCAACAGGGTCATGTTGTCGGGGCGCTCGCTCAATTCCTTGGAATTGGCCACGGCGGCTTCAAAACGGGCTTTCAGGTCACTCATTCAGGGCTCCATCGGGGGATGCGTTCAGGTAAGCCTGCAACAGCCGCCGCAGGTGGGCCTGCTGCGCAGGAACCAAGTAGGGTAACAGCAAACCGAGGGCATGCCCGGCCCCGCGCAGCACGGCGGCCTGCAGGCCTTCGGGCTCCAGCGCGTGGCGCGGATCCCGGGCGTACTCGAAACTCAGCCAGTAGCTCAGCAGCACCACCTGGCTGGTGGCCAGCGCGGTATCGGGCTCGAGCTGCAGCGCGCCCGCACGCTGCAGCCCGGCCAGCAGGGCCTGCAGTGCGCGGGCCTGCTCGGCGAAGACCTGCTGGATGCCCTGCTCCAGCCGCCGGTTGCGGGCCAGGAGCATGTTGAGGTCGCGGTAAAGGAAACGGAAGGCCCAGATCCGCTCGAACAGGCTGTGCAGGAAAAACCAGGCGTCTTCCACGTCGCGCACCTCGCCGGCCGCCGGTAGCAGCTGGGCCAGCGCCTCGGTGTACTGGTCGAACAGGGTGTCGACCAGCCCGTCCTTGGCGGGAAAGTGGTAGTGCAGATTGCCCGCGCTGATGCCCAGTTCGGCGGCGATCTGCGTCAGCGAGACGCCGGGCTCGCCGTAGCGGTTGAACAGCGCCAGCGCCGCTTCCTGGATGCGCTGGGCGGTGCGGCGTGGCGCCTTCTTTGTCATCCGCCCCGGGTCTTGCGGGCGGCGGTCTTGCGCGGCGCAGCTTTCCTGGCCGTAGCCGCCTTCTTGGCGGGCGCGGCTTTCTTGGCCGGCGCGCCGCGGCTCTTGAGCTGCTGCTCCAGATCGGCAAGACGGGCTTTGAGGGTCTGCACTTCGTGGGCCGAGGGGATACCCAGGCGCTGCAGGGCGCGCGACACGCGCTCCTCGAACAGGCCCTCGATCTTGTCCCACTGGCCGGTGGCCCGGTTGCTGAACTCCTGGGCCATGCTGTTCATCTTCTCGGTAGCCTCGTGCAGCTTGGCTTCGGCCGTGGTCTGGGCCTTGCGCTGCATGGCCAGGCCCTCCTGCACCAGGGCGTCGAAGGCCTTGCCGCCCTCCTGCTGGGCCTTGGTGAAGGCCCCCAGGCCAGCCAGCCAGATCTGCTGGGCCGAGTCCTTGAAGTGGTCGGCGAGGAAGGGGTTGGCCGGGTTGGCGCCTTCAGCTTTCTTGGTCATGGGGTGTTCTCCTTTGGTTGGTGTCACTTTACGCCCACTTTCCCCCGGGCGCCAGTGCCGCGATACAGGGTTTGCCGGTGCAGCCTTCGGCTAAACTTGAGTGCTTACATACTTCGCGGTCCCCGCCTTGACGGGAGGCTGCCGGACACAGGGGATTTCATGATTCTGGTCACTGGCGGAGCCGGTTTTATCGGTGCCAATTTTGTGCTGGACTGGCTGGCGCAATCCGACGAGCCCGTCGTGAACCTGGACAAGCTCACCTACGCCGGAAATCTGGAAAACCTGGCGTCCCTACAAGGCGACAAACGCCATGTGTTCGTGCAGGGCGACATCGGCGACAGTGCCCTGATGGCACGGCTAATGGCCGAGCACCAGCCGCGCGCCGTGGTCAATTTCGCTGCGGAAAGCCACGTGGATCGCTCCATTCACGGCCCGGAAGACTTCATCCAGACCAATATCGTCGGCACCTTCCGCCTGCTGGAAGCCGTGCGCGCCCACTGGGGCGGCCTGGACGAAGCCGGCAAGGCGGCCTTTCGCTTCCTGCATGTCTCCACGGACGAGGTCTACGGCTCCCTGGCGCCCCAGGATCCGGCCTTCACCGAGCAACACCGCTACGAACCCAACAGTCCCTACAGCGCCAGCAAGGCCGCCAGCGACCACCTGGTTCGCGCGTACCACCACACCTACGGCTTGCCGGTGCTCACCACCAACTGCTCCAACAACTACGGCCCTTACCACTTCCCGGAAAAGCTCATCCCGCTGATGATCGTCAATGCCCTGGCCGGCAAGCCTCTGCCGGTCTACGGCGACGGCATGCAGATCCGGGACTGGCTCTATGTGCGCGATCACTGCAGCGCGATCCGCCGGGTGCTGGCTGACGGCAAGCTCGGCGAGGTCTACAACGTCGGCGGCTGGAACGAGAAACCCAATATCGAGATCGTGAAGACGCTGTGCGCGTTGCTCGACGAACTGCGCCCGCGCGCCGATGGCCAGAGTTACGCCACGCAGATCACCTACGTCAAAGACCGCCCGGGCCATGACCGCCGCTATGCCATCGACGCACGCAAGCTGGAGCGTGAACTGGGCTGGAAACCCGCGGAAACCTTCGAGACCGGCATCCGCAAGACCGTGCAGTGGTACCTGGCCAACCCGGACTGGGTGGCGCACGTGCAGTCCGGTGCCTACCGCGAGTGGGTCAGCAAGCAGTACGCATGAAGATCCTGCTGCTCGGCAAGAACGGCCAGGTCGGATGGGAGCTGCAGCGCGCATTGGCGCCGCTGGGCGAGCTCGTCGCCCTGGATCGCGCCGGCGGGGGTGATTTGAACGATCTGCCGGGGCTGGAGCGCACGGTGCGTAAGGTCCAGCCGCAGGTCATCGTCAATGCCGCGGCCTACACGGCGGTGGACAAGGCCGAGAGTGAGCCGGCGCTGGCCCAGACCATTAATGCGTTGGCTCCCGGCGTGCTGGCGCGGGAGGCGGAGCGCGGCAAGGCTCTGCTGGTGCACTACAGCACCGACTATGTCTTCGATGGCAGTGGCGCCGTGCCGTGGACTGAATCGGATCCCACGGGACCGCTGAGCGTCTATGGCCGTACCAAACTCGAAGGGGAACAGGCGATTGCTGCCAGCGGCTGCCGCCACCTGATCTTCCGCACCAGCTGGGTGTATGGTGCGCGCGGCGGCAACTTCGCCAAGACGATGCTGCGTCTGGCCGGTGAGCGTGAACAACTCAGCGTGATCGATGACCAGATGGGCGCGCCCACCGGTGCGGACCTGCTGGCCGATGTGACCGCCCACGCCATCCGGCACGTGCTGCCGCCCATGCGCCACAACGACCTCACGCCGTCCGGCATCTACCACCTGGCCGCCGCCGGCGAGACATCCTGGTGCGGTTATGCCCGCTTCGTCCTGCAGCAAGCCGGGCGGTCCGGCTGCAAGCTCAAAGCCGGTCCGGAACAGGTTCGACCTATCCCGACGGCCGACTACCCGACACCGGCCAAACGGCCGCACAATTCACGTCTGGATACCACCCGGCTTCAAAACACCTTTGGTATCCAGCTGCCGCACTGGGAATCCGGCGTGGCTCGAATGCTGGCCGAGACACTTTGAAGAACACGACCATGACACAACGCAAGGGCATCATCCTCGCCGGCGGTTCCGGGACCCGGCTGCACCCGGCCACGCTGGCCATCAGCAAGCAGCTGCTGCCGGTGTACGACAAGCCGATGGTGTATTACCCGCTCAGCACGCTGATGCTCGCGGGCATTCGCGACATCCTCATCATCAGCACGCCGCAGGACACGCCGCGTTTCACGCAACTGCTGGGCGATGGCAGCCAGTGGGGACTGAACCTGCAATACGCCGTGCAGCCCAGCCCGGATGGCCTGGCGCAGGCCTTCATCATTGGCGACAGCTTCGTCGGCAATCATCCCAGCGCGCTCGTGCTCGGTGACAACATCTACTACGGCCACGACTTCCAGGGATTGCTGCGCGCCGCCGATGCCAAGACGCAAGGTGCCTCGGTCTTTGCCTACCACGTCAACGATCCGGAGCGCTACGGCGTGGTCGCCTTTGATGCCCACGGCAAGGCCAGCAGCATCGAGGAAAAGCCCAAGGTGCCGAAGAGTAATTACGCTGTGACCGGCCTGTACTTTTACGACACCCAGGTGGTTGACATTGCCAAGGCCGTCAAACCCAGCGCGCGCGGTGAACTCGAGATCACCACCGTGAACCAGATGTACCTG
The DNA here is from genome assembly GCA_031970695.1 of Hylemonella sp. Classification (GTDB taxonomy): domain Bacteria; phylum Pseudomonadota; class Gammaproteobacteria; order Burkholderiales; family Burkholderiaceae_C; genus Hylemonella. Next base: position 5,321 of record DALYHW010000159.1, read on the forward strand.
GAGCGTGGCCAGCTCAATGTGCAGATGATGGGGCGAGGCTACGCGTGGCTCGATACGGGCACGCACGATAGCCTGCTCGAAGCCAGCCAGTTCATTGCGACGCTGGAGCATCGCCAAGGCCTGAAGATCGCCTGTCCGGAAGAGATTGCCTGGCGGCATGGCTGGATCAACAGTGAGCAACTGGAGAAGCTCGCCCAGCCCCTGGCCAAGAATGGCTACGGCCAGTACCTGCTCCGCCTTCTGAAAGAAAAACACCCCGTCTGAGTGCAGGTCTGCTAATCGTGCAAGCCGTTCCAACCGCCATTCCCGAAGTCCTGATCATCGAACCCAAGGTGTTCGGGGACGCGCGCGGCTTTTTCTTCGAAAGCTTCAACCAGCGTGCCTTCAATCAGGCCACGGGCCTGGAGCTGGACTTCGTGCAGGACAACCACAGTCGCAGCGCGCGCGGTGTACTGCGTGGCCTGCACTACCAGCTCCGGCAACCGCAGGGCAAGCTGGTGCGCGTGGTGCGTGGCAGCGTGTTCGATGTGGCCGTGGATCTGCGCCGCAGCTCGCCCACCTTCGGTCGATGGGTGGGAATGGAGCTTAGCGAACACAACCACCGACAGATGTGGGTTCCGCCGGGGTTCGGGCATGGTTTCGTCGTCACCAGCGATTCGGCGGATTTCCTGTACAAGACCACGGACTACTATGCACCCGAGCATGAGCGGTGCATCGCCTGGAACGATCCCACCATCAGTATTCAATGGCCTCTGGCTGGCGCGCCCGTCCTGTCCGCCAAAGACCAGCAGGGTTTGCCGCTGGCGCAGGCGGAGGTGTACGCATGACCGCGGTCGCAGTACCGACCATCCGTCCCGTCATCCTCTGCGGTGGTAGCGGCACGCGCCTGTGGCCGCTGTCGCGCAAGGCCTTTCCCAAGCAGTTCATCCCTCTGATCGGCGAGAAGTCTTTGCTGCAGCTGACCCTGGAGCGCGTGGCCCCGCTGGCCCAGGGCGAGCCTGAGGCCATCACCTGCGTGGCTGCGGAGGAGCACCGGTTCCTGGTTGCTGACGTTGCCGCGCAGTCAGGCTTGTCGGTGCGCCAGATCCTCGAGCCGCAGGCCCGGAACACAGCGGCGGCCATGGCCCTGGCGGCGCTGGCTGCACCGGCCGATGCCTTGCTGCTGTTCTGCCCCGCCGACCACCACATCCCTGATGCCCAGGCTTTCGCCACCATGGTGCGACAGGCTGCGCCGGCGGCGCTGGCCGGGAGACTCGTCACTTTTGGCGTACAGCCCAGTTTCCCCAGCACGGCCTACGGCTACATCCAGAAGGGCGCCGCTGCGGGTGATGGTTTTGACGTGGCCCGCTTCGTCGAGAAACCCGCCCAGGACAAGGCTCTGGAGTTCCTGACCAGCGGGCAATACCTGTGGAATGCTGGCATCTTCCTCATGC
>DALYHW010000160.1:0-6739 GCA_031970695.1 Hylemonella sp.
GAGCAAACGGGCGTCGCCCCCTTCCGGGCAACACAGCAGGTAGGTCTGCCCCATGATCTGGACTTCAAGCTGCTTCATGCCGCGTCCTTGTGGCCGTCGGCGTCGGCCGGCTCGGAGATGCGCTCGAGCAGGGCGTCGACACGGGCGCGGGCCGCCCCCAGACGCTGCTTGAGCTGGTCACGCTCGGCCGTCAGATCATCGACCTGGTCGGTCAGCAACTCATTGGTGCGCTGGAGTTCCTCGTAGCGCACCAGCAGGCGCTCGACGCGCTCGATCAGCTGCTCGATTTGGGACTGGTTCGACATAGATCAACGAATTGTAGGCCTGGCGCAAGCCACGTGGCGTAAAATTTCCGGCGTTGGTGCTCGCGGTGTGGTTCACACGCCGCAGTTCAACGGGAAGCAGGAGGGCGAGTCTGGCAAGACAAACCTAACCTGCGCTGCCCCCGCAACGGTAAGTGGACGCGTCGCACGACGCCGCTTTCGTCACCACAGCCACTGGACGCGTGAACCAAGTGTCCGGGAAGGCGACGAAGGTTGTTTCCATCAGCCCGGATACCGGCCAACACGGTGGCGCCACGCCTGCGTGGTGCCGTGCCGCCCAGGCACTGTCGGGGAAGACGGTGAGGGCACCTTCGATTCGTCAACTCATGAAAATCTGTCTCCAGCAGACGCGTTATGCCGTCCTGCCTCTGGTCGCCGCTGCCCATGCAACGGTATTCGCACAATCCAACCAGCTGCCCGACACGGTCGTGGTCGCCAGCCGCATCGAGCAGCCCCTGGCCGAGGTCCTGCCGTCCGTCACGCTCATCACGCGTGAGGACATCGAGCGCTCCCAGGCAGCGTCCCTGGCCGACCTGTTGCAGGGCGATGCCGGTTTCGAGTTTGGCCGCAACGGCGGGCCGGGCGCGACGACATCCCTCTTCCTGCGGGGTGCCGCCAGCACCAACATCGTCGTCATGATCGACGGCGTGCGCACGATGGTCGACGGCTGGGGCAACCTCACGTCCGTGGACATCCCGCTGGCCCAGGTCGAGCGCATCGAGCTGGTGCGCGGCAATGCCAGTGCGCTTTACGGCGAGGCAGCCGTTGGCGGTGTGGTGCAGATCTTCACCCGCAACCCGGGATCGCGGCCAGGAGCGTATGGCACGGCGACCGTGGGCAGCCGCAACACCCGCGGCGTGACCGTCGGCTACGCCGGGGCGCACGAGGACCTGTCCTACCGCTTCGACGTCGGCACCGAGCATACGGACGGCTTCTCGGCCATGAATGCCGACCAGAACGTGCGCGTGAACCCGGACAACGACGCCTTCGACCGTGACCAGTTCTCGGGCAAGCTGGCCAAGCGGATTTCCGCGAACCTGACGCTGGGTCTATATGCCAGCGCCGTCCGGACGGATGCCGAGTACGACAACGGATCGTCCTTTGCGCCCGCGGCGGTGGCGACCGACCGCCACCTGCTGCGCCGCCGCCAGTCGCTGGTGGACGTGTATGCGGAGGGTCGCATCAGCGAGTCGTGGACCAGCCGCGTCGACCTCAGTCGCTCGAACCTCGAGCTGCGGGATTACAAGAACGAGCTGCCCAACCGCGGCAGCAGCGACTCCGGTCTCAACACAGGGGAGCAAAACGGCATGCGCTGGTTCAACACCTATGCCGTCAATCGCGAGCAGGTGCTGAACTTCGGCTTTGACGCGGCCGACGAGTTCTACACGGCAGACGCCATCACCTCGGGTTACCGCGCCAGCCGCCAGCTGCGGGGCTACTTCGCCGGGCTGAACCAGAGCTTCGGTGCGCTGTCCATCCAGGCGAACGTTCGGCAGGACAGCGTCAATGTGCGCAAGTCCGACACCGTTTACGCACGGACCTGGGACAACACCTCCGGCCTGCTGGGACTGGGCTACCGGCTGAACGCGGACTGGCGCCTGACCGGCAGCGTCTCCACCGGCTTCCGCGCCCCCAGCGCCGGCGAGTTGTCCAACAACATCGACCTCAAGCCCGAGACCCACCTCAGCCAGGAAGCCGGCGTGGCCTACGCCCGGGGCAAGGACACGTTCCGCGTGGTGGCCTTCGACACCCGAACCAACGACGCGATCTACTGGCAGTCGGTCTCGCCCTGGACACCGGTCAACATCGGCAAGGTGCGCAACCAGGGGGTCGAGCTCAGCGGATTCACGCAATGGCTGGACAACAACGTCCGATACGCCTACGTCACTCAGGATCCCTGGAGCGAGAGCGATGGCACGCGCCTGGCGCGGCGCGCGCGCCAGTACGGTTCGCTGGAGATGTGGCGAAACTTTGGTGCGACTTCGGCCGGCTTCAAGCTCAACCTCTCGGACGACCGCTACGACTCCGGCGCCCCGGGCAAGACGCTGCCGGGCTACTCGACGCTGGCGCTGTATGCCTCGCAGGCCCTGAGCCGGGACTGGACCGCGCGCCTGAAGGTGGAAAACGCGTTCGATCGTCCCTACCAGCTGGCCTACGGCTACAACACGCCGCCCTTCGGCATGTGGGTTACGCTGGCATACCAGCAACACTGAGCCTCACGCCATGCAGGATCACAGCCCGCAACGCATCGTCTGCCTGACGGAGGAGACGACGGAGTGGCTGTACCTGCTCGGGCAGGAGCGGCGCATCGTGGGCATTTCCGGCTACACGGTGCGTCCGTCGCGGGCACGGCAGGAGAAGCCGCGCGTCAGTGCCTTCCTCAGTGCGAAGATCGACAGGATCCTCGCGTTGGAACCCGATTGCGTTTTTGGTTTCTCCGATCTGCAGGCCGACATCGCGTCTGCGCTGGTGCGCCAGGGTGTGCAGGTCACGGTTTTCAACCAGCGCAGCGTGGACCAGATCTTTGCCATGCTTTACCAGGTGGCAGCCATCGTCGGACAGGCCGAGCAGGGGCTGCGGCGCATCGAGGCGATGCAGGCGCGACTCGACGCCATTCGCGCAGCGGCCCGTGCCCTGCCGCGCCGGCCGCGGGTGTACTTCGAGGAATGGGACGAGCCGCCGATCAGCGCGATCCGCTGGGTTTCCGAACTGGTGGCGGTGGCGGGCGGTGACGACATCTTTCCGGAACTGGCCACGCAGCCCCTGGGCAAGAACCGGATCGTCGCGGACTCCCTGGAAATCCCGCGGCGGCGTCCGGACCTCGTGTTCGGCTCGTGGTGTGGCAAGAAGTTTCGCCCGGAGAAGGTCGCCGCTCGCGCCGGCTGGCAGGAGGTGCCCGCGGTGACGCAGCAGCAGCTGTTCGAGATCAAGTCCGCCGACATCCTTCAGCCGGGCCCCGCAGCACTCACCGACGGGGTGGAACAGCTGCACCGGCACATCATGGCGTGGGGGGCGCGTCATGCGTGAGCGTTTGTGCCACTGGCTGCGGGTGAGCCTGGGTGTCGCGCTGGGGGTGCTGGCGAGCAGCGCGGCGCTGGCGCTGCAGGTGACGGACGACCGTGGGGCGCCGGTCACGCTGGCGCAGGCCCCGCGGCGCATTGTCAGCCTGTTTCCGTCCCTGACCGAGACGGTCTGCCAACTGGGTCAGTGCGATCGGCTGGTGGGCATCGACCGCTATTCCAACCATCCTGCGGCGGTGCAGGCCCTGCCCAGGGTTGGCGGCGGGCTTGACCCGAGCATCGAGGCCATCGTCGCACTCAGGCCGGACCTGGTGCTGATGGCGACGTCCACGCGGGGCGCAGAGCGCTTGCAGGCCATGGGCATCACCGTCGCGGCGTTCCAGCCGCGCAGTCATGCGGATGTCCGGCACATGATCGAACGCGTCGGGACACTGCTGGATGTGCCCCCGGCGCAGGGCGCCGAACCGCTGTGGGCCGGGATTCAGGCGGCACTGGATCGCGCCGCGCAGAGTGTGCCGACGGTGGCGCGCGGGCGACGCGTCTACGTCGAGGTCAACAGCGGCCCGTACGCCGCCAGCGACGCATCGTTCATCGGCGAGACGCTGCGGCGCCTGGGTGCGCGCAACGTGGTGCCGGGTGAACTCGGTCCTTTCCCCAAGCTCAACCCCGAATTCGTGGTGCACGCCGATCCCGACCTCATCATCGTGGGCGACAGCAACGTGGCGGCCCTGCGCCGGCGTCCCGGCTGGGCGGGCCTGCGGGCCCTGCGCGGTGGGCTGGTCTGCGCACTGAGCCCTCAACAGTCGGACGTGCTGGTGCGGGCAGGCCCGCGACTGGCCGAAGGGGCCGCGCTGCTCGTGGACTGCCTCGGGCGCGGCGCGGGAGGCCCACGGTGAACGCCGCCTTGCACCAGCGGCACCGGGCGCTGGGCCTGGGCGTGGTCCTGGTCGTGCTCACGGCCGTGCTGCTGCTGTTGGGCGCCAGTGTGGGCAGCACCGGCCTGCAAAGCCTGAAGGGTCTGGGCAGCGATCCGCTGGCCCAGCAGATCGTTTGGGAGATCCGCTTGCCGCGCACCGCGGGCGCCTGGCTGGCGGGCGCGCTGCTGGGGCTGGCGGGCGCGGTTGCGCAGGGCTTGTTTCGCAACCCTTTGGCCGACCCCTACCTGCTGGGCAGTGCTGCGGGGGCTGCGCTGGGTGTGGCGCTGGCGTTGCTGGGCCTGGGGGGCGCGGTCGCTGCGGGACCGGTTGCGGTCGGCTGGCTGCGTGCACTGGGACTTACGGGTGCGGCGTTTGTTGGTGCGGTGATGGCGGTCCTGCTGACCCTCGTGCTGGCGCGTGGTGTTCAGCACACCCTGCGCCTGCTGCTGGCGGGCGTGGTGGTCGGTGTCGTGGTCGGGGCGATCAGCTCGCTGGTCATGCTGCTGGTTCCCGAGGTGATGCAGACCCTGCAGGCTTTTATTCTGGGGTCCACGGCCTTCGTCGACTGGACCGCCTGCGTGGTGATGGCCGGGGTGTTGCTGCCGTGCCTGCTGGTGGCCTGGGCCTGCGCCCACGCGCTGGATGCCTTGAATCTGGGCGAGGCGACCGCCTTCAGCCTGGGCTTGCCGCTGAAAGTCATGCGCCCCCTGCTGGTGCTGGTCCTGGCGCTGGCCACCGGCGCGGCCGTAGCGCAAACGGGCCTGATCGGTTTTGTCGGGCTGGCGGCGCCGCACCTGGTGCGCTCCGTCTGCAGGACACCCCACGGCTGGCTGCTGCTGCTCTCCAGCCTGATGGGCGCGGTGTTGCTGGTTGCCGCCGATGTCCTGGCCCGCGGCCTGCTGGCCCCCCAGGAGCTGCCGGTCGGGGTGCTCACGGCCGTGCTGGGTGGCGCCTACCTGCTGTGGCTGATGCACCGGCGCGGCGCAGGGGAGCGGCAGGCATGAACCTGCCGGCGTTGAGCGCCCGCGGACTGCGGGCACGACTGGGGCACGCCGAAGTCCTGCATGGTGTGGACCTGGATCTGCCGGCCGGCCGCTGGACCAGCGTGGTCGGTCCCAACGGCGCGGGCAAATCGACGCTGCTCAAGGTGCTGGCCCAGCTGCTGCCTGCCGCGGGAAATGTGAGCCTGAAGGGCCAGCCGCTGCACACCATGACGCCGCGCAGCCGGGCGCAGCAGCTGGCCTGGCTGGGCCAGAACGAGAGCGCGGGCGATGACCTCACGGCCTTCGACGTGGTCATGCTTGGACGCTTGCCGCACCGGGACTGGCTGGCGCCGGCCGGTCCCGCGGACTGGTCCGCCGTGGAGCAGGCCTTGCAGGCGACCCAGGCCTGGGCCTGGCGCGGCCGACCTCTGGGCCAGCTGTCGGGCGGGGAGCGCCAGCGCGTGCTGCTGGCGCGGGCGCTGGCGGTTCAGGCGCAGGTTTTGCTGATGGATGAGCCGCTCGCCAACCTGGATCCGCCCCATCAGGTGGACTGGCTGCAGCTGGTGCGAGCGCTGGTCGCGTCGGGCGGTACGGTCGTCAGTGTGCTGCACGAGCTGTCGCTGGCGCTGCAGGCCGACGAGATGGTCATCATGTCCGGCGGACGCGTGCAGCATCAGGGGTGCTGCGCCGATCCAGCCACGCACCGTGCGCTCGAGGCGGTGTTCGAACAGCGTATCCGCATTGCGCAGGTAGACGGACTGTGGGTGTCCGTGCCCCGGATCTGAAAGGCCATTTGTGCAGGTCGAACATCCACCCACCGTCAAGCCCTATGACACCCGGACCGGTGAGCGGCGCGGCTTGCTGATCGCCTACACGGGCGACGGCAAGGGCAAGAGCACCGCTGCCTTTGGCCTGGCGCTGCGCGCGCACGGTCGAGGCAAGAAGGTGCGGGTCTACCAGTTCATCAAACCCGACGGGGCGCGCTTCGGCGAACGTCGCGTGTTCGCGCAACTGGGTATCCCGGTCGAAGGCCTGGGCGATGGTTTCAGCTGGAAGAGCCGTGATCTCGAGCGTTCCGCCGGACTCGCGCGCGAGGGCTGGCAGCGGGCGCGGGCCAGCATCCTGGGGGGCGAGCATTTCATGGTGATCCTCGACGAGGTGACCTATCCGCTGCGTTACGGCTGGGTGCCTCTGGACGAGGTCGTGCAGGTCCTGCGCGATCGTCCCCGGGAGGTGCACGTGGTGCTGACCGGACGGGCCTGTCCACCCGAACTCATTGAACTGGCCGACACCGTGACGGAGATGACACTGGTCAAACACGCTTTTCGCGCGGGCGTCCCGGCCCAGCGTGGCATCGAGGATTGAACATGGGACATCCCCAGGCTTCGCGTACGGCGTGTTGCTACGCCACCCCGCTCAAGGGGGCAACGCCGGTGGACCGTCGGAGCCGGATCCACGGCTGAAGGCTTGGTCTCACCACATGCCTGAACGCCACA
>DALYHW010000161.1:0-6713 GCA_031970695.1 Hylemonella sp.
TCGAAATCACCGAGAGCAAGCCGATTTCCAAGACCAAGAACTGGGTTGCCACCCGCCTGGTCGAAAAGGCTGCAGCGGTCTAAGCTCTTTGCAGCGCAAGCTGCAGGACTTGAAAAAACGGCTCACAATTTGTGAGCCGTTTTTTTTATTGCCACACATCGAGGAGCATCACATGATCAAAGTCGGAGACAACCTGCCCAATGCCACGCTGATGGAGTATTCGGAAGTGGAGGGCAATGGTTGCAGCATCGGCCCCAATCCGGTCGACGTCAGCAAGGCCATCGCCGGCAAGACCGTCGCCATCTTCGGCCTGCCGGGTGCCTTCACGCCCACCTGCTCGGCCAAGCACGTGCCGGGTTATGTGGAGAAGTACAACGACCTCAAGGCGGCCGGTGTCGACGAGATCTGGTGTGTGAGCGTCAATGACGCCTTTGTCATGGGTGCCTGGGCACGCGACCAGAAAACGGGCACCAAAGTCCGTATGCTGGCGGACGGTAGCGCCGATTTCACCAAAGCCACCGGACTGACGCTGGACCTGACCGCCCGCGGCATGGGACTGCGCAGCAACCGTTACTCGATGCTGGTCAAGGACGGCAAGGTCAAGACGCTCAACATCGAAGCGCCGGGCAAATTCGAGGTCAGCGACGCAGCCACGATGCTGTCCCAGGCCAAGGCCTGAACCCCGTTTCATCCCAGATAAGCCGCCTTGCCTAGGCGGCTTTTTTAAAGTGCCGCTTTCAAGTAGTGAGCGCCCGCTATAGGGTTGTGATAGTAGGGCGGAATCTCCACAAAACCGAGGTCTTCGTACAAGGTACGGGCCGCCTCCATATCGTCCAGCGTGTCCAGCAGCACGAAGTCGTAGGCATGCAGCCGGGCGGCGTCCATGATGGCCTCAGCCAGCATGCGGCCCAGTCCAAGTCCCCGGAAAGGTGGGCGCACGTACAGGCGCTTCATCTCGCAGGCGTTCGGATAGTCCGCGCTGTCCAGCGGACGCAGGGCACAACAGCCGGCCAGCGCGCCATCCACACGAACCAATAACAGCGCGCCCCGCGCCGGCCCATACTCGCCGGGCAGGCTGGCCAGTTCGGCCTCAAAATCCTGGAAAGCCAGATCCACCCCGAGGCTTGCCGCATACTCTCGAAAAATTTCGCGGACCTGTGTGAACTCGCCGGCATGTTCCGGTGTCAGTAGCTCAATCTGCTGGGTATTCACGACACGAGACGAATCAGACGATGAAATTGAAGTTTAGTCCCTCGAACCCGCTCCAGGCCAAATGGCCCCTGGGTCTGCTGGTGGTCTTGTCCGCCATGTTGGCGGCCGGCTGCCAGTCGGTGAAAACCACCGAATCCGGGCAGGTGGGTGTCACGCGTAGCCAGCTGATGAGTGTCAGCGCCGAGGAAGTGAACACGGCGTCGGCGCAGTCCTACCGCAAGATGCTGCAGGACGCGGAAAAGAAAAAACAGCTCAATCGCGATCCGGTGATGCTGGCGCGGGTGCAGGCCATCGCGAAGCGCCTGATCCCGCAGACGGTGCACTTCCGCAGCGACGCACCGGGCTGGCGCTGGGAGACCAACCTGTTCCAGAGCGATGAAGTCAACGCCTTCTGCATGGCGGGGGGAAAGATCGGTGTCTACAGCGGCCTGATTGACAAGGTCAAGGTCACCGATGACGAACTCGCCGCCGTGATGGGACACGAGATCGCCCACGCCTTGCGAGAGCATGTGCGGGAGCAGGTGTCGCGGCAAGAGGCGCTCAAATGGGTGGGCGTGCTCGCCAGCGTCGCGACCGGCAGCCAGATCGTCGGCGACCTGAGTGATACCGTGACCAACGTGACGATGAATCTGCCCAAGAGCCGCGAGGCCGAGCGTGAGGCCGACGTGATCGGCGTCGAGCTGGCCGCACGCGCCGGCTACGACCCCCGTGCCGCCGTGAGCCTGTGGAAGAAAATGAGCCAGCTCGGAGGCGGACGCCCGCCCGAAATCCTGAGCACCCACCCAGCGCCGGAATCGCGGGTCGAGGAATTGAGCAGCATCACGGCTGCGGTGATGCCACTGTACGAACAGAGCCGGGCCCGTTGACGGGTAGCGCGAATCCGCGCCCCAGGTGGCGGGGCGTCACCTTTCGAGCCGGCATCCGGCAAGAAAAAAGCGGCCCGGGCGGCCGCCTTTTTCCGAAATCTCAATAGGGCGCTCAGGCCTCGGCCAGCAGCGCCTCGATCAGGCGGTGCAGATCCTGGAAGTCCGGCTCCCCCACATAGCGCTTGACGATCTCGCCCTTCTTGTTGACCAGGTATGTGGTCGGCGTCAGGCGCACATCGCCCCAGGCGTTCGCGACTGCGCCGGTGTTGTCGATCGCCACCTTGAAGGGCAGCTTGCGGCTTTGCGTGAATTGCACGACGTAACTGGGCGGGTCATAGCTCATGGCCACAGCGACGGTGTCGAAACCCTTGTCACGGTATTTGTCATAAGTCGCCACCAGCTGGGGCATCTCGGCCACGCAGCTGGTGCAGGTGGTGGCCCAGAAGTTCACCAGCACGACGCGTCCGCGGAAGTCCGCCGTGGTCTGTTTCGAGCCATCAAGCAGCACGAAAGAGGACTCCGGCGCGGGGCCGAACCCCGGGGTGCGCAGCAACAACCAGCCGACGACCAGCACGGCGGCAGCTGCGGCAAGATAGAGGGCTCGTTTCATAAACAGGAAATTCGATGGACAGGCGCAAGTTTAGTTCCCTTGGGCTGATCGTGGTCGCCGCCGGGCTGCTCGGTCCCGGTCGGTCCCGGTCGCTGACTCTGGACGAACTCAGCCAGTCTGAAGCGGTGCGGGGGCTGAAAGCCGCTTTGGACCGGGGCGCCCGTAATGCCGTTGCGAAGCTGGGCCAGGTGAACGGTTTCCTTGGCAACGACGCGGTCCGGATTCCGCTTCCGCCGCAGCTTCGTGATGCGCAGAGCTGGCTGCGCCGCTTCGGACAGGGAGAGCGCCTGGACGAACTGGTGACCAGCATGAATCGCGCGGCCGAAGCGGCGGTACCTCTGGCACAGGAACTGATGCTGGCGGCTGTGCGTGGCATGACAGTCGGCGACGCGAAGACCATTCTCGAGGGCGGGGACACCTCGGTGACCCGATTTTTTGCGGACAAGACGCGCGCCCCCCTGACCCGGAAATTCCTGCCCGCGGTCACACGCAGTACCGAGCGGGTCGGTGTGGTCAGCCAGTACCACCAGCTTGCGGGACGCGCCGCCGACTACGGTTTGATGAACCGCGAGGACGCCCGCATCGAACCCTACGTGACGGGCAAGGCGCTCGACGGCCTGTATCACATCATTGGCGAGGAAGAGCGCAAGATCCGCCGCGATCCCGTAGGCACAGGCAGCGCGTTGCTGAGCAAGGTGTTCGGAGCCCTGCGTTAGTCGGATGTGCCGGTGCCGGAAGGGGCTGGGATAATCGCCGGATGTTGCGCAAATCGCTGTTGTTGATGTCCCTGCTGGCGATCGTCGCTTGCAGCCCGTCCCTGAACTGGCGCGAGGTCCGTGCGAGCCAGGCCGAGCTCAAGGCACTGCTGCCGTGCAAGCCCGACCACGGCAGCCGCAAGCAATCGCTGGCCGGCCTCGAGCTCGAAGTGCAGATGATGGGCTGCGAGGCGGGCGGTGCCCTTTTTGCCGTGTCCTCGCTGGCGCTGGATGACCCGTCGCGTGCGCTGGCCGTGCAGCTGCAGTGGCAGACGGCCCTGCTCGAAAACATGCACGCCGGCACCTCGACCAGCACACCCTTTCGCGTGCGGGGCGCGACACCATTCCTGGACCCGGTCCAACTGAATGCGCAGGGCACCGACGCGTCCGGCCGCGTGATCAACGCGCAAGGTGTCTGGTTTGCTCATGGCAACCGGCTTTACCACGCCGTGATCTACGCCGGGCGTATCGGCTCCGAGATGAGCGACCCCTTCTTTGGCGGACTCGAGTTGCCATGAATACGCTGGGTCGTCGCGCAGCCATCCTGGTATTCCTAGCGTTTGCGTTTGCCTATTTCTTCTCGGCCCTGATCCGAGCCATCACGGCGACGCTCTCGCCCCAGCTGACGGCCGAGTTCGCACTGCATGCGCGTGACCTCGGCTTGCTGGCCGGAGGTTACTTCCTCGGTTTTGCCGCCATGCAGCTGCCGCTGGGCCGTTGGCTCGACCGCCACGGGCCGAAGACGGTCATCCTCGGTTTCCTCGCCGTCGCGGTCGGGGCCTGCGTGGCATTCTCCCTGGCGCAAAGTTTTACCGGCTTGTTGGTCGCGCGGGTGCTGTGCGGTATTGGTCTCGCCGCCTGTCTGATGGCGCCGCTGACGGGTTATCGGCGCTGGTTCGATCCGGCAAGCCAGTTGCGGGCCAATTCCTGGATGTTGATGACCGGCTCCATGGGCATGGTGGCATCCACGCTACCCGTGCAGTGGCTGCTGCCGCTGGCAGGCTGGCGGCCGCTGTTCTGGGGCCTGGCCCTGTTGCTGCTGTTCTCCATGGCGGTCATCGCCTGGCAGGTACCCCGCTGGCACGCGCCTTCGGCCGCCCAGCCGGTGCCGACGTCTTCGGGCAGCAGTTACGCCGGGGTCTGGCGCCACCCGTATTTCCGGCGCATGACCCCCGTGGGTTTTTTCAACTACGGCGGCATGGTCGCGATCCAGACTCTTTGGGCGGTCCCCTGGATGATCCGGGTGGCGGGCTACACGCCTGTGCAGGCAGCGACCAATCTCTTCTGGCTCAACGTGGCCATGCTCACGGCATTCTGGTCCTGGGGGCTGCTGATCCCGCGGCTGGCTCGCCGGGGCGTGCACACCAACCAGCTCATCACCTGGGGCACGCCCCTGAGCCTGCTCGTGCTGGGCGTGATCGTGCTGGGTGGTGAGGCTACGAACGCCCATGCGGGACTGCTGTGGGCCCTGTTCTGTGTGAGTTCCACTTTCCTGTCACTGGCCCAGCCGGCAGTGGGCATGGCCTTTCCCCCGGAACTGGCAGGACGTGCGCTCTCGGCCTACAACCTCGTGATCTTCTCCGGCGTATTCGCCGTGCAATGGGGCATCGGGCTGCTGATCGACGCCTTTACCGCTTATGCCTGGACCCCGGCGCAGGCCTTTCGCGGCGCGCTCGCCGTGTTCCTCGTATTCAACCTGGGCTCCTATGTGTATTTCCTCGCAGTGAAACGCCATAATCGAGGCAGCTGAGTCATGAACAACGGTATCCTCATCATCGCCCACGCGCCACTGGCCAGTGCATTGCGCCAGTGCGTGGCCCATGTCTTCGCCGATCGCGTGGACGGTGTGCAGGCACTGGACGTGCAGCCGCAAGCCAGTGTGGCGCAGAGCGTGCAGCGAGCACAGGAGGCCATTGCCGTCTTCGGCCCTGCGCCGCTGCTACTGCTCACCGATGTCTACGGTGCCACGCCCTGCAACGTCGCACGCGAGTTGCTGCAGGGGCGCCAGGCGCGGCTGCTGACTGGCGTCAACCTGCCCATGCTGTGGCGGGCGGTGAGCTACCAGCAGGAGAGCCTGGACGTGCTGGCCGAGCGTGCCCGGCAAGGCGGCAGCCAGGGTGTGATGGCGGTGGCAAACTAGGCAGTGAATGGGCGAATACGAGACAAACCGACCACGGGGATCCAGCGAATGATCAAGGCCAACGCCACCATCAGCAACAAGCTCGGACTGCATGCGCGGGCCTCGGCCAAGCTCACCAAGCTGGCGGGCAGCTACCCCTGCGAAGTCTGGCTCTCGCGCGGCGAGCGCCGCGTGAATGCCAAGAGCATCATGGGTGTCATGATGCTGGCCGCCGGCCTGGGCAGCGTCGTCGAGGTCGAGGTCAATGGCGAGCGGGAGCAGGAAGCCCTCGACGCCCTGCTGGCCCTGATCAACGACAAGTTCGGGGAAGGCGAATGATCGTGGCACGGCCCGACCCGACCCGGCACGATGCGGCGGGGAGGGCGGTATGACGTTCTCGATCCATGGGCTCGCGGTCGCACGCGGCATCGCCATCGGGCGTGCGGTGCTGGTGGCCAGCAGCCGCGTGGACGTCGCGCACTATTTCATCGAGCCGCAGCAGGTGGACCGCGAAATCGATCGCGTGCGGCGCGGGCGTGACGCGGTGGTGGAGGAGATCCAGCGCCTGCAGCAGACCATCACCCAGCTTGGCCCCAAGGACGCGCCCCACGAACTCAAGGCCCTGCTCGACGTGCACCTGATGCTGCTGCAGGACGAGGAGATGGTCGAGGGCGTGAAGCACTGGATCCGTGACCGCCTCTACAACGCCGAGTGGGCCCTGACGACCCAGCTGGAAATCATTGCCCGCCAGTTCGACGAGATGGAGGACGAGTACCTGCGCGAGCGCAAGGCCGACCTCGAGCAAATCACCGAAAAGGTCCTGCGGGCCATGCAGGGGCAGTCGACCTCGGTGCTGCCTGCCGGTGCCCAGGCGCCGCGCAAGGCCTCGCAGACCGAGCTCCAGCTCGAGGACACGGACGTGCCGCTGGTGCTGATCGCGCACGAAATCTCGCCGTCGGACATGCTCCAGTTCAAGCAGGGCCTGTTTGCGGGTTTCGTCACCGATGTCGGCGGCAAGACGTCGCACACGGCCATCGTCGCGCGCAGCATGGATATCCCTGCCGTCGTCGGCGCGCGCACCGCCAGCCAGCTGGTGCGCCAGGACGACTGGGTCATCATCGACGGCGACGCCGGTGTGGTGATCGTCGATC
>DALYHW010000162.1:0-6618 GCA_031970695.1 Hylemonella sp.
CCGATGCGCTGCAGCAGGTGCTGCAGCAGCACGGCCTCAAGGCGAGCGACGTCAAGCGCGTCACCGCGCTCGTGCACCAGGGCGCCATCGACGTACTGGGCCCCGTGACCGATCCGCAGACCGTGCACCAGAGCAAGTTCAGCATGGGCACCGTGCTGGGGCTGGTGGCCGTGCTCGGGCGTGCGGGCCTCTCCGAATTCGATGCCAGCTTCAAGGCCGGCGAGGTGGTGGACTTCCACGACAAGGTGGTGATGGAACTCGACCCCGAGGTCGATGGCGCTTACCCCGCGCGCTGGATCGGCAAGGTCCGGGTCGAGACCTGCGACGGTCGTGTGCTGTCCGGCCGTGTCGACGAACCCAAGGGCGATCCGGGTAACACGCTGAGCCGTGCCGAACTCGAGGACAAGGCCCTGCGCCTGGCGCTCTACCACGGTGGTGCGAGCGAGGCCGAGATGCGCGCGGCCATGGCACGGCTCTGGGCCATCGCGCAGTGGCCGCGGGTGGGGCCGCTGCTGACCTGAATCAAGTTGCGGACCGGGCCGGCTAAATCCTGACAATCCATGCGGACTTGTACTGCCTCGGCTAAGGGATGACCCGGCTTGTTTCGTGACGGCGACTGCAGCACCATAACCATTACAAAAGGGAGCTCCCCATTTTTTTCGAGTCTAGAGGACGACAAGCATGAACCTGAAACGCAGAATCTTCACCGCGGCCGCGATGGCCACGACGCTGGCACTGGGCAGCAGCCTGGCCATGGCGCAGGCCTATCCGGCCAAGCCGGTGTCCCTGGTGGTGCCCTTCGCCGCCGGCGGCCCGACCGACATCGTGGCGCGCACGCTGGCGGCCGCCATGACCAAGACCCTGGGCCAGAGTGTGGTGGTCGAGAACAAGACCGGTGCCGGCGGCACCATCGCCCCGGGTTATGTGGCCAAGGCCCAGCCTGACGGCTACACCTTCCTGATCCACCACAACGGCATGGCCACGGCGCCCGCGCTGTACCGCAAGCTGGCCTACAACCCCGTGACCGATTTCGAGCACGTGGGCAATGTGGTGGACGTGCCCATGACCATGATCGCGCGCAAGGATCTGCCGCCCAAGAACACCGCCGAGCTGGTGGCCTACGTCAAGGCCAACGCCGAGAAGATCAACCTGGCCAACGCGGGCCTGGGTGCGGTGTCGCACCTGTGCGGCACGCTGTTCCAGCAGTCGCTGGGCGCGAACCTCACCACCGTGCCGTTCCAGGGCACCGGCCCCGCGCTCAACGCCCTGCTCGGTGGCCAGGTCGACATCCTGTGCGACCAGACGACCAACACCGTGCCCCACATCAAGGCCGGCACGGTCAAGATGTATGGCGTGACCACCAAGCAGCGCATCAAGGCCCTGCCCGATGCGCCGACCCTGCACGAAGGCGGCATCAAGGACTTCGAGGTCATCGTCTGGCACGGCGTCTACGCCCCCAAGGGCACGCCCGCGGCCGTCGTGCAGAAGTTCGGTGACGCCATGCGCGCCGCCATGAAGGACCCGGCCTTCGTCAGCCGCATGGCCGACCTGGGTGGTGAGATGGCGCCCGAGGCACGCCAGACCTCCGAAGGCCAGCGCGCCTGGCTGGTGTCGGAAGTCGAGAAGTGGGGCAAGGCCATCCGCGCTGCGGGTCAGTTCGCGGACTGAGCACCTGCCACGCGCCAAGAGAAACGCCGGGCTTGCCCGGCGTTTTTTCATGCTGCGTGCGCAGCGGGGTTCAGAACGAGGAGTTCAGCTCGCGGTCGGCCCGGTGGCTGGCGATCACGAAGTTGGTGATGGCGATGACCAGCGAGGCGCCGAGCGCCACGACGCCGATGAGCAGCACCTTCATATTGGGCGCGGCCAAGCCCATCAGCGTGAACAGCACGAAGGCGGCAAGAAGCGCGATCTTGAAGCGGAAGACGAAGTTGCGTTGCATGGGCGGGCGCTGCATGGCAGCGACGGAATTGCGAAAGCCTGGATTCTTCCGAAAGCCCGTTGCGCCGGCAATCCGCTTTCCGTATCAACCGTAACCAACCGTACTGGCGAGGTGTCATGGACGTCGCGGTGGGCGCCCAAAAAAAGAGGCCACCGTGTGGCGGCCTCGGACTCGCCCGTCGCGACGGCCTGCTCCGCAGGGCCGCGGGCGGCGATCAGTACGCCGGGTACTGGTTGAGCACGCCGGTGCGGATGGCCAGCTGACGCTCGGCCTCCACTTCGGCGCGGGTCTTGCCGGCGGCCTTGGGGGTGGCGGGATAACGGGCCGGGAAGGCCTCGTTCAGCTTCTGGCCGCCGAAGCCGTCAACCGTGGCGATGACGTTGCCGGTGCGCAGGGCGTCGAGGCGCTCGGCTTCGACCTGGGCGCGGGTCTTGCCTGCGGCCTTGGTCGTGGCCGGGTACTGGCCCGGGAACACCTCGTTCAGCAGCTGGTTCCCGTAACCGTCGATGGAGGCGGCGACTGCGCCGGTGCGCACGGCCTGCTGGCGCTCGGCTTCGACCTGGGCGCGGGTCTTGCCGGAATCGGCGGCCAGGGCGTGGCCGGCAGCCAGGGTTGCTACGGCGAGGGTGAGGGCGGAGACGGAGATGCGGTTCATGATGACTTTCCTTTCAAGTTCAACAAACTGGCGATCCACTGGCCAGCCAGTCATGCCTGGTCCGCGATCGCGTCGGTGTAGCGTTGTTGAATCGCGCTGCATCGATGGGATGAACTTTATGGTTTCACTTTGAAAAGATAAATGCTTGATTTGATTCAAAGGTATTTCCAAAACAGAAATAATTGGCGCGAACTCTGAGGAAATAGATGGACCGGTTAACGTCGATGCGCGTGTTCGAGCGGGTAGTGGCCGAGGGCGGCTTCGCGGCTGCGGCGCGGGTACTGGACATGTCGCCGCCCGTCGTGACCCGGCTGGTCGCCGACCTTGAGGAGCACCTGGGCACGCGCCTGCTGCACCGTTCCACACGCCGTATCGCGCTGACGGATGCGGGTGAGGCCTACCTCAGCCGGGTACGCAACATCCTGCAGGACATCGACGAGGCCGATGCGGCGGCCAGCGCCCACACGCAGGAGCTGTCGGGTGTCCTGCGTGTGCACGCGCTGCCGGTGCTCGCCTCTTATGTCATCGCGCCGCTGCTGGCGGGTTTCCGCCAGCGTTATCCGAATATCCAGATCGAGATGGAGGTGGAGTCGCTGCGCGAGCCGCCGGTGGAAGAGTTCGACATCACCCTGCTGGGTGCGGACGACAGTTTCGACGCCGATGTCATCGCACGCAAGATCATCGAGTCCGAGGCCATCCTCGTCGCCTCACCCGGCTACGTGCAGCGCCGTGGTCTGCCGCAGCGGCCCGCCGAGCTGGCGCAGCATGATTGCCTGCGCCTGACGACGACGAGCGGCCGCACGAAGTCCTGGCGCATGTGGTGCCCGCAGCAGCCTGCAGATGTGGACGAGGTGGAGATCAACCCGGTGCTGATGGCCAATCACACGGACACCTTGCTGCGCGCGGCGCTCGATGGCGTGGGCATCACCTCGGTCACGGTCGACCTGGTGGCGCCCTATCTCGCGCGGGGTGAACTGGTGCGGGTGCTGGCGCCGTGGATCACGGGCCGCCTGTCGCTCTACGCCGCCTTGCCCAGCCGCAAGTTCATGCCACAGCGCACCCGCGTCTTCCTCGACTACCTGATCGAGCAGACCCGCGAGATGAGCCGCCGCGCACTCGAGGCCTGCGCGGCTCGCCACCCGGCCTGACACCGGGATGTCCGGGATGTGCGCAGCGCGGGTTCAGGCTGCCGGGGTGGCCTGCCGCGCGTCTTCCACCAGCAGGTCCACCAGCTCGCGGGCGTAGGCGGGCAGGGCATCCAGACTGCGCACCACGATCTGCATGGCGCGTTCGGCCCAGGGGTCGGCCAGCGGCACGATGGCGATGCCCATGGTCTGCGCGTGCCTGCGTGCGGCCGAGCCGGGCAGGATGGCCACGCCCACCGAGGCCTCTACCATGCGGCAGGCCGCCTCGAAGTTGCTCACCTGGATACGTTGTTTCATCGGGCGGTTGAGCCCCTCGCAGATCTGCTGCAGGAAAGCTCGGATGGCGCTGCTCTCGGCCAGGCCCACATGGTCGTATTCCAGGGTGTCGGCAAAGGCGATGGCCGGCGCGGCGGCAAGCGCGTGGCCTTGCGGCAGCACCAGCACCAGCCGGTCGCGCCGGTAGGGCAGCACCTCCAGGTTGCCCGTGCGCACGAGGCCTGCCACGATGCCAATGTCGGTCTGCCCTTCGGACACGGCGCGCACGATGTCGTGGCTCAGGCGTTCCTGCAGGTCGACGTTCACGTCCGGATGCGCCAGCAGGTAGCGGCGCAGCACCGGCGGCAGGAACTCGCCCAGCGCCGTGGTGTTGGCGTGCACGCGCAGGTGGCCTCGGATGCCATGGGCGTATTCCTGCAGGTCGGTGCGCAGGTGCTCGAGCTGGCCCAGCACCAGGCGCGCATGGTGCATAAAGGCCTGGCCCGGCGGCGTCAGTGTGACGCCCTGCGAGCTGCGGTGCAGCAATTTCACGCCCAGGCTCTCCTCGATGTGCTTGATCCGCGTGCTGGCCGCCGGGGCCGACATATGGGCTGCCTCCGCCCCTTTGGTGAGGCTTTCGGCCTCGGCAATTCGCACCATGAGACGCAAATCCACCAGATCAAACGGAAGGTTCATGGGCAATAGGGGTAAAAGATTGAAATTAGGTGCAGATGGATGCTTGTTGTTGCACGCAGGCCGGACGTTGTGCTCATTATGCCGCCGTAGTGTGAATTCCAATCCAAACTCGATTCAATACTTTTTGTTCGCAATTTAGGAATGAATTTTGTATTAATAGAACTGAAAGTATCAAATAAAGTTCAAGCATGGAAAAACCCCGCGCCACCGCCGCACCGTCGCCGAAGCAGCCGCCCCTGGCCGTGCTGTTCGACGCCTACGGCACCCTGTTCGACGTCTACAGCGTCGGTCTGGTGGCGGAGCAGCTGTTTCCCGGCCAGGGCCAGGCCCTGGGCCAGCTCTGGCGTGACAAGCAGATCGAATACACCCGCCTGGTCACCACCAGCAACCACGGTGCGCATTACCAGCCCTTCTGGCAGCTCACCCTGGCAGCGCTGCGCTACAGCTGCTAACGCCTGAAGCTCACGCTCACGCCCGAGGCCGAACTGCAGTTGATGAACCAGTACCGGCACCTGAGCGCCTTTCCCGAGAACCGGGACGTCCTTCAGGCGCTCAAGAGCCGCGGCATTGCCACTGGCATTCTCTCCAACGGCGACCCCGAGATGCTGGGCATCGCCGTGCGCAGTGCGGGGCTCGAAGGCCTGCTGGACCACGTGATCAGCGTGGACGCCGTGCGCAAGTACAAGACCCACCCCGAGGCGTATGCGCTGGGCGAGCAGGTGACCGGCCTGCGGGCCGCGCAGATCGTCTTCGTCAGCAGCAACAGCTGGGACGCGCTGGCCGCCACCTGGTACGGCTTTCAGACCCTGTGGGTCAACCGCTATGCGCTGCCTTTCGAGGAACTGGGCACCCAGCCCGTGCGCACCGGCAACACGCTCAACGACGTGCTCGGCTTCTTCCCCGCGGAATGAGCTGGCGCTACCGATTTATTGACTTGAAGGAGTGACACCATGACCCAACGCACCAAGGCCCATCGCCTGCAAGTGGCCAGCAACCTGCACCGCTTCATCGAAGACAAAGTGCTGCCTGGCACCGGCATCAGCAGCGCCGACTTCTGGAAAGGCTTCGACGCCATCGCCCACGAGCTGGGCCCCAAGAACGCCGCCCTGCTGGCCGAACGCGACCGCATGCAACTCGAGCTGGACGCGTGGCACAAGGCCAACCCCGGCCCCATCAAGAACATGAAGGCCTACCGTGCCTTCCTCGAGAAGATCGGTTACCTCGTGCCCGTGCCCGAGCAGGTCGAGTGCGATACCGCCAATGTGGACGCCGAGCTGGCCGTCCAGGCCGGCCCGCAGCTTGTGGTGCCCGTGCTCAACGCCCGCTACGCGCTCAATGCCGCCAACGCGCGCTGGGGTTCGCTGTATGACGCGCTCTACGGTACCGACGCCATCTCCGAAGACAAGGGCGCCACCAAGGTGGGCGCTGACGGCAAGAGCTACAACCCGGTGCGCGGCGCCAAGGTCATCGAATACGCCCGCTACGTGCTGGACCGCGTCGCCCCGCTGGTCAAGGGCTCGCATGTCAATTCCACCGCCTACGCCGTGGAAGGCGGCAAGCTCGTCGTCACGCTCAAGGACGGCAGCAAGGCCCATCTGGCCGACTGCCACAAGTTTGTCGGCTACCAGGGCAGCGCCGCCGCCCCGTCGGCTGTCCTGCTGCGCAACAACGGCATCCACATCGAAATTCAGATCGACCGTTCCACACCCATCGGCCGCAGTGACGCCGCCGGCGTGAGCGACCTGCTGGTCGAGGCGGCGCTGTCCACCATCCTGGACCTGGAAGACTCCGTGGCCTGCGTCGACGCCGACGACAAGGTGACCGCCTATGACAACTGGCTGGGCATCCTCAAGGGCACGCTGACCGAAGAGGTGAGCAAGGGCGGCAAGACCTTCACGCGCCGCCTCAACGCCGACCGCGTCTACAAG
>DALYHW010000163.1:0-3563 GCA_031970695.1 Hylemonella sp.
CGCCAGGACGACTGGGTCATCATCGACGGCGACGCCGGTGTGGTGATCGTCGATCCCTCGCCCATCATCCTTGCCGAGTACAGTTACAAGCAGCGCCAGCTTGACCTCGAACGCAGCCGCCTGGCCCGCCTGCTCGATACCCCCGCGGTCACGCTGGATGGCGAAAAGGTGGAGCTGCTGGCGAACATCGAGATGCCGGAGGACTCCCTCGCGGCCATGAAGGCCGGCGCCGTGGGCGTGGGTCTGTTCCGCAGCGAGTTCCTGTTCATGGGACGTCAGGGGCGCCTGCCGGACGAGGAAGAGCAGTACCAGGCCTACCGCCGGGCAGTCGAGGGCATGGGCGGCCTGCCCGTGACGATCCGTACGGTGGATATCGGCGCCGATAAACCCATGGACAGCACCTTCGTTGAAGGCAAGCACCTGAACCCGGCCCTGGGGCTGCGGGCGATCCGCTGGAGCCTCGCGGACCCGTCCATGTTCCTGACGCAGCTGCGCGCCATCCTGCGGGCCGCGGCCCATGGGCCGGTCAAGATGCTGATCCCCATGCTGGCCCATCTCACCGAAATACGGCAGACGGTTGCGCTGATTGACCAGGCCCGCGCCGAACTTCAGCGGGAGGGCATCCCGTGCGGGCCGGTGGTGCTGGGCGCAATGATCGAGATCCCGGCGGCGGCCCTGATGCTCAAGACCTTCCTGAAGCATTTCGACTACCTCTCGCTGGGTACCAACGACCTGATCCAGTACACGCTGGCCATCGATCGGGCCGACGAATCGGTGGCGCATCTGTATGACCCCTTGCATCCGGCGGTGTTGCGGCTGGTGGCTGACACCATCGCCGAATGCTGTGCACAGGGCAAGGAGGTCAGTGTCTGTGGCGAGATGGCTGGGGATACCGGCATGACACGCCTGTTGCTGGGGCTGGGGCTGCGCAGCTTTTCCATGCATCCGGCGCAGATCCTCGCGGTCAAGCAGGAAGTGCTGCGCGCCGATACGGGCCGGCTGGCACCCTGGGCGCAGGCGGTGATGGCCGCCGACGAACCGGCGGCGCTGCTCAACGGCTAGGGCACGGGCGGGCGTTCCCGCTTGCTTTGCATCAAGCCCGCGCCCCGATGGCGGCGCGATACTCGCGGCACCACATCATCCCGCAGGGCGTACTGCATGAGCACATTCGACCATCCTGGCCTGATCCGCGACATCAACGAGAGCCTGGCGCCTTTTCGCAAGGGGCAGCCCGAGGCCATGGCCGGGTTCGGCCAGCTGGCCCGTGCGTCCATGGCCGAGGGCGCGATCAGCACGAAACATAAAGAACTCATCGCGCTGGCCATCGGGGTGACGCAGCGCTGTTCCGGCTGCATCGGGTTTCACGTCAAGGCCCTGCGCAAGCTCGACTGCACCCGCGCCGAGCTGGAGGAGATGCTCGCGGTCTGTGTCTACATGGGCGGTGGGCCGGCGCTCATGTACGCGGCCGAGGCGCTGAAAGCCTGGGACGCGATGGCCCCGGTCTAGGGCTCAGCGACGCCGCAGCAGGTTCACGCGCATCGGCCGCACGAAATGCGCGCCATCGGCGCTCATGTGCGGCTCGAAGCGCGCGCGTACCGCCGCCAGGGTGGCAGCGTCGAGCTTGTGTTCGACGAAGGTGACGCCGATCATGCGCTGCTCGAATTCCGCAAAGTCACGGTAGTGCACCGGCATCTCGAACGGCACCTCGGCCACCTGTTCCCAGGCGCCCGAAGCCACCGCCCGCCGCACGGCGGCCAGCGCGGCCGCGCGCACGATCTCTTCGTCGTGGAACAGGCGCATCACTTCGTTAAGCGCGCCGGCGAAAACCGGCTCGGACACGTACAGCAGGCCCTGGGGGCGCAGCACGCGATGGACCTCGGACAGGGCCTGGTCCAGCAGTTCCAGCGGCACATGGTGCAGCGATTTGAGCATCAGCGCGAGGTCGAACGACTGATCGCCAAAAGGAATGGCCTGGGCGCCGGCCTGCACGAAGCGCAGGCGGTCTGCCGGAGCCTGCAGGTTTTTCACCATCTGGCGCTCGTCCACTTCCAGCCCGGTCACCGCGCAGCCCGCGTAGCGTTGCAGCAGCTTGCGCGACAGGTGCGCAGCACCGCAGCCCAGTTCAATGATGCGCGGGTGCTGCGGCAGGTCGACCAGCGATGCCAGCAACTCGAGCTCGTCGCTGATCAGTGGCTGGCTCATCGGGCCACCCCGGCGGCATGCGCCTGCTGGTCTGCGTGGTAGCTGGAGCGCACCATGGCGCCCACGGCCGCGTGCGTGAAGCCCATCTTGTAGGCCTCGGTCTCGAACATCTTGAATGTGTCCGGGTGCACGTAGCGTCTCACCGGCAGATGCGAGGTCGATGGTGCCAGGTACTGCCCGATGGTCAGCATCTCGATGTCGTGCGCCCGCATGTCGCGCATGACCTCGAGGATCTCCTCGTCGGTCTCGCCCAGGCCCACCATGAGGCCGCTCTTGGTCGGCACGTGCGGGAACAGGGCCTTGAACTTCTTGAGCAGGTTGAGCGAGAACTGGTAATCGCTCCCGGGGCGGGCCTGCTTGTACAGCCGCGGCACGGTTTCCAGGTTGTGGTTCATCACGTCCGGGGGCGCCGCCTTGAGAATCTCGAGCGCGCGGTCGTCGCGTCCGCGGAAGTCAGGTACCAGCACCTCGATCTGGGTGCCCGGCGAGAGTTCGCGGGTCTTGCGGATGCACTCGACGAAATGGCCGGCACCGCCGTCGCGCAGGTCGTCACGGTCCACGCTGGTGATCACCACGTACTTGAGCTTCAGCGCAGCGATCGTCTTGGCCAGGTTTTCCGGTTCGTTCACGTCCAGGGGATCCGGGCGGCCGTGGCCCACGTCGCAGAAGGGGCAGCGGCGGGTGCACTTGTCGCCCATGATCATGAAGGTGGCCGTGCCTTTGCCGAAGCATTCGCCGATGTTGGGGCAGCTGGCTTCCTCGCACACCGTCACCAGCTTGTTGCTGCGCAGGATGTCCTTGATCTCGTAGAAGCGCGTCGTCGGCGAGCCGGCCTTGACGCGGATCCAGTCCGGCTTCTTCAGCATCTCGCCCTGTTCGACCTTCACCGGAATGCGGGAGAGCTTGGCGGCGGCTTTCTGCTTGGCGGCGGGATCGTAGGTCTCGACGCTCTGCGCTTCGCGCACGGTCGTGGGTTCGCGGGTGCTCATGGGATGGCCTTAAGGCTGGAGATGGGTGAGGAGCTTGTGGCTCAGGACGTGGGCAGCGTCCGTCCAGTCGACGGACACCCCGATTGTAGAAAGGTCGATGGTGTGCAGCCCGGCGTAGCCACAGGGGTTGATACGTGTGTAGGGTTCCAGGTCCATGGCCACGTTGAGCGCAACGCCGTGGTACGTGCAGTTGCGGCTGACCTTGATGCCCAGCGCAGCAATCTTGCCCAGTCCCGTGAAGTCCGGCGCGCCGCTGGCGCCTTTCTGCGGGCGCTGCGGCAGCAGGGTGTGGGCGCGCGGATCGTCCAGCCGCACGTAGATGCCGGGCGCACCCGCCACGCGGTGGCCGATGACGCCGTAGTGGTCCAGGGT
>DALYHW010000163.1:3592-6605 GCA_031970695.1 Hylemonella sp.
CGAGCCGGTAGACATACTCCTTGACGAAATAGCCGGCGCGCCGCAGATCGATCAGGGGGTAGGCGACCACCTGGCCCGGCCCATGGTAGGTGACCTGCCCACCTCGGTTGGTGGCCACCACGGGAATATCGCCCGGTACCAGCACATGGTCCGCTTCGCCGGCCAGGCCCTGGGTGAAGACCGGCGGATGTTCGCAGATCCACAGCGCATCCGGCGTCTGGGCCGTGCGCGCAGCCGTGTAGTCCTGCATCGCGGCGTAGGTCGGCGCGTAATCGACGCGCCCCAGGAGACGCAGGTCCATCAGAGGACGACTTTCACCATGGGGTGCGTGGACAGCGTGCGGTAGAGCTCGTCGAGCTGTTCGCGGCTGGTGGCCGTGATGGTGATGGTCACGCCCAGGTAGTTGCCACCCTTGCTCTCGCGCAGTTCGATGGTGGCGGCGTCAAATGTCGGGTCGAACTGGCGGGCCACCGTCGTCACCGCATGCACGAAGCCTTCGGCCTTGGCACCCATGACCTTGATGGGAAAGCGGCAGGGATATTCAATCAGTGTGTCGGCGCGCGACGGGGCGGGGGGCTGGGTCATGGCGGAGTTCAGTATTGGCGGCGCAGGCGGGCCTGCAGTTTGGCGGCCTGGTAGCCGGCGTAAAGCTGGGCGTAGACGGGGCTGGGCAGTCCGCTGCCGACGGTCTGGCCGTCGATTCGGGTCACGGGCAGCACCTCCTTGATGGCGGAGCTCAGCAGGACCTCGTCGGCCGCCAGCACCTCGTCGCGCGTGATGCGCCGTAGCGCCAGCGGGATGCCGTGGGTCTGGCAGATCTCCTCGAAGAGGGCGTAGCGAATGCCTTCGAGCACGAGGTTGTCCCGGGGCGGACCCAGCAGGACGCCTTCCTTGACGATCCAGACATTGCTCGCCGCTGCTTCGCTGAGAAACCCGTCCCGAAACAGGATGGTCTCGTCTGCGCCGGCATCCACGCTGATCTGGCGGGCCAGCACGCCGCCGAGCAGGCTGGTGCTCTTGATGTGGGCCTTCTGCCAGCGAAAGTCCTCGGCCGTCAGGCAGCTGACGCCCTGTGCGCGCTGGGCGTCGGTCGGCTGCTTCATCACATTCGTCATGACAAAGACCGTGGGAGTCAGTCCCTCCAGCATGGCGTGCTCGCGCAGGGCGACGCCGCGCGTTACCTGCAGGTAGACCGTCTGGTCGACCTTCTCCGGATCCGCGGCGCCGCTGTCTTTGGCATAGCTGGTCACCAGGCCCAGCGCGATCTCACGCCACTGGGTGCGCGTGTGCGGGTTGGGAATGCGGAGTTCGGCCAGGCTACGCTCCAGCCGCGCCATGTGTGGTTCGAACCGGAACAGGCAGGTGCCGTAGGCGGGCAGGACCTCGTACACGCCGTCGCCCAGGATGAAACCGCGGTCCATGACGCTGACCCGGGCCTCGGGCAGTACCGTGTACTCGCCATTGAGATAGCAGGGCAGTCGCGGCAGTGCGGGGTCCATCTTGTGTGCTCAGACCAGGAAGACGATGGCCGCCACGGCCAGCCAGCCCAGCACGAAATTGGCCATCACCAGACGCGCAATCATTTGCGCACGCCGGCCCGCGCCGGGCCAGTCGGCCGCGTCGATGGCGCGTCGCATGGGCCGGTACAGCGCGAAATAGAGGTGCCCGAAGATGAGGCACATCAGCGTGCCGATGCCGGCCATGGCATGCCAGCCGGCCGGGGCGGCCTGGGCGCCTGCGTGGCCCAGGATATAGAAACCACTGGCCAGCAGCAGCGCGATGGCCACCCAGACCAGCAGGAAGAAACGGTGCAGCACTGCCGCCAGCAGCGTCAGGCGCTGCGCGGGCGACTCGACGACCGGCAGGCTGGGGCGCAGTGCCAGCAGCATGAAGGCCATGCCGCCGAGCCAGACCATGCCCGCGGCCAGATGCAGGAATTTGAGGGCGGAATACATGGAAATCGCAGCTCCTTCGCCGGGAATGGGCGGAAAACCAGCCCTTCGGGACGGGCTGGCCGAATTTTTCCTGTGCCGAAAGTCGGATATGCAGGGAAACTACTTACTTTAAACCTATAATGGGCGGCTTTGCAGAAGTTTACGGCTGTCATCGGGGTGAATTTGTGGTGTCCGAATCCAGGTTCCCTCCAGTGCAAGCAGCTTTTGCAGACGACGCAGATGAGGCGGCCGAATCCGATTTCAAGCCGCTGAGTGCCGAGGAGGCCCGTCTGTGGCGTCGCCGGAATCCTGTCCTGTCGCCGTGGCGCATTGTTGCCTGGCAGGCTGTGGCGGGTGGTCTGGCGGCATGCCTGGCCTGGCTGCTGAGTGGCAGGGTCGAGGTGGCGTGGTCTGTGGGTTATGGCGCGTTGTCGGTGGTGCTGCCGGCCGCGGTCCTGGCCCGGGGCCTGTCCCGGCAAAGCGGGGCGGCCGGATCGGCGCTGGTAGGTTTTTTTGTGTGGGAACTGGTCAAGATCGCACTGACCGTGGCGATGTTGCTGGCGGCGCCTAAGCTGGTTTCCCGCTTGAGCTGGTTGGGTTTGCTGGCCGGCTTTGTGGTGGCGATGAAGGTGTACTGGGTGGCCATGTGGCTGCACCCGGCGCGCCGCAAGCCGATGGAAAAGATTTGAATTGACGAACTGGTGATTTATGTCTGCTGAAGCACATGGCCCGACGGCCGGCGAATACATCGTCCACCACTTGCAGCACCTGCAGAAGGATTTCTCCTTCAACAGCGTGAAGCAGACCAGCATCGTGGACTTCAGTGTTTTCAACTTTGACTCGGTCTTCTACTCGGTCGTGCTGGGTGTGCTGGCCTGCTTTTTCCTGTGGCGCGCTGCCCGCAAGGCGACGGCCGGCGTGCCCGGTCGCTTCCAGGCTGCCGTCGAGATCCTGGTCGAGATGGTCGAGAACCAGGCCAAGGGTGTGATCCACAACGCCAAGAGCCGCAAGCTGATCTCCCCGCTGGCCCTGACGGTGTTTGTCTGGATCTTCCTGATGAACGCCATGGACATGCTGCC
>DALYHW010000164.1:0-6597 GCA_031970695.1 Hylemonella sp.
GCCGCAGTGTTTCGGTGTAGGCCCCGATCAGGATGTGCTGGCCGTTATCCACGGTGACGGCGCGGCCATCCGGCAAGGCAAGGTCCAGCGCCCGCGCGCGGCCGCCCGGTGTACGTGCACTTTCGTAGACTGTGGCGTGATGGCCCGCTTCGACGAGTCGTACCGCCGCCGCCAGTCCGGCCCAGCCTGCACCGACGATGGCGACGTTCACAGCCGGCCCAGGGCCTGGACCCGCCAGGCCAGCCACAGCTTGCGCAAGGGCGTGAGGGCGATGCGCTGGTGCAGCACCTGGAAGCCGTCACGTTCGATTTCACGCAGCAGGGTGCGGTAGATGCTGGCCATCATCAGCCCCGGTTTCTGGGCACGGCGGTCTGCCGCCGGCAGCAAGGCCAGCGCTTCGTCATAAAGCCGGTGAGCCCGCGCTGTCTGGAACTGCATCAACGCGGTGAAACGGTCAGAGTATTGGCGGTTCAGGATCTCGTGGGCCTTGACGTTGAACTGCTGCAGCTCGTTGACTGGCAGGTAGATGCGGCCGCGCAGTGCGTCCTCGCCGACGTCGCGGATGATGTTGGTGAGCTGGAAGGCCTGGCCCAGGGTGTGGGCGTAGCGCGTGGTCTGCTCTTCGTTCTGGCCGAAGATGCGCGCCGCCACTTCGCCCACCACGCCGGCCACGAGGTGGCAGTAACGTTGCAGACCCGGGTAGTCCAGATAACGGGTCTGTTGCAGGTCCATCTCGCAGCCGTCGATCACCGCCAGCAGGTGCCGCGCCTCGATACCGTAGCTGGCCACGTGTGGCATCAGCGCCTGCATGACCGGGTGCGTGGGCTGGCCGGCGTAGGCTCGGCTCACTTCGGCCTGCCACCAGGCCAGGGTGTTCTGGGCGACTCCCGGGTCGCTGACCTCGTCGACCACGTCGTCCACCTCGCGGCAAAAGGCGTAGAACGCGGTGATGGCGGCGCGGCGTGCGCGCGGCAGGAACAGGAAGGCGTAATAGAAACTGCTGCCGGAGGCGGCGGCTTTCTGCTGGACGTATTGCTCGGGCGTCATGGTCAGTATGGGCTGGCCCCTGATTGTCACATCCAGAAGCTGCGCCACAGGATCAGCGGGGCATCGCGGGTGCCTATCTTGGGCCGTCGCTGCAGCGTGTCGTAGCCCTGGGCCTCGATTTTGTCGAGGATGCGCAGGCCACCCTGCACCACCAGGCGCAGCTCCCAGCCGGCCCGGCCCGGGATGCGGTGTACCAGGGGAGCACCCTGCCACATCAGGTCGCGTGCCACACGGACCTGCGATGCGATCAGTGCCAGGCTGCCCTCAGAGGCGTGCAGGGTAGCGAGCTCCGCACGTGTCACGCCATGGGCCGCGCAGTCGGCGTCGTTGAGGTAGTGGCGGCCGCGGGGAATGTCACGGCTCAGGTCCTGCCAGAAATTGATGAGCTGCAAGGCGCTGCAGATGGCGTCGCTTTCGTGCAGGGCGACCGCGTCCCGGATGCCGTAGAGGTGCAGCAGCAGGCGGCCCACCGGGTTGGCCGAGCGGCGGCAGTAATCGAACAATTCGGCCGGGTCGGCGTAACTGGCCTGGTCGCGCGTCTTGCGGACGTCCTGCGCAAAGGCATCGAGCAGATCTTCCAGCAGAGGCAGCGGCAGATCGAACTCGCGCAGCATCACGGCCAGCGTATTGAAGACCTGCGGCCAGCGGCCGCTGTGCGGTTGCTGGCGGGCGATGGCCTGCAGGTCGTCCCGGTAGGCTGCCAGAGCGGCGAGCCGCTCTTCGGCCGAGGCATCACCCTCGTCCGCGATGTCGTCGGCCGTGCGGGCATAGTGATAGATGGCGGCGATCGGGGGGCGCAGGCGCGGTGGGCACAGCCAGGACGCCACCGGGAAATTTTCGTAGTGCTCGACCGGCGCCACAGGAGGGGAGGTGTTCACGCGGGCGATTGTCGCCCAGCAGCGCCCGCTTACCCCGTCGCTTGACGAGGTCAAGACTTTGCACTAAATTAATGACCAATTGGTTATTAATTCGGCCATTCACGGCCCTGAGGGTTGCATCATGTCGGATACACGTCTTTCCCGGCGGGCTCGCGCGCAGCGGTCGGGTTTTGTGCTGCTTGCCGTGCTGGCGCTGGCGGCCTGCTCCCGTCCCGAGCCTGTACAGGAGCCGGTGCGTGCGGTCAAGGTCATGGAGGTGCAGCGCGGCGCCCTGCTGGCCGCCGAGGAATTTTCCGGCGAGGTGCGCCCGCGCATCGAATCCCGTCTGGGCTTCCGTGTGGCCGGCAAACTGGTCAGCCGCGAGGTAGAACTGGGCCAGCATGTGAAGGCCGGTCAGGTGCTGGCCCGGCTGGACCCGCAGGACTACCGTCTGGCGGCCGATGCAGCGCAGGCCCAGTACGGCGCCGCGGTGACCAACCGTGATCTGGCGGCGGCCGACTTCAAGCGCTTCAAGGAGTTGCGCGAGCAGAACTTCATCAGCGGCGCTGAACTGGAGCGGCGCGAAGCGGCACTCAAGGCCGCGCAGGCCCAGGTCGATCAGGCCCAGGCCCAGTTGGCGGCGCAGCGTAACCAGGGCAACTACGCCACGCTGGTGGCCGATGCGGCGGGGGTCGTCACGGCCATCGAGGCAGAGCCGGGTCAGGTGGTCAGCGCAGGCCAGCCCGTGGTGCGGGTCGCCCAGGACGGCGCCCGCGACGCGGTCTTTGCCGTACCGGAGGACAAGCTGGGCCTGATGCGCAACGGCAGCGCAGTCGACGTGCGGGTCTGGCCGGGCCAGACGCAGCTGAATGGCCGCGTTCGCGAAGTGTCGGCCAGCGCCGACCCGGTGACGCGCACCTATCTGGTCAAGGTGGGGCTGGACGCACGCCAGGCGCCTGCGCTGGGGGCAACCGTCACCGTCCAGCCCAGGGTGCGCAGCGAGGAACGCAATGCCGCGATCAAGCTGCCTACCAGCGCCCTGCGCCAGGAAGGGCAGGCCACGGCCGTGTGGGTACTCGATACCAGGACCATGACCGTCCAGCTTCAGCCGGTGCAGATCGCGACGGCCGACGGCAACGAGGTTGTGGTGGCTTCAGGTCTGCAGGAGGGCCAGACCGTGGTCTCGGCGGGCGTGCACGTGTTGTCGCCCGGACAGAAGGTCACGATCTATCGCGAGAAGGCTCCCGTGACGCTCGCGAGCCCGCCGCAGACGGCGGTGGGCGCCCCGCTGGGGCGTGTGACACCGGCTGCCGGCAAGTGAGGCGCGCATGAGCACGCAGGAACAACCGAAGGCGTCCTTCAATCTTTCGCGCTGGGCGATCGAGCATCCCGCACTGACCCGCTATCTGCTGGTCGTGCTGATGGTGCTGGGATTCGCCGCCTATTTCCAGCTGGGCCAGGACGAGGATCCGCCTTTCGTCTTTCGTGCCATGGTGGTTCGCACGTACTGGCCCGGCGCGACGGCCCAGCAGGTGGCCGAGCAGGTCACCGACAAGATCGAGCGCACGCTGCAGGAGGTGCCGGGTGCCGACAAGATCCGCAGCTACTCCAAGCCGGGCGAATCCCAGATCATCTTCCAGCTCAAGGACTCGACCAAGGGCGCCGATGTGGCTAACACCTGGTACACGGTGCGGAAAAAGGTCGGCGACATGCGCCCGACGCTGCCAGGTGGCATCCAGGGCCCGTTCTTCAACGACGAGTTCGGTGACGTCTACGGTGTGATCTACGCGCTCGAGTCCGACGGTTTCAGCGAGGCCGAGGTGAAGGTGTTTGCCGACGAGGTGCGCCAGCAGCTGCTGCGCGTGCCGGACGTGGCGAAGGTGGAGCTGTTCGGCGTGCAGGACGAAAAGCTCTACATCGAGATTTCGCAGAAGCGCCTGTCGCAGCTGGGCCTGGACCTGAACCAGGTGCTGTCGCAGCTGGGCCAGCAGAATGCCGTCGAAAGTGCCGGTGCGCTCCAGACGCCGCTGGACGTGGTGCAGGTGCGGGTGGCCGGTCAGTTCGAGGCCGTGGAGCAATTGCGCGCCATGCCGATCCGCGGCAGCACGGGCAACCAGCTGCGCCTAGGTGACATTGCCCAGATACGCCGTGGTTATGTGGACCCGGCCAGCATCAAGGTGCGGCACCAGGGCAAACAGGTGATCGCGCTGGGCATTTCCATGGCCAAGGGCGGCGACATCATCCGCCTGGGCCAGGCCCTGCGGGTCGCCACCGACCGGATCGAGAAGACCCTGCCCGCCGGCATCGAACTCGTGCAGCTGCAGGACCAGCCGCGTGCGGTGTCGACCTCGGTAAACGAATTCGTGGGGGTGCTGATCGAGGCCGTGGTCATCGTGCTGGTCGTGAGCTTCATCAGCCTGGGGTTCCACAAGCGCCAGGACGCCGCCCATCTGCCCCTGTGGCAGCGCTACTACGTGGACATGCGTCCGGGCCTGGTGGTGGGCATCACCATCCCCCTGGTGCTGGCGCTGACCTTCCTGGGCATGCAGTACTGGGGCATCGGCCTGCACAAGATCTCACTCGGTTCGCTGATCATCGCCCTGGGCCTGCTGGTGGACGACGCCATCATCGCCGTGGAGATGATGGTGCGCAAGATGGAAGAGGGCTACGACAAGGTGCGTGCGGCCACCTTTGCCTACGAGATCACGGCCATGCCCATGCTGACCGGCACCCTCATCACGGCGGCCGGCTTCCTGCCGATCGGCATGGCCAAGTCGGCGGTTGGTGAATACACCTTTGCCATCTTCGGCGTGACGGCGCTGGCCCTGGTGCTGAGCTGGATCGTCTCGGTCTACTTCGTGCCCTACCTGGGCACCCTCCTGCTCAAGGCCAAGCCGCACGCGCCCGAAGCCGGGCAGCCGCACGAGCTGTTTGACAGCCCTTTCTACAGCCGATTCCGTGTGCTGGTGAACTGGTGCGTCGAGCACCGCTGGCTCACCATCGGCGCCACCGTGCTCACTTTTGCGCTGGGGCTGGCCGGCATGGGCAAGGTGCAGCAGCAGTTCTTCCCGGATTCAAGCCGGCCGGAGATCCTGGTGGACCTCTGGTTTCCCGAGGGCACCTCGATCGCCGCGAACGAGGAGGTGACGCGCCGCGTCGAACAGCGGTTCCTGACGGAATCCGGCGTGAAATCCGTCAGCACCTGGGTGGGTTCGGGTGTGCCGCGGTTCTACCTCCCGCTGGACCAGGTCTTTCCGCAGACCAACGTGTCCCAGCTCATCGTGCTGCCGACCGACCTCAAGACCCGCGAGGCGCTGCGCATCAAGCTGCCTGTGCTGCTGGCGCAGGAGTTCCCGGAAGCGCGGGGTCGCGTCAAGCTGCTGCCCAACGGCCCGCCCGTGCCCTATCCGGTGCAGTTCCGCGTGGTTGGCAGCGAGCCCACCGTCTTGCGCGCCCGGGCCGATGAGGTCAAGGCGGCCATGCGCGCCAGCCCCAACACCCGCGGTGTGAACGACAACTGGAACGAATCGGTCAAGGTGCTGCGACTGGAGGTGGACCAGGCCAAGGCGCGCGCGCTGGGCGTGAGCAGCCAGTCGATCGCCCAGGCCTCGCGTACCCTGCTCAGCGGACAGACCGTGGGCCAGTACCGCGAGGGCGACAAGCTGATCGACATCGTGCTGCGCCAGCCGCTGGACGAGCGCAACGCGATCACCGACCTCGCCAACGCCTATCTGCCCACCGCCAGCGGACGTTCCATCCCCCTGACGCAGATCGCCAAGCCGGTCTTCACCTGGGAGCCGGGCGTGATGTGGCGCGAGAACCGCGAGTACGGCATCACCGTGCAGTCCGACGTGGTGGAGGGCCTGCAGGGCGCGACCGTCACGGCCGAGCTGCTCCCGGCGTTGCGGGCCCTGGAGACCCAGTGGCATGCCGATGGCTACAACGGCTACCGGATCGAGGTGGCCGGTGCCGTGGAGGAGAGCAGCAAAGGCCAGGGGTCGATCGCCGCGGGCATGCCCGTCATGCTGTTCCTGACGTTCACCCTGCTCATGCTGCAGCTGCAGAGCTTCAGCCGCGCCATGCTGGTGTTCCTGACCGGTCCGCTGGGCCTGGCGGGTGTGGCAGCGGCACTGCTGGCGCTCAATCGCCCCTTCGGCTTCGTGGCCTTGCTCGGTGTGATCGCCCTCATGGGCATGATCCAGCGCAACTCGGTGATCCTGATCGACCAGATCGAGCAGGACCGTGCCAATGGTGTGCCGGCCTGGGACGCCATCGTGGAGTCGGCCGTGCGGCGCCTGCGTCCGATCGTGCTGACCGCCGCGGCCGCGGTGCTGGCCATGATCCCGTTGTCGCGCTCAGTGTTCTGGGGCCCCATGGCCGTGGCCATCATGGGCGGACTGATCGTCGCTACCGTGCTGACGCTGCTGGCCTTGCCGGCGATGTACGCCGCATGGTTTCGCGTAAAGCGCGAAACGCCGGCGTTACCGTGAATCCGCCCGCGGGGGCTGGTGCGTAGCGCCGGACCCGCAGGGCTGCGCGTCCGGCGACCGTCGTGTCAGGGCAAAGTCCGGCAGGTTAAAATGCCGGGTTGACCGATTTCTTGGGGAGGTCTGTCCATGACCTCCCTTTTTTGTTCCCGCGCGGGTGGCGAAATTGGTAGACGCACCAGGTTTAGGTCCTGACGCCAGCAATG
>DALYHW010000165.1:0-6570 GCA_031970695.1 Hylemonella sp.
TGCCGCTGATCGGCTTCTCGGGCAGCCCCTGGACGCTGGCCTGCTACATGGTCGAGGGCGCCGGCTCCGACGACTACCGGCAGGTCAAGAGCATGCTCTACAGCCGCCCGGACCTGATGCACCGTATCCTGCAGGTGAACGCCGACGCGGTGGCCGCCTACCTCAACGCACAGATCGATGCCGGCGCGCAGGCCGTGATGGTCTTCGACAGCTGGGGTGGGGTGCTGGCTGACGGCGCCTTCCAGCAGTTCAGCCTGGCCTACACGGCCCGTGTGCTCGCCGGACTCAAGCGCACAGGCGTGGACGGCCAGATCGTGCCGCGCATCGTCTTCACCAAGGGCGGTGGACTGTGGATTGAGGAGATGGGCAAGCTGGACTGCGAGGTGCTGGGCCTGGACTGGACCATGAACCTGGGCAAGGCACGTGCCCTGGTCGGGCACAACAAGGCCCTGCAGGGCAACATCGACCCCAATGTGCTGTTCGCGCCGCCGGCGGCCATCGAGGCCGAGGTGAAGAAGGTGCTGGACAGCTTTGGGCGCCCGCACACCGACCGCACGACGGCCGGCCCGACCCATATCTTCAACCTCGGGCACGGGATCAGCCAGTACACGCCGCCTGACCATGTGGCGGCACTGGTGCAGGCGGTGCACGACCATTCCCGCCAGATGCGCAAATAGTGGCTTTCCCGGATAGCGGCGTGTGGTAACAGGGCGCCGGAAAAGGCTCAGTGCAGACTCACTTATGCACAAAACACGTGCTGCGGTGCGCCAAAGCGGGCCGATCAGGGTGACTGTTGCTATAAAACCAATAGCGATCCTAAGTTGTTGATTTATAAGGACTTAAATCTCTGCTTTTTTCGCGGGCATTTTGTGAAAAGCCTTGATTTTCAAGGCTTAGCCGCCGGTCACGACAAGCTTTCAACAAAGTTATCCACAGAAAATCTGAATCCTTCGCAAAGTCATTCAAGATCAAGCACTTAGCGCGATTTTCGCCAGTCGGCTTGAAGAATTTGACACAACTCGGCCCCAGGCATGACACAGCAGCTCCCCATCCTGGTTCACACGCCGGCACACAGCCAGGTGGCCGGTCCGCTGCGCTATTTGAGTGAGCTGGCACTTTCACCAGGGACCCTGGTGCGCGTACCGCTGGGCCGGCGCGAGACCCTGGGCATCGTCTGGGACCAGCCCGCAGGGGCCGAAGGCGGGGTGGAAACTGCCCGCCTGCGTCCCGTGGGCACCGTTCTGGACGCACTGGCGCCGCTCAGCCCGGCGTGGCGCCAGCTGGTGAACTTTGCCGCCAGCTATTACCAGCGCGCGCCCGGCGAGATTGCCCTGGCAGCCCTGCCCCCGCAGTTGCGCGAACTCGACAGCACCCAGCTGGCGCGGCGCCTGAAGCGTCCCGCCCCGCCCCAGACGGGAGAGGGCCAGGAAACCGCTCCACCCCTGACGCCCGAGCAGGCGGCGGTGATGGCGCAGATCGAGGCTCAGGCCGGCCCCTTCCTGTTGTTCGGCGCCACGGGCAGCGGCAAGACCGAGGTCTACCTGCGCTGTGTGCAGCAGCTGCTGGAACATGAACCCGACGCCCAGGCCCTGGTCATGGTGCCGGAGATCAACCTCACACCGCAGCTGGAGGCGCGCTTCGCCGCGCGTTTCGGCGCCGAGGCCGTGGTGTCCATCCACAGCGGCATGACCAACCCGCAGCGCCTCAAGAGCTGGCTGGCCGCACACAGCGGCGCGGCTCGGATCGTGCTCGGCACGCGTATGGCGGTGTTCGCCTCCATGCCCCGGCTGCGCCTGATCGTGGTGGACGAGGAGCACGACCCCAGCTACAAGCAGCAGGAAGGCGCACGCTACTCGGCGCGCGACCTGGCCATCTACCGCGGCCGGCTGGAAGGCGCCAAGGTTATCCTGGGCTCGGCCACACCCTCGCTGGAAAGCTGGCACCACAGCCGTCCCGCCAGCGAAGGCGGGCGTTATGTGCGGCTGCACATGCCCAGCCGCGTGGGCGACGGTGGCGCGCTGCCCCTGGTGCGTCGCGTGGACATGAACCACCAGCCCAAGGGCGCCGTCTTCTCCACCCCGCTGCTGGCGGCCATCACCGAACGGGTGGCCCGGGGCGAGCAATGCATGGTCTTCCTGAACCGGCGCGGCTACGCGCCGGTGCTGCACTGCAGTGAGTGCGACTGGAAAAGCGAATGCCCGCACTGCAGCGCCTACCGCGTCTTCCACAAGATCGACCGCACCCTGCGCTGCCACCACTGCGGCTACACCGAGCGGGTGCCCCGGGCGTGCCCGGGCTGCGGCAGCCCCGACATCCGTCCCATGGGCCGCGGCACGGAAAAGCTCGAAGAGCACCTGGCCGAGCTGCTCGCCGACGCCCGCCGGCCCGATGGTTCGCCGGTGCGCATTGCACGCATCGACGCCGACACCACCAAGCTCAAAGGTGAACTCGAAGCACAGCTGGCCCAGGTCCACCGCGGCGAGGTTGATGTGCTCGTGGGCACGCAGATGATTGCCAAGGGCCACGACTTCCGTCGCATCACCCTCGTGGCCGCCGCGAACCCGGACAGTGCGCTGTTCTCCAGCGACTTCCGCGCACCCGAGCGCCTGTTCAGCCTGCTGATGCAGGCGGCCGGGCGTGCGGGGCGCGATGCCGGCATCAGCGCGCACAGCGAGATGTGGGTGCAGACCCAACATCCCACGCACCCGCTCTACGAGGCCCTGAAGAAGCACGACTACCCGGCCTTCGCAGCCCAGCAGCTCCTGGAGCGCGAGCAGGCGGGCCTGCCCCCGTTCAGCTTCCAGGCCCTGGTACGCGCCGAAGCGCGCACGCAGGAAACTGCACAGGCCTTCCTCAACACGGTGAGTGCACACAGTGCCCAGGCCGCTGCCGAACTGAACGTCACGCTCTACCCCGCCGTGCCCATGACCGTGCAGCGGGTGGCCAATGTCGAGCGTGCCCAGATGCTGATCGAGTCGCCGTCACGCGCAGCGCTGCAGCGCTTCCTCGCTCACTGGCACGAAATGCTGCACGCCATCCGGCAGGCCCCCGAAGGCAAGGGCCTGATCCGCTGGGCCGTGGACGTTGATCCCTTGGCGATCTGATCAGGGATCTATACGGCCCCCTCGATTGTTCGACGCGGCTCCCCGCGCACTTGGACACCGAGCCTGCCACCGTCACACCAGGGTGAGTTGGGCTTTTGCAACGAGAGGGGTTTATTCCATGGCGGCCTATCGGACCACCGTGTAGAGTGGCTCCGCAAATCAACTATTTCAATTCGGGGAGATGCGATGAGACGGGTTTTCTCACTCTGCATGGCGACAGGGGTCCTGGCAGGCTGTGCAGCGCCAGCGTACGTTCCACCAACGGGCGACAACACAGCCAAGCTGGAAGTGAGAGCCAATCTCAACCCTGGGGTCACGGTCAGCTTGTTCACCTACGAGAACGGGCTGACTTGCTCGAATCGCCAACTGCTCAACGGCGGAACGCCCGCTGCAGGCGGGTCGGCATCGTCAGTCCGGCTCCAGAACCTGGACTCTCGATTGAAAGCGGAGACCGTGCAGACGATCGACGCCTTTTTTAGCCAAAGCAACTTTTATTGCCGTATCGCCGTCAGTTTCTATGCGCAAAAGGGCAGGATTTACACAGCACGTCCCGGGTATGGCGACGGCAAGTGTTTTGTCCTGATTTACGACACGACCGCTTCTGTCGGTGGCGTCCTGGAAAGGACACAAACCAAGCGAGTGAATGGGGAGCCCCTGATGGATGCGGGCAACTGGTGCAAACCCATGGCGGAAAGCGAAATCAGAGACAAGCAGAAGAGCACCAGTTCATCGACGGGCATTTTGGACGAAGCGACGGGCGGGCAACGTCGCGACGGTGGCAATCGCTCGAGGGACGCGACTCTTGATGATTTGGAGAGCTTGCTGCCCGGCAACAAGTGATCATGAAAAACTCATATCCACTCCGATGCTTCCTGCTGGCACTAATGCCCCTGCACGGGGCTGCCATGACAGCGCAGGATGTCTACCAGGCGGTCGCACCTAGCGTATGGGGCGTAGCCACTTTTGACGAGAGCAACCGCCTTATCGGGCGCGGGAGCGCAGTCGTGATTGACTCCGGTCAATTGGTGACCAACTGTCACGTACTTGCAAAGGCAAAAGCCGTTGCTGTTCGCAAAGAGAATGTCTCCTATGGCGCGAAGCTATTGCATGCGGACGTGCAGCGCGATCTCTGTTTGCTGAAGGTCGACAACTTCAGTGCAACACCGGTACGGGTTGCCACCATTTCCCAGACAAAGATTGGCACGAAGGCCTTTGCGATCGGAAACCCGAGAGGATTGGAGCAAACCATCAGCGAGGGGCTTGTCTCGGGCATACGGCGCAATGACAACGATGAAATCCAGTTCATTCAAACGTCAGCTCCAATTTCGCCCGGATCAAGCGGCGGCGGCCTGTTTGATGATCAAGGTCGGTTGATTGGCATCACGACGGGTGGAATAGAACAATCGCAGAATTTGAATTTTGCAGTTCCAGCGGAGTGGATTTCGGAAGTTCCTTCTCGCGCCGCGGCAGCACTCGCTGCCCGTGAGCAGGCACGCCAACCCGCGGCAAGGAATTCCTCCGGCAAAGGGGTCCTGCGGCCGTTTGAGGGAGACAGGATTGTCAATACGGGTGACTGGTACAGCTATCGGCTCACCGACTTCGTTGCCTCAACGAGCAAGACGGTGGCTTACGTGGTCGACAAGGTCAGCGACAGCGAAATCAGCTACAACAACGGTACGAAGATCGAAGATTCAGACGGTCGAACGACCGCTCTCACGCGATACGAGCTCGGGAATTTTGAGATTCTCACACCCGTCGATGGATGGGTTGTTCAAAGCATGAAGTTGGGCGACAGTTGGGAGTCAAGGTTTGCGCCTCGCGTGAGGAATCATCCTGCCAACCTCTCGGCAGCGGCGGAGGCTATCAAGGCCAAGGTGGTCGCCGACACCACGATCCAGACGGCTGTCCGCGAATTCAAAGTTTTGAGGATTGATTACGAAGGATGGTTTGGCACACCGCTGGCGAGAAGCAGGTTGACTGCAACCGGCTGGTGGTCGCCAGAGTTGAAAAGGTTCGTGGTATTTGAGTCCGCATTTGGCCTCGCGCGTGAGCGTGTCGAATTGGTCAAAATCGAGCGCCTGTCTGCGAACTAGGTTATCGCCTCTGACGGTCCTGGCAGCCTGATTGAAGGGTGGCAGTTCCGACCGTTGACCGTCCTGGCCTTTTTTCGGCGGAGCCGCCGGGCTGTCTGTTTGCGGGCAATGCCAGACTCGCCCAGAGGAGAGGGACCTTTCGCGTTCAAACGGCTGGATGGTCAGAGGCGACATTCGGGACAGCATGGACCCCACCCGGGCACATCGCGGCCGGATCGCATGAAGTCCTGCAGACCGTTGGGCACAGCCCGAGATGCGCTGACCTGCCCCACGGAACCGTGGACGCGGACCGGCTGGCCATCTGAAAAAACGGCCGCCGAGATCTGCACCTCGACGGCCGCTCGGCGCCTCAAGCACCGCAGGCACCGTATCACTTCAGGTCAACACGATCCAGGTTCATCACCTTGGTCCAGGCCTTGACGAAGTCCCGGACGAACTTGGCCCGGTTATCGTCCTGAGCATAGGCCTCGCAGAGGGCGCGCAGTTGCGAGTTCGAGCCGAAGGCCAGGTCCACGCGCGTGGCAGTCCACTTCGCGGCACCGGTCTTACGGTCGCGCCCCTCGTAAGCGTTGTCACCGGTCGGTTTCCACACGGTGCCCATGTCGACGAGGTTGACGAAGAAGTCGGTCGTCAGCTGGCCCAGGCGATGGGTGAACACGCCGGCCCTGGAGCCACCGACATTCGCGCCGAGCACGCGCAAGCCGCCGCCAAGCACCGTCATCTCGGGCGCGGACAGCGTGAGCAGCTGCGCCTTGTCGACCAGCATCTCCTCCGGCGAGACACGGTAAGCCTGCTTGCGGTAGTTGCGGAAGCCATCGGCCAGCGGCTCCAGCACCGCAAAGGATTCGGCGTCGGTCTGCTCCTGGGTGGCGTCCATGCGGCCGGGCGTGAACGGCACGTCCACCGGGTGGCCGGCCGCTTTGGCCGCCGCTTCAACGCCCGCGTTGCCGGCCAGCACGATCAGGTCGGCGAGGGAAACCTTCTTGCCACCGGCCGCGTTCTTGTTGAACTCAGCCTGGATACCCTCGAGCGCCTTGAGCACTTTGGCCAGTTGCGCCGGCTGGTTGGCTTCCCAGTCCTTCTGCGGCGCGAGGCGGATGCGCGCACCGTTGGCGCCACCACGGCGGTCAGAGCCGCGGTAGGTGGAGGCCGAGGCCCACGCGGTCGAGACCAGCTCGCTCACGCTCAGGCCCGAGGCCAGCACCCTGGCCTTGAGGTCGGCGATGTCCTTGGCGTCGATCACCGGGTGGTCGAGCGCCGGGATCGGGTCCTGCCAGATCAGGTCTTCCTGCGGAACCTCGGGGCCGAGGTACAGGCTCTTCGGGCCCATGTCGCGGTGGGTCAGCTTGAACCAGGCGCGGGCGTAGGCGTCG
>DALYHW010000166.1:0-6489 GCA_031970695.1 Hylemonella sp.
CACCGACAACCAGACCGACGGCATGGGTGACGAAACCCCGCCTGGCGAGCTCAATCGCATCACCAAGGCCGGTGGCGAGCACTTTGGTTACCCCTTCATCCACGGCAACAACGTCCAGATTGCCGGTACCGCTGCGGCACCGGACCTCAAGGACATGAAGGCCCCGGCCAGCTGGACCAAGCCGCAGGTGGAGTTTCCAGCTCACCAGGCACAGCTGGGCATGACCTTCTACACCGGCAAGATGTTCCCCGCCAAGTACCAGGGCGGTATCTTCGTGGCCTCGCACGGTTCCTGGAACCGCACCAAGGCCACGGGCGCGCTGATCAACTTCGTGCCTGTGAAGGCCGATGGCACGGCTGGCGCTGCCGAGGTCTTTGCCGAAGGCTGGCTGGATGCCGACACCGGCATCTACAAGGGCCGCCCGGTGGACGTGGCCCCGATGAAGGACGGCTCGCTGCTGATCTCGGATGACTACGCTGGCGCGATCTATCGCGTGACATACAGCAACTGAGTCACCGCCATGGCGCTGCGTGGCCCTGCCGCGCAGCGCCTGTGACACCGTACGGAGATCGTGATGATCTCCGTCGCTTTTTTTAGGAAGGAATTTTTCCGATGAAGACCATGATCGTCGGTGGTGTGCTGTTGTGTGCGGCGACCGCCGTGCTGGCCGACGTGGCTGCCGGCAAGGCGCGCGCGGCAGCGGCCTGTGCCATGTGCCACGGCCCGCTGGGCCTGTCGATGCAGCCCGGTGTGCCCCATCTGGCCGGGCAGCAGGAGATCTACCTGATGGAGCAGCTCAAGCACTTTCGCAATGGCAAGCGCGTCAATGAGGTGATGAACGTCATTGCCAAGCCGCTGAGCGATCAGGACATCGAGAACATTTCGCAGTGGTACGGCTCGCTGCAAATCCAGGTGGAAGAAAAATGAGTGTGAGCAAGAACAAGGGAGGCCGCGTGGCGCGGCTGCGATGGACCGCCGCGCCGCTGGCCGGGCTGGCGGTGGGGCTGGGCGCGGTGCCGGTCGCGGGCCAGACGCTGGACCCGGTGGTGATTTCGGCCTCGCGCGCGCAGCAGCGCAGCTTCGACGCGCCGGCGGCCATCGAGACCGTGGACCGCGACACCATCCAGGGCAACGGCCCGCAGGTCAACCTGTCCGAGTCGCTCAACCGCGTACCGGGCCTGACCATCCTGAACCGGCAGAACTACGCGCAGGACTTGCAGCTGTCGATCCGTGGTTTTGGCGCGCGCGCCGCCTTCGGCATCCGCGGCATCCGCCTGCTGATCGACGGCATCCCGGCCACCACGCCGGACGGCCAGGCCCAGGGCTCGTCGGTCGCGCTGACGTCCACCGATCGCATCGAGGTGCTGCGCGGGCCGCTGGCGCTGATGTATGGCAACGCCTCGGGCGGGGTGATCCAGGCGTTCACGCGTGAGGCGCCCGAGGTTCCGGAGTTCGGGGTTCAGTACTACACGGGTTCGTACGACATGCGCCGCACCGACTGGCAATACGCCGGTCGACTTGGCGCAGGGGCGGACGGTGTGGGCCTGGTGGCCGACTACAGCACGTTTGATGCAGACGGTTTCCGCGACAACAGCCGCACCGAGCGCAAGCAGTTCAACGGCAAGCTGAGCTTCGGGCCGGACAGCGGCACGCGAGTCAACGTCGTCTACAACTATTTCGATATGCCGCTGGCCCAGGACCCGCTGGGCCTGACGGCTGCAGCGCTCGCCCAAGACGCCACGCAGTCGCTGGCCACGCCCTCGGCCCGTGTGCGCAAGATCACGAGCCAGAACCAGGTGGGAACGTCGGTGAGTCACTCGCTGGGCGGGGAACGTTCGCTCACGGGTCGCCTTTACTACGGCACGCGCGATAACCTGCAGTACCAGACCAACAATGTCTGGGTGGGCCTGGCCCGCAGCTACTATGGCGCCGGACTGCAGTTCAATGACCTCGCGCGCCTGGGCAGCATGCCCGTGCGCTGGGTGGCCGGTTATGAATTCGACCGCTCGCGCGAATGGCGCACGGGTGGTACAGCCGTGCTGGGCGAGAAGTCAACGCCCAACCGCAGCGAGGACAACCAGTCCGAGAACAGTGACCTCTTCCTGCAGGGTACGGCGCTGGTGTCTGAGCGCTGGTCTGTGATCGGCGGCCTGCGCTACAGCACGGTGCGCTTTGTCAGCGATGACTATTTCGTGACCGGCAGCAACCCCGACGGATCGGGAAACGTGAGGTACCAGGCGACCAGCCCGGTGCTAGGCGTGACTTGGCATGCCAGCGAGCGTCTCAATGTGTACGCCAACTACGGCAAGGGAT
Organism: Hylemonella sp.; assembly: GCA_031970695.1. Lineage (GTDB taxonomy): Bacteria > Pseudomonadota > Gammaproteobacteria > Burkholderiales > Burkholderiaceae_C > Hylemonella. The sequence goes on from DALYHW010000166.1 coordinate 2,314, forward strand.
TCGAGACCCCGACGCTGGCCGAAGTGGCTTACGTCGATACCGGCACGGCGGTGAGTGCCCGGTTCAACCCCAACCTGCTGGCGGCTACCAGCCGGCACTACGAGGCCGGTGCCAAGTGGGTACCGCAGGCGGGAAGCCGGCTTGACTTTGCGGTGTTCCTGATCGACACGAGCGACGAGGTCGTTGTCTCGCGCAGCGCGAATGGCCAGACAGCCTTCAAAAACGCGCCGGGTACACGCCGAACGGGCTGGGAGCTCGCGGGCAGCACCTTGTTCGCACCGCAATGGCGTGGCCTGTTGGCGGCCACGGCCATCGACGCGCGCTACAGCCAGGCCTTCACCAACGGCACCACGCCGGTGGCCGAAGGCAACAAGCTGCCGGGTATCCCACAGCACTACATCTTCGGCGAGTTGCTGTGGGCCAGCCAACCGCTACGTGCTGGTCGCGGTGCGCCTCGCCTAGGCAGCAGCGCCGGTGTGGAATGGGTGAGCTCGGGCCTGATCCACGTGAATGACAGCAACTACGACAGCGCCGCGGGCACGACCACCCGGGCCGAGGGCTACAACGTGTTCAACCTGAAGGCCAGCCATGGCTGGCCTGTGACGAGCAAGGGAGTACTTACCGCCTATGCCCGGCTGGACAACGTGACAGACCAGCGCTACGTGGGCTCGGTGATCGTGAACCAGGCGTCGAGCCAGTTCTACGAGCCCGCCCCCGGCTACAACTGGACGCTGGGTGCGCGGCTGAACGTGCCGCTATGAAGTTCCACCCCCAGGCTGCGCCCACTTCGCGGCGCAGCGTCTCAGGGGGTGCTTTTCCTCAACCCATTCAGGTCGAGCACACGCAGGCCGCCGTACTCGACCTTGATGAGCTTCTGTTTCTCCAGCGTGGCCAGCGCTTCGTTGACCCGCTGGCGTGACAGGCCCACGAGGTAGGCCAGTTCCTGCTGCGTGATGCGCAGCACCTCACCGACGCCGGGGTAGAGCACGGGGTTGAACAGTGCTGCGAGGCTGCGCGCCACGCGCAGGTCCGGGCTGTTCATGCGGTCGATCTCGCGCGCCGCGATGAACTGCCCCAGCCGTTCGTTGAGCTGGTTCATGACGAAGCGGTTGAAACCGATGGAGTGGTCCAGCAGGCGGTGGAAGGTGTCCACGGGCAGGCCGGCCACCAGGCTCTTGCGAAGCGTCTGCACGTTGTAGCGGTAGGCCTCGCGCTTGAGCACCGTGCCCTCCCCGAACCAGCCGCCCGGCGGCAGGCCGGCAAAGGTCATGGCCTGGCCCTCGGCGTTCTCCCCGCTCATCTTGAGCAGGCCGTCGACCACGCCGAACCAGTAGGTGACCGGGCGCCCGATGCGACAGACCAGGTCACCGGGCCGGGCCTCGCTGATCTGCAGGTCGGCCACCGCCATCTCGCGCTCCTGGGGTGTGAGCTGGGCCAGCCAGGGTATGCCGGCCAGCTCAGTGGGCGTGAGGGCGCGCCGGCGCTGGTGCAGGGTGGGTGTCTCGTTCATATTGGGCAAGCGGTGGTCTCGGGCCTTCGGGTAAGTACCAGCTAGGGTCTACCCTGAATTGTCGGCGGAACGACAACGCGGCGTCAAATCGAGTCCTAACATGCATGCAAGGCGGTCCGCTGGTTGATGCGGTCGCCAGGTAAGCAGACAAGGAAACGGGATGCAGACGACTTTTCCTCGACTTCTCATGCAGCATGCGGCGCAGCGCCCTGAAGCGCCCGCCATGCGCGAGAAGGAATACGGCATCTGGCAGACCTGGAGCTGGCGGCGTGCGGCCGAGGACGTGCGGCTCATGAGCTGCGGCCTGGCCGCGCTGGGCTTCAAGGCCGGACAGAACCTGGCCATCGTGGGCGACAACCGCCCGCACCTGTACCAGGCCTTCATCGCGGCCCAGAGCCTGCGCGGCGTGCCGGTGCCCATGTACCAGGACGCGATCGCCAGTGAGATGGCTTTTGTGCTGCAGGACGCTGACATCCACTACGCCTTCGCCGAGAACCAGGAGCAGGTCGACAAGCTGCTGGAGTTGCGCGAGAGTGCGCCCGGCCTGCTGCAGCACATCATTTACGACGACCCGCGCGGGCTGCGCAATTACAGGCACGAGGGGCTGATCAGCATTCGCCAGCTGTTCGACCTGGGCCGCGAGTTCGATCGGGTGCAGTCCGACTACTTCGAAAACGCCGTCGCCCAGGGGCAGCCGGGTGATGTGTCGGTCATCCTTTACACCTCGGGCACGACGGGCCGTCCCAAGGGCGTGTGCCAGACGCACGAGAGTTTCATCCGCTCGGCGCAAGGAGGGGTCGAGACCGATGGCCTGGGACCGCACGACAACATCATTTCCTACTTGCCGCCGGCCTGGGTGGGCGATCACCTGTTCTCGATCGCGCAGTGGCTGGTCGCGGGCTTCACGATCAACTGTCCCGAGTCCGCGAACACGGTGAGCATCGACCTGCGCGAGATCGGCCCGAGCTATTACTTTGCTCCGCCGCGCGTGTTCGAGGGCATGCTGACCTCGGTCTCCATCCGCATGGAAGACGCCGCGGCGCCCAAGCGCTGGCTGTACCGCAAGTTCATGGAGGTGGCGCGCCGCTGCGGCGCCGAGATCCTCGACGGGCACGCCGTGCCCCTCACCGACCGCGTGCTCTACGCGCTGGGCAATGTGCTGGTCTACGGGCCGCTGCGCAACGTGCTGGGCCTGTCGCGCATCCGTGTGGCCTATACGGCGGGTGCGGCGATCGGGCCGGACCTGTTCCGCTTTTACCGCTCCATCGGCATCAACCTCAAGCAGCTGTACGGGCAGACGGAGACCTGCGCTTACGTCTGCATCCAGAAGAACGGCCGCGTCAAGCTCAACAGCGTGGGCGAGGCGGCGCCGGGCATCGAGATCAAGATCGCCGACAACGGCGAAGTGCTGGTCAAGGGCGTGTCGGTCCTCAAGGAGTACTACAAGCGCCCCGACGCCACGGCCGAGGTGATGGACGAGCAGGGCTATTTCCACACGGGCGACGCGGGCCGCATCGACCACGACGGTCACCTGCACATCATCGACCGCGCCAAGGACGTGGGCAAGATGGCCGGCGGCGCCATCTTCGCGCCCAACTACATCGAGAACAAGCTCAAGTTCTTCCCGCAGATCAAGGAGGCGGTGGTCTTCGGCCACGGCCGTGACCAGGTCTGCGCGTTCATCAACATCGACTTCGAGGCCGTGGGCAACTGGGCCGAGCGCCAGGCGCTGCCGTACAGCGGGTACGTGGACCTGGCGAGCAAGCCGCAGGTGTTGGACATGGTGGCCGGCTGCATCGAGCAGGTCAACGCGGACCTGGCTGCCGAAGAGGGCATGGCCGACACCCAGGTCGCCCGTTTCCTGGTGCTGCACAAGGAGCTGGATCCGGACGACGACGAGCTCACGCGTACCCGCAAGGTGCGCCGCGGTTTCATCGGCGAGAAATACGCCGTGCTGATCGAGGCACTCTACAGCGGACGCGGTGAACAGTACATCGAGACGCAGGTGAAGTTCGAGGACGGCCGGACCGGCACGGTCTCGGCGACCCTGCCCATCCGCGACGTGAAGCGCTACCCGGCCGTGGCCGCGGCGGCTTGAATGCAACAGAGCGAAAGAACGCGATGAAAGAACGCAAGCTCGGCGACGTCATCCTGGATGTGAAGAACATCTCCCTGTCCTTTGGCGGGGTGAAGGCGCTGACCGACATCTCCTTCAACGTGCGCGAGCACGAGATCCGCGCCATCATCGGCCCCAACGGCGCCGGCAAGAGCTCCATGCTCAACTGCATCAACGGCGTGTACACGCCGCAGCAGGGCACCATCACCTTCCGCGGCGAGACCTTCGACCACATGAACAGCCGCCAGGTCGCCGAAATGGGCGTGGCGCGCACCTTCCAGAACCTGGCGCTGTTCAAGGGCATGAGCGTGCTGGACAACATCATGTCCGGGCGCAACCTCAAGATCCGCAGCAACATCCTGTTGCAGGCCCTGCGCGTCGGCCCGGCGCAGCGCGAAGAAATGCGCCACCGCGAGTTCGTCGAGAAGATCATCGACTTCCTGGAGATCCAGGCCCACCGCAAGACGCCCGTGGGCCAGCTGCCCTACGGCCTGCAAAAGCGCGTGGACCTGGGCCGCGCCCTGGCCATGGAGCCGCAGGTGCTGCTGCT
>DALYHW010000167.1:0-6446 GCA_031970695.1 Hylemonella sp.
TGTTGAAGTAGTCGCGGATGGCGCGGATGACCAGGCTGGATTCCTGGTAGATCAGGAAGGCACCCTTGCCGCCCTTGGCAGCGCCGTCAATGGCGTTCCACAGCTTGAGCAGGTAGTTCAGGTCCCACTGCAGTTCCGGCGCGCTGCGGCCAATGCCCGCGGTACGCGCGATGATGGACATGCCGTTGGGGTATTCGAGCTGGTCGAGCGCTTCCTTGAGTTCGGCACGGTCGTCCCCCTCGATGCGGCGGCTGACGCCACCGCCACGCGGGTTGTTGGGCATCAGCACGACGTAACGGCCAGCCAGCGAGACGAAGGTCGTCAGGGCCGCACCCTTGTTGCCGCGCTCTTCCTTTTCCACCTGGACCAGCAGTTCCTGGCCTTCCTTGATCACGTCCTGGATGCGTGCCTGGCTGACCGAGACGCCGGAAGCGAAATACTGGCGGGAGATTTCCTTGAAAGGCAGGAAGCCGTGGCGGTCTTCGCCGTAGTCGACAAAGCAGGCTTCCAGCGAGGGCTCGACGCGGGTGACGACGGCCTTGTAGATATTGCCCTTGCGCTGTTCGCGCCCTTCGATTTCGATCTCGTAGTCGAGGAGCTTCTGTCCGTCGACGATGGCCAGGCGGCGTTCTTCGGCCTGCGTGGCGTTGATCAGCATCCGTTTCATGGGATGGTTTCCTTTACATCAGTACACATGCCCGGTGCGGGCGCACGATGCCGGAACTGACGCTTCGAAACGAATGGAATTGCCGGAGAACCGCGGGCTCAGAGGGTGAGCCGCGGCATAGGCGCGTGGATGGGGGCGAGGGGAGGTGCGTGTGGGACCACCACCAACTTGATGGTCCTGGCGACCCGCACTGCGGGCGCCGATGGCTGATCTGTGCTGCCGATCAGCGCGCGCACGCGCTGCAGGCACATGAGAATCAGACTCATCAACACAAACATTTCGCTTTGATCCGGTTGCCAGCAGGGAGCTGACAACACTGGGTATTCCGTATCAGTGTTTCTAGGCGTCGGTTACGCCTTCCGTCAGGCAGGCCACGGCAAGCAGCTGGCTTGCGGTTTGCATGCGAGACGGTCGGTGACATCGACCTTCCAGCGGGGCCGGTGGAAGCTTGTGGACTAAACTCCAGACAAATCAACCACTTACAGCTCGTCGCTAGTGAAACACATTATAGGGGGCAAAACGGCCTCCGCCAGCCCCGAGGTGAAATGGGTCGAAGTCGACGAGGAATCGGCTGGCCAGCGCCTGGACAACTTCCTGCTGCGCCAGCTCAAGGGGGTGCCCAAGACCCACGTGTATCGCATCATCCGCAGTGGCGAAGTGAGGGTTAACAAAGGCCGGGCGTCCGCGGATACAAGGGTGGAAACCGGGGATCTAGTGCGCGTGCCCCCGGTGCGGCTGTCGGAGCGGGCGCTCGAGAAGGCCGACGCCATGGCGGCCCAGGCCGGGCTCGTGGCGCGTGGCGCGCCGGCGCGGGAGTTCCCGGTGTTGTTCGAGGATGAGGCGGTGCTCGCCGTGGACAAGCCTGCCGGCGTGGCTGTGCATGGCGGTTCGGGGGTGAGTTTCGGCGTCATCGAGCAGCTGCGCATGGCGCGCCCCCAGGCCAGGTTTCTCGAACTGGTGCACCGGCTTGACCGCGAAACCAGCGGCATTCTGCTGGTCGCCAAGAAGCGCAGCGCCCTCAAGGCCCTGCAGGACCAGTTTCGCGAACGCGAGACAGGCAAGACTTACCTGGCCCTGGTGGCTGGGCAGTGGCCACTGAACAAGAAGGTGCTGGACAAGCCGCTGCACAAATACCTGCTGGAGGATGGCGAGCGCCGTGTCAGGGTGGTGGGCCGCGAGGATCCGGACGGCATGAAGTCCGTGACGCTGGTGAAGGTCCGGTCCCGCTCTGGCGGACCAGTGTCCCCGGCCACGGCTGGCTACAGCCTGCTCGAGGTCACCATCAAGACGGGCCGCACGCACCAGATTCGTGTGCACCTGGCGTCTGAGGGACTGCCCATCGTGGGGGATGACAAGTACGGCGACTTCGATCTGAACAAGGCGCTGCAGAAACCCGTCACCGGCGAGGGGCTCGTGCCCCTGCGCCGCATGTTCCTGCACGCCTGGCGTTTACAGTTCAACCATCCGGTCAGCGGGGAGCGCATCGAGTTGCTGGCACCACTGCCGCCGGAGCTGGAGCAGTTCCTGGCCCAGGCCCTGCCCGCCCATCCCTGAAACATCCATGAGTTTTCGCCCCCGCCAATTCGACCTGATCGCCTTCGACTGGGACGGCACGCTGTTCGACTCCACCGCCATCATCACGCGCAGCATCCAGGAGGCGGTGCGTGACGTGGGTGGCACCGTACCCACCGATCAGCAGGCGTCCTACGTGATCGGCATGGCGCTGACGCAGGCGCTGGCCCATGCCGCGCCAGATGTTCCGCCGGAGAGATACCCCGAACTGGGCGAACGCTACCGCCACCATTACATGGCGCACCAGAACGACCTGAGCCTGTTCCAGGGCGTCCTGGAATTGCTCGCCGCCTTGAAGAGCCGCCACCACTGGCTGGCCGTCGCCACCGGCAAGAGTCGCCGTGGCCTGGACGAGGTGCTGCACACGGTGCAGCTCAAGGGGATGTTCGACAGTTCCCGTACCGCCGACGAAACTGCGGGCAAGCCCCATCCGCGCATGCTGCAGGAACTGATGCGCGAGTTCGGTGTGGAACCCGAGCGGACCTTGATGATTGGCGACACCACGCACGACCTGCAGATGGCGCTCAACGCCGGCTGCGCCAGCATCGGGGTGAGCTACGGCGCACACGAGCCGGCCGCTTTTCATGCGCTCCAGCCGCGCCATGTGGCGCATTCGGTGCAGGACTTGCACGATTGGCTGTTGCAGCACGCTTGAGGCCATGGACGATCGCGCCGGGATTCCGCTGTGCAACTCGACCGAGCTGGTCGACGGCGGCCTGGCCGTGCCCTTTGACGTGATCTTTGGCGGGCAGACCTGCCGTGCCTTTGCCATCCGGTACGAGGGGCGGGCCCACGCCTATGTCAACCGCTGCACGCATGTGGCCATGGAACTGGACTACCAGCCCAACCGCTTTTTCGACACCACGGGCCATTGGCTGATCTGCGCCACGCATGGTGCGCTTTACGCGCCGGCGACCGGCGCCTGCCGCGGTGGCCCCTGCCGCGGCGGCCTGCACAAGATCGCGTTGACCGAGCGCGATGGCGTGGTGCACTGGCATACTGATTTCAACCTCAAACCTCTAGAGTTCTGACATGAGTGACAACCTTGACCCCGACGTGGGCAACGGCCAGGCGCCCGCGCCGTCTGCGTCGACGCAGGCCCCGGGCTGGGAGCGTGCCGTACTGGAGAAGCTGGCCTTCGCCGCACTGGAAGAACAGCGGGCCGCCCGCCGCTGGCGGATCATCAGCCGGGTCAGCTGGCTGCTGGTGTTCCTTGTGCTGGTCTGGATGTTCTCCGGCCTGGGCGGTTCGGCCTCCGCGCCCAGCCTGCACCACACGGCCCTGGTCGAGATCAAGGGCGAGATCGCCTCGGACAGCGAGGCCAGTGCCGATCTGGTGGTGTCGGCCATGCGCAGTGCCTTCGAGGACAGCAGCGCCAAGGCGGTGGTGCTGCTGATCAACTCGCCTGGCGGCAGCCCGGTCCAGGCGGGCATCATCAACGACGAGATCCGCCGCCTCAAGGCCAAGCACAACAAGCCGGTTTATGCCGTGGTGGAAGAGGCGTGTGCCTCGGCGGCCTACTACATCGCCGTGGCGGCCGACCGCATCTATGTCGACAAGGCCAGCATCGTGGGCAGCATCGGCGTGCTGATGGACGGTTTTGGGTTCACGGGCCTGATGGACAAGCTCGGCATCGAGCGCCGCCTCATGACGGCCGGCGAGAACAAGGGGTTTCTGGATCCCTTCAGCCCGCAGACCGACAAGCAGCGCGCCTTTGCCCAGGCCATGCTTGACCAGATCCACAAGCAGTTCATCGGCGTGGTCAAGGAGGGGCGCGGCAAGCGCCTCAAGGAAACGCCGGAGATGTTCAGCGGCCTGTTCTGGACGGGCCAGCAGGCGGTGGAACTGGGCCTGGCCGACCAGCTCGGCAATCTGGACTTCGTGGCGCGCGAGGTGGTGCAGGCCGAGGAGATCGTCGATTACACGCGTCACCCGAACGTGGCCGAGCGCCTGGTCCGGCGCTTTGGCGCAGCCATCGGCGAAGGCTCGGTCAAGGCGGTGCGCAGCGCAGCCCCTGGCTGGCGTTGACGCCGCTGCGGGTGGTTAACGCCCGATGGCGAACACGGCCGGCAGGCCGGGTGCGCTGGCCGGCTGCTGTTTCCACTGCTTGACCGAGCGGCTGTCGATGCGGGCGCCCTGCATCGTCAGCCCGCTGGCCAGCGCCAGCCGCGTGTTGTGCTGCAGCGTCCGGAGCAGGCTGTCCAGCAGGGCGGCATTGCGGTAGGGGGTCTCGATGAAGAGCTGGGTCTGGCCGGTCTTCAGGGCCAACGACTCCAGTTCACGGATGCGAACGGCGCGGTCGGCGGCGTCCTGCGGCAGGTAGCCGACGAACGCGAAGTTTTGGCCTGACAGGCCACTGGCGGCCAGCGCCAGCAGCAGGGATACCGGGCCTACCAACGGCACGACCGTAATGCCGAGCTCGTGCGCAGCACGTACGACGGAAGAGCCCGGATCGGCCACGGCCGGCATGCCGGCTTCGCTGAGCAGGCCGATATCCTCGCCGGCGAGTGCGGGTGCCAGTAGCGGGCTGGCGTCAAAGGACGTGGCGCCGTGGTCACCCTTCTTGTGAACTTCCCGCGGGAGCTCCCGGATGTCCAGCGCCTGCAGGGGCCGCGACAAGGGGTGCAGCTCACCGACGCGCTTGAGGTACGCGCGCGCGCTCTTGGCGTTCTCGCAGATCCAGTGCGGCAGTCGCGCGGCCGTCTGCAGCGTGTGCGCTGGCAGCACGTCGGTGAGCGGCGTCTGCGTGTCGCAGCCGAAATCCAGCGGCGCCGGGACCAGGAAGAGTGTTCCGGGGGGCACCGTGCTCATGCGTGCGCCTTGTGCAGCAGGGGCAGGCCGGCGGCACGCAGCAGCCGCGCCGTGCGGATCATGGGCAGGCCGATCAGTGCCGTCGGGTCGTCGTTCTCGATCGACTCCAGCAGCGTGATGCCCAGGCCTTCGCTTTTGGCGCTACCGGCGCAGTCGTAGGGTGTCTCGGCGCGCAGGTAGTTTTCGATCTCGTCATCCGTCAGGTCGCGAAAGCGCACGCGCACGGGCGCCAGTTCCACCTGCTCGAACCCGGTCTGCTGGCAGACCACGGCCACCGCCGTCTGGAAGACCACGGTGCGACCCCGCATGCGACCAAGCTGGGCCACGGCGCGCTCATGGGTGCCAGGCTTTCCCAGCGGCTGGCCGTCCAGATCGGCCACCTGATCCGAGCCGATCACGATAGCCGACGGGAAGCGCGTCGCGACGGCCTGCGCCTTGGCCAGGGCAAGCCGGCTGGCGAGCGCGGCGGGCTTTTCACCTGGCAGCGGCGTTTCGTCCACCTCGGGCGAGACGACGTCGAAGGACAGGCGCAGGCGAGCCAGCAGTTCACGCCGGTAAGGCGAGGTGGAGCCGAGGATCAGGGGGCGGGCAGAAGCGGTCATGGCCGGGATTCTCTTACACTGCCGGCATGTCACATGAGTTTGTTGCCGGCCGGCTCGACGTCAAGGCCTTTGCCCAGGCCGGGACTGCCCTGTCCGGCCGTGATCGGCTGGCCCGTTTTGAACGACTGCTGGATGAGGCGGGCGGGCAGGGTGCTGACCGCGAGGTGAGCTGGAAGGCGCGGGGCGAAATGCCCGTCGATGCAAGTGGCCACAGCCGCGTCTGGCTGCACCTGAGCGCCCGGGTGAGCCTGCCGCTGACCTGTCAGCGTTGCCTCGGGGCGGCGGATGTCGACGTGGCGGTGGACCGGTCCTTCCGTTTTGTGGCGACCGAGGCTCAGGCCGAAGCCGAGGACGAGGAGTCCGAGGAAGACGTGCTGATGTTGAGCCGCGACTTTGACCTGTACGCATTGATCGAGGACGAACTGCTCATGGCGCTGCCGCTGGTGCCGCGGCACGAGGTTTGCCCGACCGTCGTGCAACTGAGCGCCGAGGATCCCGATTTCGAGGCCGCCGGCGCCACCCGGCCCAACCCCTTTGCCGCCCTGGCGGGGCTCAAGGGCGGCAAGCGGCAATGACTTCACGGCTGCCGTTTGCGAAATTGGCGTGAAATCAACAAGTTAGGCTATAATTCACGGTTTCGCGCAGCCCCAACCTGCGCCGATACCGACCAACCCTTGAACAACCCGTCGCGCGACCCGTTGCGCGACCTGATTACCAGGAGCCAACCATGGCCGTTCAACAAAACAAGAAGTCGCCGTCCAAGCGCGGCATGCACCGTTCGCACAACGCCCTGA
>DALYHW010000168.1:0-1375 GCA_031970695.1 Hylemonella sp.
GTGGGGGCAGCGCGTTCAGCCGGGGCTGCGAGCGCGGCCACGGCGCTGCCCAGGCCCTCCATCACGATCTCGATGTCGCGCGAGCCGCGACCCTGTCGCACGCGATAGCGCGTCCGTTCGTCAAAGCGCAGCAGCAGGCGCCGGTTGACGCCGTCGCGGGCGGAATCCTCGTCGGTCAGCAGCATGCCCGGCAATCCCGCCAGGTTGGCAATCCGGCGCTCACTGGTGATCGTGTTGAGACGTTGCGAGGTCGGCAGCAGGCCATAGTAGATCTGCACCAGGTTGCCGCCCTGGATCGACGTCCACCGCTGCAGCTGCACCGGCGTCACGAAGCGCACCTGCATCACCGCGTTCACGCCCTCCTGGCGCAGTTCGATTTCCTCGAGCAGCTGGGCCTGGGCCCAGGCGGAAATCAGCGAAAGAATGCCGGCGGCCGCTGCCCGGCCTAGCTTTTTGTTGTTGTTCATGTCGGTGAAACGGCCAGGGCAGGGTCTGCCTCATGCCTTGTGAGCAAATGACGGGAGAGACCTCAGTTCCATTTACGGTAGGTGGTGCCCTTGGTGCCCAGCGGGCGGTGGCAGCCGGATTGCGAGCAGTCAGTGACCCCGGTGGACCGGTCATGGGTCAGGGACTTCTTTTCCATACTGCCCAGGTACGAGGTGCCGGTCTGGTGGCAGGCCTTGCACCAGCCGGCGCCATTGCCCATGCTGTTGTTGTGATTCATCGTCATGGAGGTCCAGCTCACGGTCCCGGTGTGGCAGTCCTTGCAGTCCATGTTGGCGCCGTTGAGCAGTTGCACTTCGGGGATGTGGTTCACCGGCTTGGCCAGCGCGCCCTGCACGCCGGCCGACAGGTAGTTGCCGTTGTGGCAGGACTTGCAGGTCGCCGTGGTCACGACGCTGTGGTTCATCGTGACCGAGCTCGCGAAGCTGACCTGGGAGCGGTGGCACGAGTCGCACTTGGCCACACCCGCAGGCACGGGGATGTGGGTGGCCGGCTTGCCCAGGGCGGTGACGCCGTTGTGGCAGGTGTCGCAGGTACCGGTGCCCACGGCATTGGCCGGGCTGTGCGTGAACTGCACGCTGAGCCAGCTGGCCGTCGAGCGGTGGCAGGCTTCGCAGCTGCCGGTGATGGCCGCGTGGGTCGTGTTGGCTGGCTTGGCCGTCAGGCCGTAGACACCGCTGAGGTGGCAGGTGGCGCATTGCGTCGTGACCGTGACGTTGCCGTGGAATCGGCCGGGGAACCATGCGGCGTAGCCGGCCTTGTGGCAGGTGTCGCAGTTGGTGATGGCAACCCCGGTCAGCATCTGGTACGGGATGTGGTTCGACGGGCGGCCATCAGCGGGCGGGTAGGCACCGCTGTGGCAGGTGGAGCA
>DALYHW010000168.1:1407-6413 GCA_031970695.1 Hylemonella sp.
GATTCCACTTCGTTGGCCGCCAGGTGGACGTCTGGTGGCAGCTGAAGCAGTTGACGGCCGTCGGGATGTGGGTAGACGGCTTTCCGGTGGCCGAGCTGCCGTTGTGGCAGGTCGAGCAGACGGTGGCCGCGGTGAAGAGGCTGTGATCCGGCTTGGACGACGCCCAGGATGCGGTTGTCTTGTGGCAGCTCTCGCAGTTGCCCGTGACACCGGCGTGGGTCGCCGTGTTGGGCCGGCTGGTCAGGCCGTAGACACCGCTCATGTGGCAGGTCGCGCACTGGCTCGAGACGGACACGTTGCTGTGGAAGGCGCCGGGGAACCAGTTGGCGTAGCCGCTCTTGTGGCAGGTGTCGCAATTGGCGATGGCAACGCCGGACAGCATCTGGTAGGGAATGTGGTTCGCCGGACGGCCATCAGCCGGCGGATAGGCGCCACTGTGGCAGGACCCGCACTGACCGGTCACGGCCTGCTGGGTGTGGTTCCACTTGGTGGGGCGCCAGCCGGTGGTCTGGTGGCAGTTGATACAGTTCACGGCGGTCGGGATGTGGCTGGCGGACTTGCCGGTGGCCGAGCTGCCGTTGTGGCAGCTGGCGCAGTTGGTCGCCATCGTGAACTGGCTGTGGTCCATCCCGGTGGCGGGCAGCCAGGCGGTGGTGCGGTGGCAGGTGCCGCACGATGCCGTCGTGGGCACGTGACCGGAAGGCTTGCCGGTGGCCATCATGCCGTTGTGGCAGGTCGTGCAGGAGGTGGGGGCCACGCCCGCATGGTTGAAACGCGCGCCGCTGAACCGGACGGTGTTGTGGCAGGTGTCGCAGGACTGGGTCGTCGGGATGTGCGTCTGAGGCTTGACCACATTCTGCGCGGCCAGCAGGGCGCCCGAGCTGTGGCAGCTCGCGCAGTCACGTGGCGTACCACGGAACACGCCATTCATGTGACAGGACTCGCAGCGCTGCGAGGCATGCACACCGGTGAGCAGGAAGCCTGTCTTCACGTGATCGTAGGACCGCACGGGGCTCTGTGCCTGTGCGGGAGCAATGCCGCAGCCGAGGGCCAGGGCGATCAGGACACCCGACCACAAGTGCCGAAGCGTCGCGGTGGTTCGCTGGAGAAGGCTGATACGGGTCATCATGGGACACATCCTCTCGTTTCAGTTCCTGGCCAGCCAGGCATTGCTTGCGGGTGAGCGCTCGGGATCGAACAGCACGCCGATCCGGTTCTTGAAGTTTTTCCAGTTGTCCGTGCTGTGACACTGCTCACAGCGATTGCCAAACTGGCCGTCATGGATATCTTCCTTGCGGTGGCAGCCGATGCAGCTGCTGCCGACTGTCGCGGCATCCTTGCCGCGCGGCGCCGGCTCGCGGTGGCAGCTTTCGCAGGCCACCTTGCGGTGCGCGCCGTCGAGTTTGTAGCTGGTACGCACGTTGTGGTCGAAGTTCCACAGGCCCCACGAGCGCGTGTTGTGGCAGTTCTCGCACTTGACGCCGAACTTGAGCTTGTGCTGGTCGTCCTTTCTGTGGCAACCATAACAATCCCGCGGCGCGTCCTTGTAACGAGCTGTTTCGTGGCATTTCTTGCAGGCGAGGACGATGTGCTTGCCTGTCAGCGGAAAGCGCGACTGGCCGTGGTCGAAGCGCGTGTCCTTCCAGGACTTGTCGTTGTGGCAGGACTCGCACTTCGTCCCTTCCTGACCTTCGTGCTTGTCGTCCTTCTTGTGGCAGCTGTAGCAGTCCAGCGGCGTGGGGCGGAAGCTGCGCAGGTCCCTGTGGCAGGCCGTGCATTTGACGTTCTTTTCCGCATGGGCGTTGCGCAGCTGGAACCGGGTCTTATCGTGGTCGAAGCGGCCGGTCGTGTTCTTCAAGTCCTTCTCCGTGTGGCAGTCGGCACACTTCTCGCCCAGGCTGCGTTCGTGCTTGTCGTCCTTCTTGTGGCAGCCGTAGCAGTCCTTGGGCGCTTCCTTGAACATCACGCTCTTGTGGCAGTCCTTGCACTCCACCCGGGCATGTTTGCCCAGCAGCGGGAAGTCGGTCTTGTCGTGGTCGAACTTGGCCTTTTCCTTCCAGTCCCGCTCGGTATGGCAGCTGCCGCAGTTCTTGCCCAGGCTTTCCTTGTGCTTGTCGTCCTTCTTGTGGCAGGCGTAGCACTCCTGGCTGAGCTTGACCTTGTAGAGGTGCCCGGTATGGCAGCTGGTGCAGCCGGTCTTGATGTGCTTGCCGCGCAGCACGTACTTGGTGTCCGTGTCGTGGTTGAAGGTCTCATCCTTCCAGGATTTCGCGGTGTGGCAGGTCTCGCACTTTTCGCCGAACTGGCCTTTGTGGCCGTTGCGGCTGTCGTCATCCTTCTTGTGGCAGGAGACGCAGGCCAGGGGCGTGTCCTTGTACCTATTGTCCTTGTGGCAGTCGGCGCACTTCACGTCGGCATGCTTGTCCTTGAGGGCGAAGCGGGTCTTGCCGTGGTCGAAGCGGGCTTCCTTCCAGTTTTTCTCGGTATGGCAGTCCGCGCATTTGGCACCCAAAGAGCCCTTGTGCACATCGTCTTTCCTGTGACAGTCGTTGCAGCCCTGGGCCGCCTCGCGGTATTTCTTGCCACTGGTGTGGCATTTCTCACAGTCGGTGTCGACGTGCTTGCCGCGCAACGCAAAGTCGGTTTGCGCATGGTCGAACCTGGTCTTGTCGAAGTCGGCGATCCGCATGTCCCGGCCCTTGTGGTCGGTATGGCAGCTGCGACAGGCCTGCGGCTTCATGCGTCCGTGGTAACCGGTCTTGTCGCGCACGTCGGCGCCGACCTCCTTGTGGCAGTCCATGCAGCGGCCGTCCTGGGCCTTGCGGTCGAAGCGCACGTGGCACTGCTTGCAGTCGTCGTCGTACTTCGCGTGGTCCTTGATCAGCGTGCCCGGCGAAATCACGGTCTCGATGCTCTGCGCCGCCACCGGTCCGGACAGGCCGCACAGCAGCAAGGCCAGCAGCACCACACCGAGCCGTACACGGCGCAGCGCGAGGTATTGGTGCAAACCAGCCGGCAACATGCAAACGCGCCCCGGTTGTTCAGTACATGTGGACCGCAATCACGTGCACGATGGCACTGATGATGAGCAGGTACACGAAGGGGATGTGGGCGATGTGCCAGAGCGAGAACATACGCTCGTAGGCGGTGTACTGCGCGACCCGGACCACGGCGTTGAGGTAACGTCGCACCAGCTTGCGGCTCATGGCCTCCCGGCGCACCAGGTCCTCGTGCTGCCACTGCCCGTGGCGCGCCAGCTTGCGGATGGGCATGCGCAGGTCGTGCACGCAGCGGCGGTAGACGATCCACTGCTTGACCGGCAGCCAGAACACCTGGCGCGTCCAGGTCAGCCAGCCCGGCGCGGCCTGCAGCTCAGCCTGCTCGAAGGCCTTGAGGGCGGCTTCCACCTTGGGCGCGAAGGCCAGCCGGGAGCGCACCTCGTCCTGGTCGAACTTGGCACGGGCCTGCAGTTCCTTGAGGCTGGTCTGTTCGCCGCGCAGGCCGCGGTGCACCCGCGCATAGATGAAACGCCCGACCACACCGCTGGAAGCCACGATGATCATGCTGTAGAGGGCCACGCCGGCATTGAGCGAGCCGATGTGGAAGGTCGAGTGCAGCAGGATGATCAGGGGGCCGCCCACGCCCAGCACCATGTGGACGAGGAACCACCATTTCACCCGGCCCCAGTTCTGGGCAAAGCGGAAATGCTTGCGCAAGGGGTAGCTGAACAGCAGCAGCATCATGGTGCCGCCGGCCACCCCCAGCCAGTAGCCGACGTCGTCGCCGGCGGTGAATAGGTCCAGCCGGCTGACCTGCCAGGTCAGCCAGATCAGCACCGCCAGCGTCAGGTAGACCACCGTGTCGCCGGCCAGCGGGCTGCGCGTCGGTTCGGACTTTTTCGACGGGCGGGCTGCACTTGTTGTCTCTTGAATTGCGCCCATGGCATCACGGGGTGTCCGGCCGGCCACAGGCGAGCGCAGACCACCCAATTAATAAGTCATCACATTGATCGTGATGCTAAAGGCGGGCCGTGCCCTTGCCGCCACCGATGGCCCCGAAGCGTGTTTCCAAATGTGAATTTCCCCCGGAACTGTTGTGTGAATTCACGTAATGGGAATTGTTTTGCGAAGTCAGTTTCCGGTCAGGTATTGGGATCGCGCAAGGCTTGTCGCAACTGCTGCTGAGCGGCCTGCCGGCGCGACTTGCCCGACTTGCGGTGCGACCCGGCCTTGCGTTGCAGCGCTGGCGCCACCAGCGGGTTGCGCGGCGGGTGCTGTTTGATCTTGAGTTTGGTCTTGCGGGCGGAATTCATGGAAGGACAGCCGGGCTGTGTGGAAGTCATTATCCCGGCGCTGCGTCGGGTCGGACAGGCCTGCCGCCTACAATGGCCCACCCGCAACGAATCAGCACAGAACCCTGGGGTGGCCGCGGGCGCGGCCACCGCAAAATGCCATGCAAGTAGCAGCTTCCATATTCAAAGCCTATGACATTCGCGGCATTGTGCCGAGCACCCTGGACGAGCATGTGGCCGAGGCCCTGGGGCGGGCATTCGGCACCGCGGCGCAGCAGGCGGGCGAGACCCGTGTGGCGGTCGGGCGCGACGGGCGCCTGAGCGGCCCGGCCCTCAGTGCCGCCCTGATCCGGGGTCTGGCGGCTGCCGGCATCGAGGTCATCGACGTCGGCATGGTCACGACGCCCATGCTCTACTTCGCCGCCAGCACGGTGTGCCGCAGCGGCATCCAGGTGACCGGCAGCCACAACCCGGCCGATTACAACGGCTTCAAGATGGTGCTGGCCGGGCGCGCCATTTATGGCGAGGAAATCCAGGCCCTGCGCCGCACGATGGAGACGGAGTCCTGGCAGCTGCGCGCCGGCGGCAAGGTCACCCACCTGAATGTCTACGCGCCGTACCGCGACCGCATCGTTGGCGACGTGAAACTCGCGCGCCCCATGAAGATCGTGGTCGACTCGGGCAATGGCGTGGCCGGCGCTTCGGCCCCGGCCAT
>DALYHW010000169.1:0-6404 GCA_031970695.1 Hylemonella sp.
CAATCTAGGCGCGCGACGACGCCCAGGCTGGTCGCCTGGGCTAGGAGTGCAACAACGAGTGGCGCAGTTTTCACCACGTTCCCTCCGGGGTGCGACCAAAAAAGCCATGCGGGGTGTTGCGTAGCCTTGCCGGAGGGAGACTCCGGCTGCGACTACGCGCCTACCGCAAGACTTTTTTGATTCGCAACGCATCTTGAGAAATTAGTGTTAACAGGCCCTAGATTGTCTCAGAGAGCCGGGGCGATCCCGGTATAAGCGAGGCGCCTCAGAGGCCCAGTTCCGCCGGGTCGCCGCGGCCGCGGCGCAGCACCTCGGGCTCCTCGCCGCTGAGGTCGATCACCGTGGTGGGCTCGTGCGGGCAGGCCCCGGCGTCGATCACGGCGGCCAGCTGGTGCTGGTAGCGCTCGCGGATCTCGTGCGCATCGTTAAGCGGGTCGTCCTCGCCCTCGGGGATCAGCGTGGTGGCCAGCAGCGGGCCGCTGTGCAGCGCCAGCAGCTCGTGCAGTACCTTGTGCTCGGGCACACGCAGGCCGATGGTCTTGCGCGAGGGATGGCTCACGCGGCGCGGTACTTCCTTGGTCGCTTCGAGGATGAAGGTCCAGGGGCCGGGTGTGGCGGCCTTGAGCAGGCGGTACTGGCGGTTGTCCACGCGCGCGTAGCTGGCCAGCTCGGCCAGGTCCCGGCACAGCAGGGTGAGGTGGTGGCGGTCGTCCACGCCGCGGATCTGGCGCAGGCGGTCGGCCGCAGCCTTGTCGTCGATATGGCAGACCAGGGCGTAGCTCGAATCCGTGGGTACCGCCAGTACGCCGCCCTTTTCCAGCAGGGCGACGGCCTGCTTGAGCAGGCGGACGTGGGGGGTCTCGGGGTGGACGTCGAAAAGCTGGGCCATGGCTGGATTGTCCCTCTTCTCTTCAGACTTCCAGTGGCTCGAGCTTCATGCGGCTCTCCAGCACGGCCAGCCAGGCGCTGGCCGCACCGCAGAAGGCGATCAGCGCCATGCCCAGCAGCGACCAGCCATCGGGCACGTGGCTGAACACCAGCCAGCCGCCGAGCATCGCGAAGGCGATCTGCGCGTACAGCAGGGGCATCAGGGTCGCGGCCGGCGAGCGGCGGTAGGCCAGGATGAGCAGGAAGTGGCCGATGGTGCCCATCAGGCCCATGAGCGTCAGCGCCAGCCATTCGGTGGTGGTCTGCGGCGTGACCCAGATGAAGGGCAGGGCCAGCGAGGCCAGCACCGTACCCACCCAGCCGGTGTAGACGTGCATGGTGACGGCGTCCTCGGTCTTGACGAGCTGGCTGGTGACGATCTGGAACGCGGAGTAGGTGCTGACCATGGCCAGCGGCAGCAGGGTGTACCAGCCGAACAGCGCGCCGCCCGGGCGCACAATCATCAGCGTGCCCAGAAAACCACCGGCCACCAGCAGCCAGCGGCGGCGCGAGACATGTTCACGCAGCAAGGTGGCGGCCAGCAGCGTGACCACCAGTGGCGTGATCATGGCGATCGCGGTGAACTCGCCCACGGGGAGGTACTTCACGCTGAGAAAGGTGAAGAGGCTGGTGACCGCCAGCAGCAGGCCGCGCAGCAGCTGGGCCCCCAGGCGCCGCGTGCGAAACAGGGCGCGGCCGCGCTGCGGCAGCATGATGGCGGTGGTGATCACGGCCTGGAATACATAGCGGAACCACAGGCCCAGCAACACGGGCAGGGTGAGCGCCACGACCTTGGCCGAGGTGTCCAGCGTGGCGAAGCAGGCCAGTGCCGCAAGCGCCAGCAGCGGGCCGGCCAGGGAGGCCGTGGGCGGCTTCACTGGATGCGGTCCGCCAGCAGTTCCCACACCGGTGTGAGCTGGCCCGGCAGGTAGGGCAGTGCGCCGAGGTCGGTGTGTGATTCGTCGGGGCTGTGGAAGTCGCTGCCGCGCGATGCGGCCAGGCCGAATTCGCGCGCCATCTCGGCGTACTTCACATACTCGGCGGCGCTGTGGCTGCCGGTGACGACCTCGACCGCGGCGCCGCCGTGGGCTTTGAATTCGGAGAACAGGGCGTACTCTTCGGTGGGCGTGAAGCTGTAGCGCGCGGGGTGGGCGATCACGGCCACGCCGCCGGCCTCCCCGATCCAGGTGATGGCGTCACGCAGCGTGGCCCAGCGGTGGGGCACGTAGCCGGGCTTGCCTTCGGTGAGGTATTTGCGGAATACCTCGCTGGTGTCGCGGCAGACGCCGGTCTCCACCAGGAAACGCGCGAAATGGGTGCGCGAGATCAGCTCCGGGTTGCCCGCGTACTTGAGGGCACCTTCGTAGGCGCCGTGGATGCCAACGGCCGCCAGGCTGGCAGCCATCTCCTGCGCCCGGCCGCCGCGGCCGCCGCGCGTGGCGCGCAGGCCTTCGTGCATGCGCGGATCGGCCGCGTCAAAGCCCAGGCCGACGATGTGCACTGTCTGGCCGGCGAAGGTGATGGAGATCTCGGTCCCGGTCAGGTAGGGCAGCTTGTAGGCACGAGCGGCCGCCAGGGCCCGCTGCTGGCCCCCGATCTCGTCGTGGTCCGTCAGCGCCCAGAGTTCGACGCCGTTGGCGTGCGCCCGCGCCGCCAGCTCCTCTGGCGTGAGGGTGCCGTCAGAGACGACGGAGTGGCAGTGCAGGTCGGCGTTGAGGATGGAACTCACGGTTTCAATTGTAGGCGTCGGGCACCCGGCCTGCAGGGCGCCGTGCTGGCACAATGCGCCCATGGCTGATTTTGTCCTGACCCATCTGTTTGATTTCCTGGGGCTGGTCTTGAGTGTGGGCTCCGTGGCGGGCTACCAGCTGTACCTGCGCTGGCGTGACCGCCAGGATCCGGCGGCCAGTGCCCTGTATGGCATGAATGCAGCGCGGATGGCCTGGGTGGAGGGTGTCATGCGCGATGGCCGCGACATCCTGGCCGTGCAGACGCTGCGCAACTCCACCATGGCCTCGAGTTTCATGGCCTCCACGGCCATCCTGCTGATCATCGGCGTGCTTACGCTCAGCGCCCAGGGTGACAAGATGTCGGGCACTTGGCACGCGCTCAACCTGCTGGGCCAGCACAGCGCCGATATCTGGCTGCTCAAGCTGCTGGTCATGCTCTTCGACCTGCTGTTCGCGTTCTTCGCCTTCTGCCTGTCGATCCGCCTCTACCATCACATCGGTTACCAGATCAACACGCCGGCAGACCTGCGCCGCGAGGTGACGCAGCCGGCCCATGTGGGCGCCGAGCTCAACCGTGCGGCCATCTTCTACCGCCTGGGCATGCGGGCCTACTACTTCACGGTGCCGCTGCTGTTCTGGCTGTTTGGCCCCCTGCTCATGGTCGTTGCGACCGGGCTGCTGGTCTTTTTCCTCTACCACCTGGACCGCGCGCCACGCCGTGCCGAGGACCTGATGGGATGAGTCCGGCGGCCGCTCCGCATAGACATCCCGCCTGTACGCCGAGCCCGGCCGCCTGCCCATGATGAATCTCGACCTGCGCACCGTCATCTTCATGAGCGGCATCCTGGCGATGCTGCTCTCGCTGGTGATGCTGCTCGTGCGCCTGAGTTATCCCCGCACCCTCAAGGGCCTGGGTTACTGGATCATGGGCCCGGTGCTGGTTGCCGTGTCGACCTTCCTGTTTGGCCTGCGCGGCCAGATCCCCGACATCGTCTCCATCGTCGGCGCCAACGTGATGCTGCTCGAGGGCATCCTGTTGATCTATTTCGGCTGCCAGCTGTTCTTCGGCCTGCAACCGGGCTACCGCGTCTGGTATCCGCTGCTCGCCCTGCTGCTGCCGGCGCTGGTCTGGTTCACTCTGTACGAGCCGAACTTCAACGCCCGCGTGCAGCTGGTGTGCCTGGGGTGGATCAGCATCCTGCTGGCCAATGCGCGGGTCGTCTGGCGTCATGGCTCCGAGAACTTCGCGACCCGCTTCACCGTCATCGCGATGGTCGCGCATGCCATGGTCATCAGCCTGCGCCTGCTGGCCACGTTGCTGCCTCTGCCCGAGGAGGGGCTGCTCACCCCCACGCGGGTGCAGACCTTGTACGTCACGGCCAATGCACTGATGGTCATCGCGATCACCGTGGGCCTGCTGATGCTGTCGGCCGAGCGGCTGCGCAGTGAGTTCGAGCAGCTGGCCACGCGCGACTCACTCACCGGTGCGCTGGCACGGCGCGTGCTCATCGAGGCCTGCGAGCAGGAGCTCGCCCGCTGTCGCCGCCATCGCCGCAGCATGGCCCTGCTGCTGATGGACATCGACCACTTCAAGTCGGTCAACGACACGCTGGGCCACCAGATGGGCGACCGCGTGCTCGTGGACTTCGTGAGCCGGGTCTCGGCCCTGTTGCGCCGGCCCGACCTGCTGGCGCGCTTCGGTGGCGAGGAGTTTGTGATCCTGCTGCCTGAAACCGGGCTGGAGGAAGCCAAAGCCGTGGCCCAGCGCATCCTGGCCCAGGTGGCCGAACCCGTTCCTGGTCTGCCGGCCATCACGGTCAGCATTGGCGTCACGGTCAACGACCCTGACGAAACCCAGATCGACACCCTGCTGGCGCGGGCCGACCGCGCGCTCTACCAGGCCAAGGAAGCCGGACGTAACCGCGTCGCGGTGGTCTAGTCACCGCGGGTACGCCCTCGCGGCCAGGCAGATACCCTCGCCAGCCCGGGCGCTGGCGCTACGGCGCTTGACGCCCTGGATTGGGCGCGGTCAGAGTGGTTTCGACCCAACAAGCAGGCGGGTGCCCCGGCACCTGGACAGACGATGACCATCGGATCCCGGCTTACCCTGACCTTCGCGGTCACGATTGCGCTGCTCGTCGCGGCAGCGCTGTTCGGCATCTACCAGCTCAACCGCGCGCTGGCGGTGTATGAGGTCGATGTCCAGGCCCACAACGCCATGGAGCGGCAGGCCTCGGACATGCTGGTCGATTTCAAGACGCAGGTACAGGAGTGGAAAAACACCCTGCTGCGAGGCCAGGATTCCAAACAGCTGGACCGTTACTGGTCCAGCTTCGTGGCGCACGAGATCAAGGTGTCTGAACGTGGCCGGCAGTTGATGGCCGTCATGCCGGCCGGTGAGGGACGCCATCTGGTGGAGCGCTTTCTGCAGGCGCATGGCACCATGGGCGAGGGATACCGCAAGGGTTTTGAAGCCTTTCAAGCTGCCCAGTTCGATCCCAAGGCCGGCGATGCGGCGGTGACCGGCATGGACCGGGCGCCCGCGCGCTTGCTGGACGAGGCCATCGTCGCCATCAGCAAGGAGTCCCAAGCCATCTCCGAACGGGCCGGCGTGACCGGCAAGCAGTCCACTGTCATCAGCCTCGTGCTCATGGCGCTGGTCTGTGCCTCGAGTGTGGTCGTGTGCTTCTTCGTGTGCCGCTCCGTCATCCGGCCCATCCGGCAGGCGGTGGATGTGGCGCAGGAAGTGGCTGCCGGCAACCTGTCGGCCGCCATCGAGTTCCGCGGGCGCGACGAAATGGCCCAGCTGCTGCAGGCGCTGCAGGTGATGCAGCAACGGCTCGCCGATGTGGTCGCCCGCGTACGCGAGGGCTCCGAGAGCGTTGCCGTGGCGTCGGCGGAAATTGCGCAGGGCAACCAGGAGCTGTCCGCCAGGACCGAACGTCAGGCCAGTTCGCTGGAGGAAACGGCTGCGTCCATGGAGGAGCTCGGATCGACCGTGCAACAGACGGCGGACCACGCGCGCCAGGCCAGCCAGCTCGCGCAGAATGCCTCTGCGGTGGCCGAGCAGGGCGGGCAGGTGGTGTCCAGGGTGGTGGATACGATGAAAGGGATCAACGACAGTGCGCGTCGCATCCACGACATCATCGGCGTCATCGACGGCATCGCCTTTCAGACGAATATCCTGGCGCTCAACGCCGCCGTCGAGGCCGCGCGCGCAGGTGAGCAGGGCCGGGGTTTCGCGGTCGTGGCAGCCGAGGTGCGTGCGCTGGCGCAACGCAGTGCGGGGGCCGCTCGCGAAATCAAGCAGCTCATCAGCGACAGCGTCAGCCGGGTGGAACACGGCAGTTCGCTGGTGGACCAGGCGGGCACCACCATGATCGAGGTGGTCGAGGCCATCCGTACGGTGACCCGGATCATCGGCGAGATCAGCAGCGCCAGCAGCGAGCAGAGCACAGGGGTGGCACAGGTTGGCGAGGCCGTGGTGCACATGGACCAGACCACCCAGCAGAATGCCGCCCTGGTGGAGCAGATGGCTGCGGCCGCGGCCAGCCTGAAGGCGCAGTCGCGTGAACTGGTGCAGACGGTCAGCGTGTTCCGCCTGCAGCAACGGCCCCAACTCGCCTTGGGGCAGGCCTGAGCCCCGGGAGCGGTCAGACCTCCGCGCCCTCGACCAGGAAGCGCACCCGTCGGTTACCCTGCCATTCGTCGGCGTCGAGCCGGAAGGCCAGCAGCACCCGCGGCGGC
>DALYHW010000170.1:0-2720 GCA_031970695.1 Hylemonella sp.
GGGTCAGGGCGACTTCCGCACCCGCATCGTCATCCTGAACGCCGTGCGCCACCAGCAGCGTTGGGCCGGCCTGCTGGCCGAGACGTCCTCCGACACGATCTGATCCGCAGCAAGCAGTCCCATGAGCAGCACGCAACGCATCCTGGTGATGGCCCACGCCCACCCGGACTTCAGCCTGGGCGGCGGCGAGATCGCCGCCTACAACCTGTTCAAGGCCTACCGCGCCAACCCCGCCGTCGAGGATGCCTGGTACCTGGGACGCGCCGACCGTGGCCGCGGGGCCAGCGGTCACATCACCATGCGCCGGGCCAACGAATACCTGTGGGAACAGGCGGTCGGCAACTGGCACATGATGAAGGCCGCCCACCAGGAGTCGGTGGTCACCTGGTTTGCCGACCTGATCCGTGCGCTGAAGCCCACGGTGGTCCACACCCACCACTACGCGCACCTGGGACTGGAGTACCTCCGCGTCATCAAGCAGGTGGATCCGTCCATCCGCATCGTCATGACGCTGCACGAGTACATGGCCATCTGCCGCCAGAACGGCCAGATGGTCAAGGCCAACTCCAAGCGGCTCTGCAGCCGCGAGAGCTTTGACGAATGCCACCAGTGCTTCCCGGACTCCAGTGCCGAGGACTTCTGGATGCGCAAACGCTTCTTCCAGAGCCACTTCGACCTGGTCGACCAATTCGTCTCGCCGTCCGAGTTCCTGCGCCAGCGCTACATCGCCTGGGGCATCGCCCCGGAGCGCATCGTCGTGATCGAGAACGGACAGTCGCCCGAAGAGCCGCTGCCGCCCCGCCCATTGGCCGACGGCGAGACGCGCAACCGCTTCGGCTTCTTTGGCCAGATCAACCCGTTCAAGGGCATTGATGTGCTGCTGGAGGCGCTCAACGACCTGGGCAAGGCGGATCGAAAGCGCCTCGTCCTCGAAGTGCATGGGGCCAACTTGGAGTGGCAGACCGACGAGTTCAAGGCGCGCATCCAGAACCTGAGCGAGCCCCTGATCAAGAGCGGCTGTCTGCGCTGGGTCGGCCCCTACCAGCCCCACGAGCTGCGGGCCCGGATGGCCGCCGTGGACTGGGTCGTGGTGCCATCCATCTGGTGGGAAAACTCGCCGATGGTCATTCAAGAGGCGTTCGTGCTGGGCCGTCCCCTGATGGTCTCCAACATCGGCGGCATGGCTGAGAAGGTTCGCGACGGGGTGGATGGCATCCATGTGGCTGCCGGTAATCATCTGGACTGGGCCAGCAAGTTCATGGCGCTCGCCGCCGGCCGCGAGACTTGGGAGAGGCTTCGGGAGGGGATTCAAACGCCGCTGACGTATCAGGCCTGTGCATCTGCTCACCTCCCCTTGATGTCCGCCACTTGATAGAGAGGGTCCCGCGTGCAAGACACATTCATTCTCGGGTTGCAAACTGGCATTCAGGACGCTGCCTTTCGGTCCACCAAGGATCTGTACAACCTCGTCGGGCACAACACTGGCAACCTCGCGTTCCACTATGCGATCAACGAACAGCTTGGTGGCTTCAAGGAGTCGGTGAGCTGGTACGCGCCGCAAGGCGAGATCAATGCGAAGACAGGTATTGCAGTGTTGCCCTGTGCGAACCAGCTAGGGGTGCATGCCGACTACGGAAGTCTGGCGGACCGGTTTTCCCAAGTCGACAAGAAGATGGTTGCAATCGGTCTGGGAGCACAAGCTTCCCAAGATGGTGACCTGCCTGACATTCCAGAGGGCACCCTGAGATGGGTGCGAGGTATCACTGAAAAGGCGCCGACCGCGGCGCCGAACATCAGCGTCCGTGGGGAGTTCACCCTGCGCGCCCTGGAAAGATATGGGTTGGCACAGCATGCTGTGGTGTTGGGATGCCCCACCCTCTACATCAACCCAAATCCCTTCCTGGGGCAAGCAATTGCAGCGAAGCTGAATCGGTTCGATCGGGTTGCTGTGGCCGCAGGTCATCAGCGATGGCGTTCTTTGAGTCGTCTTGAGCAGTCGTTGACCCGACTTGTGACGGCGACGGGTGGCGCCTACATCGCCCAGAGTCCCATCGAAATGGTTCAGGTGGCCCGCGGCGAAGCGGCGCTGCTTCCCGATGCCGATCGCAAGGAGTGCCGTGACTACATGTGTCCGGAATTGATGGACGACGAGTTCATTGCCTGGACTCGGCGATATGGTCGCGCCTTCTTCGATATTCCGGGTTGGCTGGAGTACCTGCGGGGATTTGATGTTGTGATCGGTGCCCGCATCCACGGTGTCATGCTTGGCCTGCAAGCGGGGGTTCCCGGCCTTTGCATTGCACATGACTCCCGGATTCTCGAGTTGTGCGAGACGATGTGCGTTCCATACGTGCGAGCCAAGGATGTCCAGGGCGGCGTCTCCAGAGAACAGATCGGTGAATTGATCCAGTTTGATCCAGATGCCTTTGATCGCAACCGTCAGCATTTGGCTGCCCGCTACGTGGAGTTTTTGCGTCATAACGGTATTGAGCCCGGAAGCGCCCTGGTCAACATTGCCAACGCATTGAAGGGCGGAGTTGATTAATGAGGAGGTTGGTAGTTCATATTGGGGCGGGTAAGACTGGCAGTACTTCGATCCAGATGGGGCTCAAACAGTCCCGCGCAGCCTTGGCCGAACGCGGCATCGCGCCGGAGGCGAGCCGCTGCTTGTACTCGCGGAACGCGGCCATCGCCTCGCCGCCGAACAGCAGCATGATCGG
>DALYHW010000170.1:2730-6328 GCA_031970695.1 Hylemonella sp.
TGGAGGCGGGGGAAAGCAAGCTCTACCCTTGGCAAAGCCCTGGGACACATATAGCGACCCAGCGGGAACGGTTGAAGTTATTTGTCGAAGAGGCGGCGGGAATTATCTTTGGTGAGGCCGACAAGTTGCCAGAAGATGGCGTCTTGATTTGGAGTAACGAGCAGTTTCTTCGAATGTCGGATTTGGTGGTGCCTGTTCTTGATTTGATCAAGGCTCGTGGGGCATTGCAGATTTCCGTCATCGTTTACTTGCGGGCCCATGATGAATGGGCTCGAAGTGCCTACTTTCAGTGGGGCATAAAACACAAGACTTACACAGGTCCGGTTCGGGGATTTAAGTCTTGGGTGGCGGAATCGCCGCCTCGGTTTTCGCCGTTGCTTAAGCCTTGGGATGAATGGTGCTCGGGTCAATTGGAGGTCCGGAACTTCGACGCTGTGGGCGACGTAGTAAAGGATTTTGGCTCCTTGCTAGGGGTCGATTTGAGCTCGTCGGGGAAGGCGAATGAGTCGTTGCAGCTGGAGGACCTCTATCTGCGCAGCCTCTTCAACTCGCAGTTTTCGGCGCCGACCTCAGTCGCTCAGTTCAACAAGGATGTTGTACCGCGAGCGGGGGTGCCTGGTACTGTGGGACTGCATGACTTCTGCAAGATGCTCCCCAGTGCCAGCGATTTGGCCCAAGTGTGGGCGGACAGTACCCTTGACGTCATGGCGGTCAACACACTGCTGGCGGCCCGCGGGCAAGCGCCGCTGCAACCGCAGTCCTTGTCCCGGCCTGCTTCCGAGATCGATCTGGCGAAACTGGTCGAACGGCTGAGTGAGATCGTCGTCTTCCAGGCCACACGCATCTCAGAAGTGGAGCGTCAGTTGGCCGACTTGAAGCAGGTCTCAACGGCGTCGCCGGTGGTGTCAATGAGGCCCAAGCCCGAGGCCCGTGCCTCCAACAGCGATTCGACCATGGCAGGGAAGTCTGCAGTGGTCAGCCGGCCCGGCGTCGCGGCGAGGCGACCGGTGATTCTCGGGAAGACTGGCCGGGTGAAAGGCTTCAGGGCGGGGGACTCGATAGATGAACCTTTCCGCCAAACCGGAAACACGGGCAACATCGCATTCCAGACAGCGATTTCGGAAGTACTGTTTGGCAGCGGGGTCAGCAGTACCTCATACGGAGCAAATCAGCGGGTCACGGCCGCGCTCGGTGATACATTCGTGATTCCCTGTGCCAACCAACTGGGCAAGCACACAAATCTGCAAAGTCAGATGGAATACCTGCAAACCCAATCGCAAGCTGTTGTGGCGATCGGATTGGGTGGGCAGAACGATGACGACGGGTCGATACCAGTCTTGCAGGCCGGCACTAAGGGTTGGTTGCATGAGGTTTGTGCCCGATCGCCTTCAGGAAATCCCAATGTCGCGGTCCGTGGTGAGTACTCCCGGCGAATCATGGAGAAGTACGGGCTAGGGAAGTCTGCTGTCGTTCTTGGATGCCCATCCCTGCATCTGAGCGCTGATCGGCAACTTGGGGCGACCATCGCCAAAGCCGTGACATGGCCGCCGCGCCGGGTGGCTGTGACGGGCGGAAGCACCCCGCGTATTCCCTCGGTTCTGGAGTCCAGCCTAGCCGATCTCGCGACGAAGACAGGTGGTCGCTACATCGTTCAGCATCCGGTGTCGATGGTCAAACTCGCCAATGGCGAGTTTGATGGCGTGGCGCCAGCAGAGATCGAGGGGCTGCGAAAATTGATTCGTCCTGAGGACAGCCTGAAGGATTTCGTGAAGTGGGTGAAAGACCACTTCAGTGTCTTCTTTGACGTTGATGACTGGTGGAAATGCATCCGCTCGCACGACTTCGTGATCGGGACACGCTTTCACGGCACGATGTTGGCCATTCAGGCCGGAGTCCCAGCACTTTGCGTTGTGCACGACAGCCGGACCCTGGAGCTGTGTCAAACAATGAAATTGCCATATTGCTTGGCAGAGGATGTCATCAAAGGAGGCATCGGGCTGGGTACGGTTGAGCGGTATTTTCAGTTCTCTCCGTCGGAATTTGATGTGAGGCGTCGAGAGTTGGCGGAGGGCTTTTCGGAGTTTCTGAAGGGTAACGGAGTTTTGGTGCCCGAATGTAAGCTTGATTTTTAAGGTGAGCCTATTCAGTAGGGGGCGCAGATGTCGACGCTTTTGGGTGCCGTTGATCGTGTTGAGTCGAACAGAATATCCGGGTGGGCATGGAATCCAGAAGACCCAGAAGGGGTAGTTCTGGTCGAGATTCTGGATGGGGACCGTGTCCTGGCCACAGTCCGTGCTGACAAATTCCGCAAGGATCTTCAGAGCCTGGGCGGGCGAGGCAACCATGCATTCGGCCTGAATCTTGATCCTTCGCTGCTGCCTGACTCCGTGCACACGATCCGGGTGCTCAGGCTGCCAGATCGGATCGATCTGGAAGGCTCTCCCAAGTTACTGGTTCGTGAAGACACGAGCTTTGACTCGCGACTTGAAAGCCTGCTGGGCCAAGCTGTCAACAACGAGATCGGTCAAGCGCGTGAGCCGGAGGACCTCAACAGAGTAGTCGGTGCCATGGCCGACCAACTGGCGCGGCTGACCGCTCGTCAAGCCTTCCTGGCCGCGCGTGCAAGCGGACTGGAGGCATCCGTCGAGACCTCTGGGCCGGCGGGCTGGTTCGGCCGGGCCTTGGGTGAACTTGGGCAACGGTACGAGCCGGTATTGCTGCCTACGGCGGACGCAGCCCCCACCGCCTCCATCATCATCCCCGTCCACGGCAAGTTCCAACTCACCTACGACTGCCTCAAGAGCCTGCTCGAGCACCTGCCCGAGGCCTCGTTCGAGGTCATCGTGGTGGACGACGCCAGCAGTGACGAGACGCTGCTGGCGCCGCTGGTGTTCGGCGGCACGGTGCGCGTGCTGCGCAACGAGAAGAACCGGGGCTTCGTCGGCTCGTGCAACCGCGGCGCGGCCGAGGCGCGGGGGCAGTACCTGCTGTTCCTGAACAACGACACCCTGGTGCAGGACGGCTGGCTGGACGCGCTGCTGCAGACCTATGACGCGGTGCCGCGCCTGGGCATCGTCGGCTCGCGCCTGATCGGGGGCGACGGCCTGCTGCAGGAGTCGGGCGGCATCATCTGGCGCCTGGGGGATGGCTGGAACTACGGCCGCGGGGCGCATGTGGACGACCCGCGCTTCAACTACCTGCGCGACGCCGACTACGTGTCGGGTGCGGCGCTGATGATCCCTCGCGAGCTGTTCTCGCAGATGGGCGGCTTTGACGCCGAGTTCGCGCCGGCCTATTACGAGGACACCGACCTGTGCTTCCGCGTGCGCGCGGCGGGCTGGCGGGTGATGGTGCAGCCGGCGTCGGCGGTGGTCCACCTGGAAGGCCAGACGGCGGGCACCAGCGTCACCGGCACCGGCATGAAGCGCTTCCAGGCGATCAACCACCGCAAGTTCCTGCGGCGCTGGAAGGACACGCTGGCCAGCCACCGCTTCAATGCCCAGCAGCCCGAGCTGGAGTGCGAGCGCACCGTCACCAAGCGCGCCGTCTTCATCGACGACAGCGTGGAGGACAACGCCGAGAAGCTGGTGTTGCGCGT
>DALYHW010000171.1:0-6188 GCA_031970695.1 Hylemonella sp.
GCAGGCCGCGGGGGCGGATGTGCTGGCGCTTCAGGTGGACGTCTCGGACGCGGCCCAGATGGAACACCTGGCCCGCCGGGTACAGGAGCGCTTTGGCGCACCGCACTTCGTCTTCAACAACGCCGGTGTCGGTGCTGGCGGCCTGGTCTGGGAGAACACGGTGCAGGACTGGCAGTGGGTGCTGGGCGTCAACCTCTGGGGGGTGATCCACGGCGTGCGCCTGTTCACCCCGATGATGCTCGAAGCCGCCCGCAAGGATCCGCAGTACCGGGGGCACATCGTCAACACGGCCAGCATGGCCGGCCTGCTGGCGCCACCGAATATGGGGATCTACAACGTGAGCAAGCACGCCGTGGTGGCCCTGAGTGAGACGCTGTACCAGGACCTTTCGCTCGTGACCGACCAGGTTGGCGCGTCGGTGCTTTGCCCTTTCTTTGTGCCGACCGGCATTCACCAGAGCGAGCGCAATCGGCCGGGGGCACTCGCCGCCGCCAAGCCCACGCGCAGCCAGCTGATCGGACAGGCGATGAGCGACAAGGCGGTCAGTTCGGGCAAGGTGACGGCGCGGGAGGTGGCGCAGAAAGTCTTCGATGCCATTTCGACCAACCAGTTCTACATCTACAGCCATCCCAAGGCCATCGCCTCGGTGCAGACGCGACTGGAAGACATCCTGCAGGCGCGCAACCCCACCGACCCCTTTGCCCACAAGCCGGAACTGGGAGTCGAGCTGCGCAAGGCCCTGCGCGCGGCCGACTGATGACGGGCAGGCCGTGTGGCCTGCTCCGTGCTCAGTGGATCTTGGGCGGGTTGGGCTTATCGCCGTCCTGCAGCAAGTCGAGCTGCGCCAGCGGATTGTTCTGGCGGTTGACCGTGTCGACGAAATGCAGGAGCTCGGGGTCCTTGATGAAGCCCGCCGCAGAACTCGCTTCCAGGAGTTTCTCGGGGGCCATGGGGTGGGCCACGGCGAAGCCCTGGACGTAGTCGACGCCGATGTCTGCGAGTGCCTGCACCGTGGCCGTGTCTTCGGCCCATTCGGCGATGGTCTTCATGCCGAGGTTGCGGGCCAGGTTGACGATGGCCTCGACGATGGACACGTTGGCGGGATGCTGATTCATGTTGATGACGAACCCGCCATCGATCTTGAGCAGGTCGGCCGGCAACTCCTTCAGATAGGAGAAGGAGGTGTAGCCCGCGCCAAAGTCATCGAGGGCGACCCGCGCCCCGTAGCTGCGCACCCGGTTGATGAAGCGGCGCGTGTTCTTGAGGTCATGCAGCGCAACGCTTTCGGTGATCTCGATGCTCAGGAAACTCGAGACATGGCTGTTGCGCCGCAGGATGTCGAAGACCTCCTGCATGAATTCCTCGTCGTTCAGCGAAGCGCCGCTGAGGTTGATGCAGACGAACTGGGTGTGCTGCAGCTTGGCCCGGTGCTTGTCCAGCCAGGCCAGCGTGGACGACAGCACCCAGTGGTCAATCTTGCTCATGCGGCCGCTTTGCTCGGCCGCGGATATCACGCGGCTGACCGGGACCAGCTGGCCCGAAGCATCCCGCATGCGCAGCAGGACCTCGAAGTTCAGGGCGTCGTGCGGGCGGGTCAGCGACATGATGGGCTGCATCTCGAGGAACAGGCCCTTGACCGTATCGCTGGAGGAGATTTCACCGATGAGGTGCAACTCCGCCTGATGCTCCTGGAATGCGGGCGAGTTGCGTTCGAACACGACCAGTCCTCGGTGCTGCCCGAGCTTGGCCTCGCGGCAGGCACGATCCGAGGTGGACAGCGCCTCCTTCATCTGCGCACCTCGGCTGACCTCGATCAGGCCGATGGAGCCGCGCACATGGAACGCCTTTTCACCGACACGGAACGGCTTTTCGTTGATACCGTTGACGATGCCATGACAGATCACGGTCGCCAGCGGCATGCGTGTCTCGGGCATGAGGATGACGAACTCGTCTCCGCCGACCCGGCCCATGCGCATGTGGCCAGAGAGCAGGATGCTGACGCGCTGGCAGACCTGGCGCAGGACTTCGTCCCCGACGTTGTGGCCGTAGAGATCGTTGATGAGCTTGAACCTGTCCAGGTCGAGGTAGGCCAGGGCCATCGGATGCGTCTCGTCGACTTCCTCGACGAGCACATCAAAGACTTTCTCGATGCCGCGGCGGTTCAGAACCTTGGTCAGAGAATCGTTGTCGGCAAGGAAGTTGAGTTCTTCCGTCGCCAGCGACTTTTCGGTCACATCCTGCAGCGAGCCTTCGATCTTGTCGCCCGACAGCGCGGCCTTGACCATGTAGCGCCGCGGAATATCGGTGCCCGTGATGTCCATCTGGGTGCGGATCTCGATTTCACCGTCCGGGTTGTACTTGACCAGATCGAGCAGCTTGTGCCAGATGTCAACGCCGAAGTATTGCTGCCAGGTGTTGTGGAAGCTCTTGAAGGCGCGCGGCCCCAGCATCTTGCGCAGGGCCGGATTGATGCTCGTGAAGCGCCCCTGCAGGTCCAGCGTGAACATGCCGATCGGGATCGCGTCGTAGGTCTGCTGCAGCTGGTCCTGCGCGGCGAGTCGCGCACTGTGTTCCTGCCGCATCTGGGCGGCAATCGCCAGCGAGGCCATGAGTCCGGACGCGAGCGCCGCCGTCACACTGTTGACGCTGCCGATCATGCCCTTGATGCTGAGCGCCGCGGCGATCACCTCGTACAGGCTGGCGAACAGCGTGACACCGATGGAGGCGATGTACCACATGGCCACCGCGGAATGCGTGATGACCAGGATGCGGATCAGCAGGAACACCAGCACGCCGATCGTGTAGCCCGACAGCGCCCAGAGCACAGGCAGGTAGTTCTGGTAGGGCAGGGTCACTGCCAGGGCAAGCAGGGGCAGGCAGGACCACTGGGAAAGGCGCAGCAATGTCTTGTAGCCCACCTTGGGAAGGTCTTCCCGGAACAGGGCGGTGAAGAGGGACACGGTCAGGAAGTAGTAGGCCGCTGTGGTCAGCTGACGGGACCGGGTGAGCCACTCCTGCGGCAACTGCTGGCCCAGCCATTGGGTATCCCACCCCGCAGAAATTGCGCCCATGCGCAGGTTAAGCAGCAGCCAAGCTGCAAACAGTATGTAGGAGCTTTCGCGGTTGATCAGGGCCGTGATCAGCACAAAGAGAGCCAGGATGATCAGGCCGCCATCCAGCAGGCCCGACTCGCGGTGGAACTTGCTGGTGGCGTCGAGCAACTGCTCTTCGCTCAACTGCTGGACGGCGATGCGTGCCGGCCCCACAAACCGTGTCCGGCACAGGATGGATGGCTCGTCCATGGCGCGGTCGAGCGTCAGTGCAAATCCGGCCTTGACCGGGGCCAGCTGACCCTCGCCGTGTCCGCGGTCGGCGAGGCCCAGTTCCTGCAGGCCACGGCTGTTCCAGCATCTGACTTCCGAACCGTGGCGCGAGGTGAATTCCACGACCGTTCGCCCACCGTTGTCAGCCTGGTGTGGACTGAACAGGACCCAGAAAGGGTGCTCCGCCAGTTGGGTGTCCAGGTGGGTCAGACCCGTCTGGTCCTGCAGCTTCTGTAGGGCCTGCGCGGGACTCAGTGAGGCGGACTCGTCCGGCACGACCTGCAAGACGAGTGGACGGCCTTTGGCGTCAGGGTAAGCCGGCTCCCAGGCGCTCAGGGCCACCAGAGAGAACAGCAGTATGAGAACTGGCATGGCGTAGGTCGCCAGGCCGTACAGTGCGCGATCAAGGTGGGCGTGAAGACGCTGCCCCCATGAGCGTATGGCTTGAGAATACATCGACATGGTTGGTGGTACCCCGGCTGGCTCCTCAAGCCCGTCCCATCCTCCGGGTTGCGCTCTCCTCGCTGCTATGTCCTTGGCAGAGACTGCCTTCCAGCGAAGGCGGTCTCTGCTGCTGTCGTCTCAACGAGTATAGCCAACAATCCTGCCGGCAGATTGCATCTATCCGACACCACGCCCCGCGTGCATTCCCTGTTCGCGTCAGCGGGCGGGGGGCGATCCGCTAGCCGAACTGCACGTCACCAGATTTCGCGAGCGCTAGCGCCAGCGGCAGCGGTTGCTCGTACTGAACGCGGTTGCTGCGATTGCGATCCGTTTCCAGATCGGGATGGTGGGTCTGGAAAAAGAAGCTGTAGAGCGGATGGTTGGCCGTACGCCAGAGAGCCTCCACGTTGGCGACCTCCAACGACATGACACGATGGGGTATGTTGCTGGCGTGCTTGAGGGGAATGTAGCCCCCCTCGGGGTGGATGTCCCGGAACATCAGGCGTTCGTACTGGCGGTCAATCGGCGAACGCCCGGCGATCACCATCCATTCGATACCGCTGAACAGGCAGTATTGGTAGAAACTCTTGAAAAGCGCCGTCTTTACCAGGCGGCCGAGCCGGTCCTGGGTGATGCCCAGCCGGGTGGCCTCGGCCAGGGAGGCGGATTGCAGGTGGGGCGGCAGCGTGACGGAGCTCTCCAGCGCCAGTGGACGGAAGGCATTGGTCTGGACGCGCATGGTGCCCAGCGGTGAGCCGTCTACCTTGGACGCTGCCAGGAAGATGACAACACCTGGTTCCAGGTCCATTTTCTCGGGGGCTCTGAGCGTATCGGCGAATTCGGGCATGTGCCGGGCGTAGGCGCTGTGCCGGATTTCGACGGCCTTCTTCAACTCCTGCGCCGTGCGCACGACGTTGACAGTGAACGGCAGCCATTCGGTAGGGATGTCATCCCTCGCAGTGACCCCGCCGCCGGCAGCCGGCGTAGGCGGAATGTCATAGTCCTGGGCAGCATTGGCGACTTGGTACATGGTGTCTTCCCATTTGGGTCAAGTTTGAAAATTGCAGGCTGTCAACCCACCTCCCTAGATGCACACTTCCATAATTGACTGGAACGCCAAAAATTTAAGTCGGCGCGTGCCCAAATGCATTGTAGGAAAACGGCTGACAACAGGCCAGCGGGCTGTGGCACACTCGCACACTTTCTTTGCCGGGGCGGCGTTTGGCCCGGCGTTCAGCCAGTTTCAGAGTCATGCAGAAAATCATCGCGCAGATCGCGCAGGAAATCCGGGTTCGGGTACAACAGGTTGAGGCCGCGGTGGCCTTGCTGGATGGCGGGGCCACGGTGCCCTTCATTGCCCGCTATCGCAAGGAGGTGACCGGGGGCCTGGATGACACCCAGCTGCGGGAGCTGGAAGTCCGGCTGGCTTATCTGCGCGAACTCGAAGACCGGCGTGCTGCGGTCCTCAAGAGTATCGAGGAGCAGGGCAAGCTGACGCCGCAGCTGCGCGCCGCCATTGAAGCAGCCCCCACCAAGCAGGAACTGGAAGACCTGTATCTGCCCTACAAGCCCAAGCGCCGCACCAAGGGGCAGATTGCCCGCGAGGCGGGACTGGAGCCGCTTGCGGACAAGCTGTTTGCCGACCCGGGCCTGGATCCGGCCGTCGAAGCCCAGGCTTATGTGCTGAAAGACAAGACCGAAGCCGGAGACGACTTCACCACCGTGGCCGCCGTCCTGGACGGGGTGCGGGATCTTCTGTCCGAACGCTGGGCCGAGGACGCCGCGCTGGTGCAGTCGCTGCGTGAATGGCTCTGGCAGGAGGGCCTGTTCCAGAGCAAGCTGGCCGCGGGCAAGGACGAGAACAACGCCGACGTGGCCAAGTTCCGCGACTATTTCGACTACGACGAGCCCATTGGCCGCGTGCCCTCGCACCGGGCCCTGGCCGTGTTTCGCGGCCGGGCGCTGGAAATCCTCGATGCCAAGCTCGTGCTGCCGGTCGAGCCGGAACCGGGCAAGCCGTCGATCGCCGAGGGCAAGATCGCCTTGCATCTGGGCTGGAGCCACAAAGCCCGGCCCGCGGACGACCTTTTGCGCAAATGCGTGGCCTGGACCTGGCGCGTCAAGCTCAGCCTGTCCGCCCGCCTGCGCGAAGAGGCCGAGAAGGTGGCCATCAAGGTGTTCGCCGAGAACCTGCGCGACCTGCTGCTGGCCGCCCCGGCTGGCCCGCGCGTGGTCATGGGCCTGGACCCCGGGATCCGTACCGGTGTCAAGGTTGCCGTGGTCGACGCCACTGGCAAGCTGGTGGATACCGCGACGGTCTACCCGCACGAGCCCAAGCGCGACTGGGACGGGTCCTTGCACACCCTGGCCCGACTGGTCGAGAAGCATGGCGTAAATCTGATCGCCATCGGCAATGGCACG
>DALYHW010000172.1:0-1229 GCA_031970695.1 Hylemonella sp.
GGTGCAGACGGCGACCACTCTCGGCCTCGGCACGCATCGTGGCGTAGAGCGACTCGGCCGCCTGGACGTCCTGGTCCGTCGGTTTGGTGCGTACCGAAAGATAACCAATGATCTCGGCGCCCTTGCGCATCGGCGTGGCGTTGGCGCGCACCCAGTAGTAGTCGCCGTTCTTGCGGCGGTTCTTCACGAGCCCGGTCCACGGCTTGCCCCCCTCGATGGTGGCCCAGAGGTCACGGAAGGCCTCCTCGGGCATGTCGGGGTGGCGCACCATGTTGTGCGGTTGCCCCATCAGCTCCTCGCGCGAAAAGCCACTGACGGAAATGAAGTTGGTATTGCAGTAGGTGATGCGCCCCTTGAGCTCGGTCACCGAGATCAGGGTCTGATCGGGTGGGAAGTCATAACCGTTCTGGGTGACGGGCAGGTTCTTGCGCATGGGGGATGTTCCGGCGTTGTGGGCTGTTCCGGGCGCAGGACCAGCACGTTCGCGAGCCGACTCCTGCACGAGGAAAACGTCGTGCCATTTTGAGTGGCACCATGCTTTTGTCAAGCCGACAAACACCGGAATTCCGGCGCAATTCCACGGATCAGGGGCGCAGACCCAGCAACAACGACTGCAGCTCGAGCGCCGCCGCAGGCAGATCCATGGCATCCATCAGTCCATTGAACACGGCGAACGCGGGGCTGCGCATCGCCGGCTCGCGCGCCAGCAACTGATCGTACAGATCAACCGCCTCGAAATCGGCCCTGCCCAGCAGGGTGCCCAGCCGCTGCAGCTCGGCGAGCAACGCTGGCGTATTGGCCGCGTCTGATGCCGCGCCCGTGCCGGCCGCGGCGGGAACCTCCCCCGCGGATTGCAGCCAACGCGACAACACCGGTTGCAGGTCATCGACCGAGCGCGCCACGCGAGCCAGGGGATCCTGCGCGTCGTCCGTCAGCGGGCCGCGCAATGCCGTCTCTGCGTCGGCGCAGGCCTGTGCCAGCAACTCGGCTCCGACCGATGCGGCGCTGCCCTTGAGCCGGTGCACCGTGGCGGCACCTGCCCGGCGGTCACCTTGTTGCACGGCCACCTGGGCCTCGCGCAGCAGCTCAACCGACTCCGCCGCCAGCCGGGTACGCAAACGCTGCAACAGGGCCCGGTCCCCGCCCACGCGCCGCAACGCGACCTCGTTTTCCAGAACGACGGCCTCGGGCGATGCACTCGAGGCACTCGATACGCCTGACGCCGGCAT
>DALYHW010000172.1:1239-6184 GCA_031970695.1 Hylemonella sp.
CGGCTCCACCTCGGCCAGCGCGAGCGGCGGCCCGAGGCGCCCGGTGAGGTGCAGGATCTGCGCCACCAGCTCATCAATCTCGAACGGCTTGCCGATGTGCCCGTTCATGCCGGCTTCCAGGCATTGGGCACGGTCGGAGGCCATGACATTCGCGGTCATCGCGAGCACCGGCAGGTCGCGCAGTTTCAGGGTCTGGCGGATCGACAGGGTGGCCTGGATGCCATCGACCTCCGGCATCTGCATGTCCATGAGCACGAGGTCATAACCCTTGGGCTCAGCCCTGAGCGCCTGGATCGCCTTCCAGCCATTGTCGACCAGCACAACTTCCGCACCTTCGCGCCGCAGCATGGCCAGGGCCACCTCCTGGTTCGGCACATTGTCCTCGGCGAGCAGCAGGCGCAGCCCCTGCAGCCGTCGACCCGGCGAGCCCGCCGGCAGGCGCGTCTGCACCGACGGCGGCAAGGCCGCGGCCCCGGTCGCCACGGGGAAATCGACCTCGAACGAAAAGACACTGCCCTGCCCGGACACACTCTCGACCGCGAGTTCACCACCCATCAGGGCGACGAGGCGCTGGCTGATTGCCAGTCCCAGGCCGGTGCCACCAAAACGACGCGCAGTAGAGGCCTCGGCCTGCGAGAAGCCGATGAAGATACGCTGCTGCTGCTCCAGCGTGATGCCGATGCCAGTGTCCTGGACACTGAAGCGCACGCGCGCCCGGCCCGCGTCCTGCCCCGCCAGCGCCATCATCACCCGCACACTGCCGATCGCGGTGAACTTGATGGCGTTGCCCCCAAGTTTGATCAGCACCTGCTTGAGGCGCAGCGCGTCCCCGACCAGCATCGCGGGAATGCGCGGGTCGACATCGAAGGACAGCTCCAGCTGTTTCGTGCCCAGTGCGCCCGACAGGATGACCCCCAGCTCCCGCGCGAGTGCAGCCAGCTCGAAAGGCTCGGGATTGAGCTCCATCTTGCCTGCCTCGACCTTGGAGTAGTCGAGGATGTCATTGAGGATGTCCAGCAGCGAACGCGTCGCCATCCGCGCCTTCTGCACCTGGTCGTTCTGCTGCGGCGTCAGCGGCGTGTCCCCCAGCAGCTGCAGCAGGCCCATGATGGCATTGATGGGCGTGCGGATTTCGTGGCTCATGTTCGCCAGGAACTGGCCCTTGCTGCGCGCCGCGGCATCGGCCGCGATCAGCGCGTTCTGCAGCGCCGTGATGTCGATGCGGAAGCCCACGTGGTAGTTGTCGCTCGTGCGACCCTCGATGATGCGCAGCCAGCGCCCGTCGTGCATCTCCCGGACGCGGTCTGAATACAGCTTGTCGTGCTCGCGCATCGCCACCGCGATCCAGCCCTCCCGGTCCTGCGCCGAGTCCTTGAAGATGCCGGCAGCCGTGGCCGCGCGCACGATGTTCTCGTAGAAGGCGCCGACCTGGATGTACTCCTGGATCGGGGCGTAGAGCTCGCGGTACTTGTCGTTGCAGTACACCAGCCGGTCGTCGGGATCGAAGAGCACGAAGCCCTCGCCCAGTGCGTCGATGGCGCCGCGCAGGATGCGCTGTTCCTCCTCGATGCGCTGCTGCGTTCGGATCTGGAAGGTGATGTCCTGCACGGCGCCGACCACACGCTCGCTGTCGCCGCCCTGCCAGTCGATCTCGGCCACCATGCGGACCCATTGGGCCTGGCCCGGCTGGCTGCCCTGCATGCGCGCGACTAGGTCCACGGACAGCTGCTCCATGCGCGCCATGGCCTGCAGCTGCTGGCGCGCCTGCTCTGCCGCCTCGCCCTCGAACTTGCGCCAAAGATCTTCCAGCACCACCGTGTCGCCGGGCTCGATGCGCAGGATTTCGCGGCATTCCTCGGACAGGTAAAGATTGTGGCTGCCCAGCTCCGCGTACCAGCCCCCGATGCCGGCAATGCGGCTCGTGCGCGACAGCAGTTCCTGACTCGTGCGCAGCTGTGCCTCGGCCTGTTTGCGGGCCGTGATGTCGAGCCGGATGGAAACGTATTTCTCGACCTCACCGTCATGCCCCACGAAGGGCACGATCAGGCTGTGTACCCAGTAAAGCCGGCCGTCACGCGCACGGTTGCAGATTTCGTCGCTCCACGACTGTCCGCTGCGGATAGTCGACCACATGCCGGCCCAGAACTCCGGCGGGTGCAGGCCCGAGCTGACGATGCGGTGGTGGCTGCCCACCAGCTCGTCGGCAGGGTAACCGCTGATCTCGGCAAACCGCCGGTTGACTCGGGTGATGATGCCGCGGGCATCCGTCTCGGACACGATGGCGTGCTCGTCGAGTGTGCGCATCAGCGCCTCGTTGTCCCGCACGGCGTTGCGCAGCGCCTCGCGGGTGCGCACCTGTTCCTCGATGTCGACCAGCACGGCGATGAATCCGGGGCGCCCCTCGACGCCGATGCACTCGACCGGCGACAGCAGCATGCGCACCCAGCGATCCCGGCCATCCTTGTAACGGTGCAGGATTTCGAGGTCGACACCGGTCCAGGTCTGGATCGCCTGCTCCAGACGGGCAATCGCGGTCGCGTCGGCTGCAGGCGAACGCAGGAACTGCCCCGGCCGACTGCCGCGCACCTCGTCCAGCCGGTAACCGGTGACACGGGTGAACGCCTCGTTGCACCAGACCACGTTGTGCTGATCGTCGGACACCACCACGGCACTGCCCGTGTGCTGCGCCACGCTGGCCATCATCTCCAGTTCGGTGGCCATGGCGCGTGACTGGCGCTCCATGCGCAACTGGGTGAACATCAGTGTCCAGAGCTGCCAGGCTCCCGCGGCC
This sequence comes from Hylemonella sp., assembly GCA_031970695.1. Classification (GTDB taxonomy): domain Bacteria; phylum Pseudomonadota; class Gammaproteobacteria; order Burkholderiales; family Burkholderiaceae_C; genus Hylemonella. The sequence continues at coordinate 4,031 of DALYHW010000172.1, forward strand.
ACGAGGGCACCTCCCCCCACCAGCAGCGCCTCACGGTCCACCCAGGGTGCGGGATGAAAGGTGAAGTCGGACAGGCCGCCGATCAGGCCGATCAGTCCCAGCACGAGCAGGCTGGCCGCCACCAGCAGATAGCGGCGGACGGCTTCCTGCGGGGTCAGGCGCATCGCGCCCCCGTGCTGCCGGTCATCACGTTTCCAAGATCCATCAACTGCCTCGGGTCACACGCGCTGCAGCGCAGCCGACAGGGTACCGATGTCCAGCGGCTTGATCAGGTAGCCACTCGCCCCCGCATCCCGGTAGAACGGCCATTGCGACGAAAGATCGTTGCCGCTGACCAGGATGACCGGCACCGTGGACTCCCCGCGGCTGCGACGCTCGCGCATCCCGGCCAGCGTGCCCAGCCCGTCGAGAACCGGCATGCCGAGGTCCAGCAGCATCAGGTCAAACGGAAATCGCCCCAGCATGTCCAGCGCGATCTGGCCGTTGTTGGCCAGAGCACCGGAATGGCCCAGCTCGCGGAGCAGTCGCGCGGCCAGGCGCAACTGGATGGGATCGTCGTCGGCCACCAGGACCCGCAATGAACGCTTGGCTTGCATACGGGGGATGGTAGCCGGGCCGGCGGCGGCAGGAAAGGGCCGCGGCCCGGATGGCTCAACTCAGCAGCAGGCGGGAGGATCGGGGCACATGCGCCATCAGGAACTCCATCTGGTCGGCCAGGATGCGCCGGTTGCGCAGGATGAAGTCTTCCCACAGGCTGGGCACGTAGGGCGCATACAGCAGCGGCATGCCAGCCTGCTCGGGCGTGCGGCTGCTCTTGCGGTGGTTGCAGGCGCGGCAGGACGTGACGACATTCATCCAGTGGTCCTGCCCGTTCTGGGCAAAGGGGATGATGTGCTCGCGGGTGAGCTCGGTTTCGTGGAACTCATCACCGCAATAGGCGCAGACGTTGCGATCCCGGGTAAACAGCTTGCTGTTGGTGAGACTGGGCCGCAGGTCGAAGGGGTTGATGTTGGGCACACCCTTGGTACCGATGATGCTGTTGACCGCGATGATGGACTGCTCGCCCGTGATGGCGTTGTGCCCGCCATGGAACACCGCAATTTCCCGCCCGACTTCCCAGCGCACCTCGTCGGCGGCGTAGTGCAGCACCGCTTCTTCGAGCGAAATCCACGACTGGGGCAGCCCCTGGGCCGACAGCTTCAAGACCTTCAAAACACGCCTCCTGACCGGCTAAAAGCCATTCAAACGGAACGCTTGCGTCTGCGACAGGGGTGCGGGCCACCTGCCTCGCCATTCGGAGACAATATACCCTGTTTTGATGACAATTTGTCGGCTTTTGCCTTTGCTTGCAGGCGCAGCCGCTACAAAAAACATACTGCTTCCGTATCGCACCGATGAAGGTATTTCGCGGCTTCCACCACCCCGGCATTGCCCCGGCCTGCGCGCTCACCATCGGCAATTTCGACGGCGTGCACCGGGGTCACCAGGCCATGCTGGCCCTGCTGCGCGGCGAGGCCGCCCAGCGCGGCGTGCCCAGCTGCGCGCTGACCTTCGAGCCGCATCCGCGTGACTACTTCGCCGGACTCGCACAGAACGCAGCGCTTGCGCCTGCGCGTGTTGCCACCCTGCGCGACAAGCTCACCGACCTGCAACGCAGCGGCATTGATCAGGTGGTCATCCTGCCCTTCGATGCCCGGCTGGCGTCGCTGTCCCCGCAAGCTTTTATCGGCGAGGTGCTGGTCAAAGGCCTTGGCGTGCGCTATGTCCTGGTTGGCGACGACTTCCGGTTCGGCGCTAAACGCACGGGCGACTACGTCCTGCTGGACGCCGCTGGCGCAGATCAAGGCTTTGATGTCGCGCGGATGAACAGCTACGAAGTTCACGGCCTGCGTGTCTCCAGCTCAGCCGTGCGTGCGGCGCTCCAAGGCGGTCGAATGGACGACGCCGAGCGCCTGCTGGGCCACCCCTACCATGTATCAGGTCATGTGTTGCACGGGCGTAAGCTGGGCCGAGAACTGGGCTTCAGAACCCTCAACCAACGCTTTACCCACTGGAAACCGGCGGCCAGCGGTATCTTTGCCGTGCTGGTGCATGGACTGGACGGCCAGGCCCTGCGCGGCGTGGCCAACCTGGGCATACGACCCTCGCTGGACC
>DALYHW010000173.1:0-6184 GCA_031970695.1 Hylemonella sp.
AAGGCCAGCCCCAGAAGGTCGCGTTGCAGGGCTTCGTCCTGCGCCAGGTCGGCCATGCGCCCGGCATGGACCACGCGGCCGTCGTCCATCACGGCGACGGTGTCCCCCAGGCGTTTGGCAAAGTTGATGTTCTGCTCCACCAGCAGGATGCTCACGCCGCTGGCCTTGAGCTGCTGGAAGGCGTCGATCATGTTGTTGATCATCACGGGGGCCAGGCCTTTGCTGGGCTCGTCGATGATGAGCAACTCCCGCGGCTCGACGATGGCGCGACTGACGGCCAGCATCTGCTTCTGCCCACCCGACAGCTTGCCTGCGGGATGGTTCCAGAACTTTTCCACCGCGGGAAACAGCTTGAAGATCCACTGCAAACGGGCCTCGTCCATCTGGCTGGCCCGTTTGGCCTGGCGCGCAGCCAGCAGCATGTTCTCCTTGACGGTCAGGTCAGAGAAGATGCCCATGTTCTCGGGCACGTAGGCGATGTTCAGCCCGGCAATGTGCGGGGTGTGCAGGCGAGAAATGTCCTGCCCGTTGAACACCACCCGGCCCTGCGACGGCTGCCACAGGCCCATGATGGTACGCAGCGTGGTGGTCTTGCCCGCGCCATTGCGCCCCAGCAGCATGGTGAGCTGGCCCCGCGACACCTGTAGGTCCACCCCATGCAGGATGTGGTACGCCCCGATGTCGGTGTACACGCCCGACAGCGTGAGAAGGTTGTCAGTCATTGGAATACCTTCGCCCTGGCGGGCTGCGGTGCGAGCCCCTTCGGGCGGCCGTGCAGGGCTCATGCCTCGTCCCCTCCCCCGGCGCCCTGCGGGCTCACGCCCAGGTACGCTTCCTGGACCACCGCAGACTGGATGACTTCTTCGGGCTTGCCATCGGCCACCAGCCTGCCGTTGTGCAGCACGATGATGCGGTCCGCCAGTTCACGCACCACATCCATCTTGTGCTCCACCAGCAGGATGGTCTTGCTGCGGTCTTGCTTCAGCGCACGGATCAGGTTCAGGATCACGGGCGCCTCGTCATGGCTCATGCCAGCCGTGGGCTCGTCGAACATGAAGACGCTGGGCTCCAGTGCCATCAGCAGCGCCACTTCCAGCTTGCGCTGGTCACCATGCGGCAGGCTGGAGACCACCTGGTCACGCTGCGCGTCCATGGCCACATCGCGCAGGATGGCCAGCGCGCGCTCGGTCAGCGCGCTGTGGTCACTCCACACGCTCCAGAGGTTCAGGCCACGCAGGTGCTTGCCTTCGCGGGTGGCCTGCACGGCCAGGCGCACGTTCTCCAGCACCGTGAGGTCCGGGAACAGGTTGGTGAGCTGGAAGGCACGGCCCAGGCCGGCGCGCGTGCGCGCCGAGGCGCTCAGGCCCGACAGGTCCTGCCCGCCCAACAGGACGCGACCTTCGGTGGCCGCGATCTGGCCCGAGATGAGATTGAAATACGTGGTCTTGCCCGCACCGTTGGGGCCGACGATGGCCGTGAGGGTGCCGGGTTCGAAAGCGCAGGACACAGCCTGCACCGCCACGTGTCCGCCGAAGCGGACCGTGAGTCCCTGGGTCTGGAGCATGGGAAGCGGTGCGGTGTGATCAGCGCTGGTTGCGGATGGGCACGGCCATCTCTTCGGCCTTGATCTCGCGCACCAGCTCGGGCACGCCCCAGGCAAAGGCCGGGTCCACCTTGATACGGAAGTGGTACATGCTCTGCATGGCCTGGTGGTCTTCCTTGCGGAAGGTCATCTTGCCCTTGGGCGTGTCAAAGCTCATGCCTTCCATGGTGCTGATGAGCTTGTTGGTGGCCGTCTCGCCATTGGTCTTCTTGAGCGCGGTCACCAGGGCCATGGCAGCCGAGAAGCCACCGGCCGTGAAGAAGTCCGGCGGGTTCTTGAACTGGCGGTAGTGCTGCGCCACCAGCGCCTCGTTCACCGGGTTCTTGGGAATGCCGAAGTAGTAGTAGGTCGCACCTTCCATGCCGGGGAAGTTCTTGTAGCTGGCCATGGCGGGCAGGATGTTGCCGCCTGTGGCGATCTCGATGCCGTAGCGCTTGAGGTCGAGGTCGGCGATCTTGAAGGGGTTGCCCGCGCCGGCCCAGATGATCCAGATCACCTTGCGGCCCGGCTGGTCCTTGAGCTTGTCGATCAGGCGCTGCGCACCCGCGGTGAAGTCGGTGGTGTTGGCGGGCAGGTATTCCTCGTGCACCAGCTTGGCTTTCTTGATGGCCTCCTTGAAGGCCTTCACGCCGTCGCGGCCGAAGGCGTTGTCGTTGGCGAGCACGCCGATCACGTTGTTCGGCTGGTCCAGCGCCACGGCGTTGGCGGCGGCGTCCTGCGAGCTGTTGCGGCCGGTGCGGAAGATGTACTTGTTCCACTTGTCGCCGGTGATCGAATCGGCCACGGCCGGCTCCACCAGCAGGATCTTCTTGTATTCCTCGGCCACGGGCAGCAGCGCCAGCGCCACGCCCGAGGACGTGGGGCCCACCGCGATGTCGGCCTTGTCGTCCGCATAGGCCGTGGCCAGCAGCGACTTGCCCAGGTCGGGCTTGCCCTGGTCGTCCTTCTCGATCACGACCAGCTTCTTGCCGTTGATCTCCATGGTGCCGCCGGTGGCGTAGTCCAGGCCCATCATCAGGCCGGTCTGCGTCTGCTTGCCGTAGGCCTCGAGCGGACCGGTCTTGCTGTACACGTGGGCGATGCGGATTTCCTTGGCCTGGGCCAGGGCCAGCATGGGAGCGGCCGCGAGGATGGCGGCCAGGGCGAGTGCGCGTCGTTGCATGGTTGTCTCCTTTGGTTGGCTGAACATTGCACAGAACGTGCCAGTGTGCAAGTTATTGAAAACAATGGGGAAAATTTATATATCCCGCCCTGATGATCAAATCTCGAACAAATCAATTGTCTTTTTTTCAGACAATTGTCCAGATATTTTTCAGGGTTAACCAGAGGTCAGCCATGCGGGCGGGCCCGGCTCATGTCGCAGGATCGATCCGCCCGTACAGCGTGGCCCGCGAGATCCCCAGCAAACGTGAAGCGGCCAACTTGTTGCCCTCGGTCGCCTTGAGCGCGGCCGCAATGGCGCGGCGCTCCAGCTCGGCCACCTGCTCGGCCAGCGGCCGCAGCAAAGGCTCGGCCCCGGACTCGGCCGGCAACGCCGCCGGCGCCACCGGGTCCAGCCCGCTGTCGCGCAGTACCCGCGCAATCTGCGCCGCGTCCAGCACGGAGGCATCGCTGCGCAGCACGGCCTGCTCCAGCGTGTTGCGAAGCTCGCGCACATTGCCACGCCAGTGCTGCGCCTGCAGCAAGGCCATGGCCTCGGGCGTGATTTCCGGCGGGTGGCTGCCGCTGCGCAAGGCCATCTGCTCGGCCAGCACCTCCACCAGCGCCGGGATGTCGCTGCGCCGCTCGCGCAGCGGTGGCACCCGCAGCGGCAGCACATTGAGGCGGTAGTACAGGTCTTCGCGGAAACGCCCGTCGCGCACCAGCGCTCCCAGGTCGCGTGAGGTGGCGGCGATCACGCGCGCGTCAAAGGGCACCAGCTTGTTCGAGCCCAGCGGTTCGATCTCGCCTTCCTGCAGCGCGCGCAGCAGCTTGGCCTGCATGCCCAGCGGCATGTCACCGATCTCGTCGAGGAACAGCGTGCCGCCATCGGCCAGCTTGAACTTGCCTTCGCGCCCCTTGCGGTCCGCACCTGTGTAGGCGCCGGGGGCCACACCAAAGAACTCGGCCTCCAGCAGCGTGTCGGGCACGGCAGCGATGTTCACCGTCACAAACGGCCCATCGGCACGCGAAGACCCCGCGTGGATGGCGTGCGCCAGCAGCTCCTTGCCCGTGCCGGTTTCGCCCAGCAGCAGCACCGGGCTGCCCGACTGCGCGGCCCGCCGCCCCAGGCGCTTGAGTTCCACCACCGCGGGGCTCGCCCCCACGAAGCTGGCAAAGGTGTATTTGGCCTGGCGCGCGCCGCTGCGCTGCGTGGCCAGCTCGCGCCGCGCATCGTCCAGTTCGCGCTGCAGCGCGGCAAACTTGGTGATCAGCGGCTGCAGCGTGGTCTCGGGATGGTCGAAGAGCACGATGCCCAGCGCCCCGATCACCTCTCCCGCCGCATCGCGCAGCGGAATGCGGCTCACCACGAAGGTGCCCGCGCGGTTGGTGAGCAGGTCGATCAGGATGGGCTTGCCCGTCTCGAGCACCTGGTGCATCTGCGTGTTCTGCACCACGCTGGCCACCGGCTGGCCCAGGAAGTCTTCCACCCGCTCGAAGCCGAGCGCGGGCAGGAAACGCTTGTACTGGTCGTTGACCCAGACCACCTTGCCGTGCCGGTCCACCAGCAGCATGCCCTCGCTGGCATTGGCAAACAGGCCAAACATGGAACGCGCGGCCAGCTCCAGGATTTCCTGGGTGTCGCGCGGCAGGGCTTCGGTGATCTCCATGGGCCTATGGTACTGAAGTGCTGGCGCGCCGAGACGCCAGCACCCATGGGCCGGGCGATTCCGGGTCTAGTCCATCGGGCCTTCAGCCCAGTGGGCATAAGCAAAGTTGCAGCGGAACGGCCCGTCCACCACGTGGCCCGGGACACGCCGCTCAAAGAGCTGGCGGAACGCCGCGTCGAGGTTGCCCAGCTGGCGGGCCTGCTCGTACAGCTGCTCGATGTCGACCGGGATGCGCTCGCGATTGTTCTCGACATAGGCCACCAGCCGGCGCCGCGCCTTGGCCACGGCCATATAGAACTCCGGGGCCGCCCCTTCGATCGCACCGGCGTGGATGGCACGGTGTACCGCAAACTTTTCCTGCAGGCTGAGCTTGAACTTGTCCTCGGGATCCAGGCTGTCCACCTCGTCTACCACCATGGCCTGGGCCACCTCACTCACATTGGATGCATTCATACAGGGTCTCCTTGGCGGGCGAGATAGTGGCGATGCCGTAGGTTTTCAAGCCCCGCCTGACCCGGATCAGTGGAAATCCCGACTCACCGTGCTCAGTCCGCCCAGCAGCGGGGTCAGGTCCACCAGGTGCTGGGCGATCAGGTGGCAGACCTCGCCCTGGCGCTGCCACCGGCCGTAGACCGCCAGCAGGCGCGACTGCAGCAGTTCGCGCCGCTGCCGCTCGCACAGCGCCTTCCACACGATCACCTGCACACTGCCCGTCTCGTCTTCCAGCGTGACGAACACCACGCCCTTGGCCGTGCCCGGTTGCTGGCGCGTGATGACCAGGCCGCAGGCGCGCACCAGGCGGCCGTCGGGTTGCGTGTGGAGTTGCGCGGCGGTCTGCAGGCGCTGGGCGCGCAACTGCTCGCGCAGCAAGGCCAGCGGGTGGCGGCGCAGCGTGAGGCCGGTGGCTGCGTAGTCGAAGACGATCTCCTCGCCCTCGGGCGCGGCTTCCAGTTCCAGCCAGTCTTCATCCACCGGCGCCGCGCGCAGCAGCGCGGGCGCGGCGTGCAAAGCCGCGGCGTCCCACACCTGCTGGCGGCGGTGGCCCGAGAGGCTGAGCAACGCATCCGCACTGGCCAGCGCTCTCAGCTCCGCCGCGTCGAGCCCGGCGCGCAGCGCCAGGTCTTCGGCGCTGGTGTACGGCGCTGCCGCGCGCGCGGCCACGATGCGCTGCGCGCTGGCCTCGCCCACACCGGCCAGCAGGCGCAGGCCCAGGCGCACGGCGGGCTGCTCACCTTCGCCATGCTCCAGCGTGCAATCCCAGTCGCTGTGCAGCACATCGGGCGGGCGCACCTCCACGCCGTGGCGCTGCGCGTCCTGCACCAGCTGCGCCGGGCCGTAGAAACCCATGGGCAGTGAATTGAGCAGCCCGGCCAGGAAGGCCGCCGGCTCGTGCCGCTTGAGCCAGGCGCTGGCATAAACCAGCAGCGCAAAGCTGGCGGCGTGGCTCTCGGGAAAGCCGTATTCGCCAAAGCCTTCGATCTGGCGAAAGATCGCTTCGGCAAACTCGCGCGTATAGCCGCGCAGCGTCATGCCATCCATCAGGCGCTGTTTGAACTTTTCCACGCCGCCCTTGCGACGCCAGGCCGCCATGGCGCGGCGGAGTTGGTCCGCTTCGCCCGGCGTGAAGCCTGCCGCGATGATGGCAATTTGCATCACCTGTTCCTGAAAGATGGGTATGCCCAAGGTGCGTTCCAGTGCGGGGCGCAGCGCTTCGTTGGGCAGCGTGAACGGCTCACCGCAGCGCTGGGCTTCGCGTTGCGCCAGGTAGGGG
>DALYHW010000174.1:0-6181 GCA_031970695.1 Hylemonella sp.
GGCCGATATCCAGAAGCAGCTGGGCCTGGCCAAGCTGGAGATCAAGCGCCAGCCGGTGACCTCGCAGAATCGCATCCCCCTGGTGACCAACGGCACCGTGGACCTGGAGTGCGGCTCCACGACCAACAACCTGGCGCGCCAGAAGGACGTGGCTTTTGCCGTGACGACCTATGTGGAAGAGGTGCGCATCGCCGTCAAGGCCAACTCGGGCATCAGCTCCATCAAGGACCTGAATGGCCGCAATGTGGCCACCACCACGGGCACCACCTCGGTGCAGACCCTGCGCAAGCATGAGCGCGCGACGGGCGTGGACTTCAAGGAGCTTTTCGGCAAGGACCATGCCGACAGTTTCCTGCTGCTGGAGTCGGGCCGCGCCGACGCCTTCGTGATGGATGGCCAGATCCTGGCCGGCAACATCAGCAAGTCCAAGAACCCGGCGGACTTCAAGATCGTCGGCGAGGTGCTTTCGGTCGAACCCATTGCCTGCATGCTGCGCAAGGACGATCCGGCCTTCAAGAAAGCCGTGGACGATTCCATCAAGCGCCAGATCGCCGACGGCTCGCTGGCCAAGCTGTATGACAAATGGTTCATGCAACCCATCCCGCCGACCAACGTGAAGGTCGGGCTGCCCATGTCCGACGCCACCAAGGCGGCCTGGGCCAGCCCGAACGACAAGCCCATGGAAGACTACGCCCGCAAGTAAGGCACCCACGTGGCCTCGGGCATGAGCTGGGACTGGCAGGTCTTCTGCCGCAATACCATCGATGGTGAGGTCGTCGCGCGCTGCTTTGGTGCGGGCGGCGACATCACCTACCTCGACTGGATGCTGTCGGCCTGGGGCTGGACGCTCTCGGTCTCGCTGCTGGCGCTGGCCGTGGCGCTGGTCTTCGGTGTTGTGGTCGGCATCCTGCGCACGCTGCCGCAACGCGGACTGGTTTTGCTGGGCGACGCCTGGACCGAGCTGTTCCGCAACATCCCGGTGCTGGTCCAGGTCTTTCTCTGGTACTTCGTGGTGCCCGAACTGGTGCCGGTGCTCAAGCAGATCCCGAGTTTCCTGCTCGTGGTGCTGGGCCTGGGTTTCTTCACCTCGGCGCGCATCTCGGAGCAGGTCAAGGCCGGTATCCAGAGCCTGCCCCGCGGCCAGCGCAACGCCGGCCTGGCGCTGGGCATGACCCTGCCGCAGACCTACCGCCATGTGCTGCTGCCGGTGGCCATGCGCATCGTGATCCCGCCGCTGACCAGCGAGGCGATGGGCATCGTCAAGAACTCGGCCGTGGCCTTTGCCGTCTCGGTCAGCGAGCTCATCATGTTTGCCCGCCAGGCGCAGGAAGAAACCTCGCGCGGCATCGAGATCTACCTGGCCGTCACGGTGCTTTACGCAGTGTCGTCGCTGGCCATCTTCGCGGTGGCGCGACTGATCGAGCACCGGCTGCGTGTGCCCGGCGTGGCGGGAGCCGCGCGATGAACCTCGACTTCGGCTTCTTCTCGGGCGAGGTCTTCACCAGCTACGTGCTTGGTGGACTGAAGTTCTCGCTCATCCTGACCCTGGTGGCGATGGTCGGCGGCATGGTGCTGGGCACGCTGCTGGCGCTGATGCGACTGTCGGGCAAACCGTGGCTGGCACTGCCGGCCGCGGCTTACATCAATACCATGCGCAGCATCCCACTGGTCATGGTGATCCTCTGGTTCTTCCTGCTGGTGCCCTTCCTTATCGGACGGCCCATCGGTGCCGAATGGTCGGCGGTGCTGACCTTCACCCTGTTCGAGGCGGCCTACTACGCCGAGATCATGCGTGCCGGCATCCAGAGCGTGCCGCGTGGCCAGACGGCCGCGGGTTACGCCGTGGGCATGAGCTACCGGCAGGTCATGCAGCTCGTGGTGCTGCCGCAGGCCGTGCGCAACATGCTGCCCGTGCTGCTGACGCAGACCATCATCCTGTTCCAGGACACGTCGCTGGTCTACGCCATCGGCGCCTACGACCTGCTGAAGGGCTTCGAGACGGCGGGCCGCAACTTCAACCGGCCGGTGGAGACCTACCTGATCGCCACCGTGGTCTATTTCGCCATCTGCTTCTCGCTGTCCATGCTGGTGCGCCGGCTGCAGAAGCGCATTGCCATCATCCGCTAAAGGCTAGAGATGATCGAACTCAAAAATGTCTCCAAGTGGTACGGCAGCGTGCAGGTGCTGACCGATTGCTCGACCCAGATCAACAAGGGCGAGGTGGTCGTGGTCTGTGGTCCCTCGGGCTCGGGCAAGTCCACGCTCATCAAGACCATCAACGCGCTCGAGCCTTTCCAGCAGGGCGAGATCTGGGTCGATGGCGTGCCGGTGCACGACCCCAAGACCAACCTGCCCAGGCTGCGCAGCCGCGTGGGCATGGTGTTCCAGCACTTCGAGCTTTTTCCCCACCTGTCGGTGACCGAGAACCTGACGCTGGCCCAGGTGCGCGTGCTCGGACGCAGCCTTGACGAGGCGAAACAGCACGGCCTGCGCTACCTGGAGCGCGTGGGCCTGATCGCCCACAAGGACAAGTTCCCGGGGCAGCTCTCCGGCGGCCAGCAGCAGCGCGTCGCCATCGCACGGGCGCTGTCGATGGATCCGATCGTCATGCTGTTCGACGAGCCCACGTCGGCGCTGGACCCGGAGATGGTGGGCGAGGTGCTGGACGTGATGGTCAAGCTGGCGCAAGAGGGCATGACCATGATGGTGGTCACGCACGAGATGGGGTTTGCGCGCAAGGTGGCGCACCGCGTGATCTTTATGGACGTGGGTGGCCGCATCCTCGAGGACTGTTCCCGCGACGAATTCTTCGGCAACCCCGACGCCCGCCAGCCGCGCACCAAGGACTTTCTGGACAAAATCCTGTCGCACTGACCTTGCCGGCCTACAATCCCCGCATGGTTGCTCCTGCCCGTGCCCACAACGCCACTGCCGGCTGCGCGCTTGCGCGCTCGCAGGGCGCTGCCTTGCGCGCACCGGCCCTGCGCCTGCCGCCGCACGCAGAGTCCTGAGCCCGGCGATCCCCCTCGAACCCCATCGCGCCACTTCTGGATCACCGGGCCCCTTCGGGCGCAACGGTCCCGGCCCGTCCGGGACTCCCGATCCAGGAGCGTTTTCATGTCCTATTCCTCTTCCGCCCGCTTACTGAGCGAGCTTGACCACGTGCGCATCCGCAGGCTGCTGCCCCAGCACGGTGTCCCCGGGCCCCTGGCCGAACTGCTCAATGGTGCCGACCTGCTGCCGCCGCGCGAGGTGCCGGCCCACGTCGCCACCATGTACTCGCAACTGCTGCTGGCCGACCTCGTCACCGGTGAACAGCGCGAGCTGACGCTGTGCTACCCCGTCGACGCCGATCCCGCGCAGGGCCGGGTGTCCGTCCTGTCGCCGGCAGGTACCAGCCTCCTGGGGCTGTCCGTGGGTGAGCAAGCCCGCTGGCAGACGCCCGATGGCCGCCAGCATGCCGTGCGCCTGCTGGCGATCCTGTTTCAGCCCGAAGCCAACGGCAACTACACGATGTAAGGCGCCCACCGGCGCCGCGGCCTGGCCGGGAGGGTGAGACAATCCGGGCATGGATACCCTGACCCTGACCCGTCCCGACGACTGGCACCTGCACGTGCGCGACGGCGCACCGCTGGCCACCGTGGTGCCGCACACGGCGCGCCAGTTCGGCCGCGCCATCATCATGCCCAACCTCAAGCCCCCGGTGACCACGGCCACCGAGGCGGCGCATTACCGTGCGCGCATCCGCGCCGCGGTGCCGGCCGGCGTTCAGTTCGAGCCGCTGATGACGCTGTACCTCACCGACAACCTGCCGCCCGAGGAGATCGAGCGTGCCAAGGCGGTGGGCGTGGTGGCCTGCAAGCTGTATCCGGCCGGTGCCACCACCAACAGCGATGCCGGTGTGACCGACATCCGCAAGACCTACAAGACGCTGGAGGCGATGCAGCGCGAGGGTGTGCTGCTGCTGGTGCACGGCGAGGTCACCTCGCCCGAGATCGACATCTTCGACCGTGAGGCCGTGTTCATCGAGAAGCAGCTCAAGCCCCTGCGCCGTGATTTCCCCGAGCTCAAGATCGTGTTCGAGCACATCACCACGAAGGAAGCCGCGCAGTACGTGATGGAGAGCGACCGCTACACCGGCGCCACCATCACCGCGCACCACCTGCTCTACAACCGCAATGCCATCTTCACGGGTGGTATCCGTCCCCACTACTACTGCCTGCCCGTGCTCAAGCGCGAGGTGCATCGCCAGGCCCTGGTGGCGGCGGCAACGAGCGGCAACCCCAAGTTCTTCCTGGGGACGGACAGCGCGCCGCATCCGGCCCACCTGAAGGAGCATGCGGTCGGTTGCGCGGGCTGCTACACCGCGCACGCGGCGATGGAGATGTACGCCGAGGCCTTTGATGCCGCGGGCGCGCTCGACAAGCTCGAGGGATTTGCCAGCTTCCATGGCGCCGATTTCTACGGCCTGCCGCGCAACACGGGCACCATCACGCTCAAGCGCGAGAGCTGGACGCCGCCCGAGCGCTTCGAATTCGGCGAAGCCGAGCTCAAGCCCCTGCGCGCGGGCGAGGCGCTGCCGTGGCGCATGGTCTGGCGCTGATCGACTGGACCGCGCCCTGGCTGGCGCCCTTGCGCCCGGACGGTGAAGTTCTCGCACAGCAGGTGCAGGCCGGGCGTCACGTGTACGAGGTGCTCGATGGCGCACAGGCGCCGGTGCGTTTTGTGCCGCAATCGGCGCTGCTACCCGGCAAGGCGTACGAGCAGTTCATCTTTGAAACCGGGCAGGTGCCCACGCGCGACGGCTTGCATGATTTTTTCAATGGCCTGATCTGGCGGCAGTTTCCGCTGACCAAGCGCAGGCTCAATGCCCTGCAGGCGGCGCAGATCGCCGTAGCTGGCGTGCAGGCCACGCGCGGGCCGGTCCGTGACGCCATCACGGTGTTCGACGAGAACGCCGCGCTGTTGCAGGCACCCGACGAGGTGTGGGATGCGCTGTGCAGCCGCGACTGGCTGCGCCTGTTTGGCGAACTGCGGCCGCTGTGGGCCCGGGCGCACCTTGTGTTGTTTGGCCATGCCCTGCTGGAAAAGCTGGTGCAGCCACGCAAGGCGATCACGGCCCATGTGCTGCGGGTGCCTGCCGGGCTGGCGGTCGCGGCGCTGGATGACTGGCTGGCCCGTGCGCTTACGGCCGATGCGCTGGCCGGCAAGCCTTTTGTGCCGCTGCCCGTGCTCGGCGTGCCCGGCTGGTGGCCCGCCAACGAGGTCCCCGGTTTTTATGCCGATGCCCGGGTATTCCGGCCGCTCCGTCCGCCGGCTGATGCATCAATTCGCCACACTTGATACGGAATTGGCGCGGGTCGCTTGAATTCCCCCCTTTCACCCTTACCATTCGCCCCGTCGGCCCGGCTTTTCCGGGCTGTTGCTGAAGGAAGACATGAAACGCATCATCCTGTTCGTACTGACCAACCTGGCCGTGGTCGTGGTCCTGGGCATCGTGGCCAGTCTGCTGGGCGTGAACCGCTACCTCACGGCCAACGGCCTGAACCTGGGGGCGTTGCTGGGCTTTGCGCTCGTCATGGGTTTTGGCGGCGCCATCATCTCGCTGCTGATTAGCAAGCCCGTCGCCAAGTGGAGCGCCGGCGTGCAGATCATCGAGCAGCCGCAGACACCCGATGAGGCCTGGATCGTCAACACCGTGCGCAAGTTCGCCGAGCAGGCCGGCATCGGCATGCCGGAAGTGGGCATCTTCGAGGGCGACCCCAACGCCTTTGCGACCGGCGCCTTCAAGAACTCGGCCCTGGTGGCCGTGTCCACCGGCCTGCTGCAGAACATGACACGCGAAGAGGTCGAGGCCGTGATCGGTCACGAGGTCGCGCACATTGCCAACGGCGACATGGTCACCATGACCCTGATCCAGGGTGTGATGAACACCTTTGTCGTGTTCCTCAGCCGCGTGATTGGCTACGCGGTGGACAGCTTCCTGCGCAAGGGCGATGACCGCGACAGCGGCCCCGGCATCGGCTACTTCGTGACCACCATGGTGCTCGACATCGTGCTGGGCATCGGCGCCGCGATCATCGTGGCCTGGTTCTCGCGCCAGCGCGAGTACCGCGCCGACGCCGGCGCCGCGCAGCTGATGGGCCGCAAGCAGCCGATGATCAACGCCCTGGCGCGTCTG
>DALYHW010000175.1:0-6167 GCA_031970695.1 Hylemonella sp.
GCAAACTGGAGCGCTTCGTGCGCGAGCACCAGGACGCCATCTGCGACGCCATCAGCGCGGACTATGGCAACCGTTCACGCCACGAGACGCTGCTGACCGAGATCATGCCGGTACTCAAGGGCATCCATCACACGCTCAAGCGCCTCAAGCGCTGGATGCGGCCGCAGCGCCGGGGGATCGACCGCATGGCCTTCGGCCTGGCCAGCAACCGCGTGATCCCGCAGCCGCTGGGCGTGGTGGGCGTCATCGTGCCCTGGAACTTCCCGCTGAACCTGAGCCTGCTGCCGCTGGTTGCGATCTTCGCCGCGGGCAACCGCGCCATGGTGAAGATGAGCGAGAACTCCCGCCACCTGGCCGGTTTGCTGGTCAAGGAGATGCCCGACTACTTCCCCGAGGACAAGCTGCAGTTTTTCGACGAGACGGGTGGTGTCGGCATCGAGTTCTCGAAGCTGCCTTTCGACCATCTGCTGTTCACGGGCTCCGGCCAGACCGGCAAGGCCGTGATGGCGGCCGCCTCGCAGAACCTGTGTCCGGTCACGCTGGAACTGGGCGGCAAGTCGCCAGCCATCGTGTGCGAGGATTTTCCGCTGCGCACGGCGGCCGAGCGCCTGCTGTACGTCAAGTACCTCAACGCCGGCCAGATCTGCACCACGGTCGACCACGTCTTCGTGCCCCAGCGGCAGCTCAAGGAATTCGTCAAGCTGGCGCAGGAAATCGTGCCGCGACGTTATCCGAAACTGGAAACGCCGGACTACACCGCCATCATCGACGACATCGCCTACGCGCGGCTCCTGCACGCCCTGGACGATGCGAAGCAGCGTGGCGCGAAACTCGTGCAGCTGGTCCCGGGCAAGCCCTTCGACGCCAGGCTGCGCAAGATTGCGCCCCACCTCGTGCTGGACGCGCCGGCCGACTGCCTGCTGATGCAGCGCGAGATTTTCGGCCCCATCCTGCCGGTCATCGCCTACGACGACCTGGACGACGACGTGATCAGGCGCATCAATGCCGGGCCGCGCCCGCTGGCGCTCTACCCCTTCACCAACCACAAGGCCGTGCAGGAGCAACTGCTCACGCGCGTGATGTCGGGGGGGGTCTCCATCAACGACGCGCTGTTCCATGTGGGCCAGGAAGAGCTTCCGTTTGGCGGTGTCGGCGCCTCCGGCATGGGCCACTACCACGGCTACGAGGGCTTCCTGACCTTCTCCAAGCTGCGTCCGGTGTTCACCCAGGCGCGCTTTTCCACGGCCCGGCTGCTGGCGCCGCCCTACGGTCCGCTGACCGACAGGCTGCTGAAGTTCCTGCTGAAGTAGCCCCCCGGGCGCGCCGCGCGGCGCTGCCAGCCCCCCCCTGGGGGCAGCAGGGCGCCCAAGCGCGGCGGATACACGTGGAGGCGTTAAGCGGCCTTAAACCGCCGGATCTCGGAGCTCCTTGCGGATGCCGTCGATTGCCTTGAGCAACTCGGGGCTCAGCGTGGTGCCCCAGGCGTCCAGATCCTCGTCGAGCTGGGCCACCGACGTCACGCCGATGATGGTGCTGGCCACCTGCCACTTGCCGTAGCAGAAGGCCAGGGCCATTTGTGTCGGCGTGAGTCCGTGCTCGCGCGCCAGGGCGTTGTAGCGGCGCGCGGCCTCCAGCGCCTCGGCGCGGCCCCAACGCTGCTTGCGCACGCTTTCGAACCGGGCAATCCGCCCGTCCTGCGGCGCGCCCGGCCCGGTGAAGCCGCTGGCATCGTACTTGCCGGTCAGCAGCCCGAAACCCAGCGGCGAGTAGGCCAGAAGGGATACACCGAGGCGGTACAGGGTCTCGTCCAGGCCGTTTTCCACTGTGCGGTTGACCAGGCAGTATGCGTTCTGCACGGTAGCCACACGCGGCAAGCCATGCTGCTCGGCCAGGCGCACGAACTCGTGCACACCATAGGGTGTCTCGTTGGACAGGCCAATGGCGCGCACCTTGCCCGCCTTGACGAGCTTGCCCAGCGCCTCCAGCTGTTCGCGGATCGGCGTCACTGTGGGGTCATCGCGGGACGGGTCGAAGTACATCGCACCAAACATCGGCACATTGCGCACGGGCCAGTGGATCTGGTAGAGGTCGATGACATCGGTCTTCAGGCGCTTGAGGCTGTCGTCGCAGGCGGCGAGGATGTCGGCAGGCGTCACATTAGTCGCACCGTTGCGGATCCAGTCCATCCCGCGCGAGGGGCCTGCCACCTTGGTGGCCACCACCATCTTCTGCCGCGCCCCGGGACGCTGGGCAAACCAGTTGCCGATGATCTTCTCGGTCGCGTTGTAGGTCTCGCGCCGTGGCGGTACGGCATACATCTCGGCCGTGTCCAGGAAGTTGATACCGCGCTCGAGCGCGCGGTCCAGGATGGCGTGCGCCTGCGCCTCGCTGACCTGCTCGCCAAAGGTCATGGTGCCCAGGCAAACGGGGGTGACGTGCAGGTCGCTCTGGCCCAGTCGGACGTTCTTCATCGGGTCTCTCTTGGTTTTCGGAAAGCCGCGAGTTTACGCAGCCGGAAGGATGCCTGCCTGTCGCGCGCGTTCCTCTTCGCGCAGCCGCAGCACGCGCCGCTGCACCTTGCCCGTGGTGGTCATGGGCAGGGCGTCGATGAACTCGATTTCCTTGGGGTACTCGTAGGGCGCCAGCTTGCCCTTCACATGGCGCTGCAAGTCGATCATCAGACGGGTCTCCCACTCCAGCCGGGAGGCGCGTTCCTCACCCCGCTCGGCCACAGCCTCCGGCGTGAGCACCACGTAGGCCTTCACCAGTGCGCCGCGCTCCGCGTCCGGCTTGGGGACCACCGCCGCGTTGGCCACGGCCGGATGCTTGACCAGGCAGTTCTCGATCTCGCCCGGGCCGATGCGGTAACCGGCCGCCTTGAACATGTCGTCAGCGCGGCCCTGGTACCAGAGGTAGCCATCGGCATCACGACGGGCCAGGTCACCGGTTCGGCACCAGTCGCCCGTGAACTTCTCCATGGTGGCCTTGTCGTTCTTCCAGTACCCCAGGAAGAAGACGGGGTCGCGGTGACCATGCACGTCGCGACGGTGCACGGCCACTTCGCCGATCACGTCCACCGCGCACTCCTGCCCGGCGTCATCGATCACGGCCACCCGGTGCCCTGGATAGCCCTTGCCCATGCTGCCCGGGCGGGCGGGCCACATCAGCGCGCAATTGCCCACGATGTAGTTCAGCTCGGTCTGGCCGAACATCTCGTTCACCGTCACGCCCAGCTGCCTCTGGCAGTAGCCGAAGACGGCATCGCCGACGGCCTCACCCGCGCTCATGATGGCCCTGAGCCGAAGCTTGAAAAATTTCTTCGGCTCCGGGAAGGCCTTCATCATGGCCTTGAGCGCCGTCGGGAACAGGAAGGTGTGCGTCACCTCGTATTTCTGCAGCAGCTCGAACGCCGTCTGGGCGCTGAAGCGGCCATTCCAGGCGACGATGGGACGGCCAAGGTACAAGGTCGGCAGCAGGGCATCCATCAGGCCACCGGTCCAGCTCCAGTCCGCAGGCGACCAGAACACCGCGGGATGTTTCGGCCTGGGCAGGGCTGGCAGCGGCCCCTGGACCTGGGGGTCGAAACCGAACCAGTTCTGGCTGCAGACGAAACCGGTCAGGTTGCCGATCAGCGCGCGATGCGGAATCAGGGCGCCCTTGGGGTTGCCGGTGGTGCCGCTGGTGTAGATGAGCACCGCAGGATCTTCGGCACGCGTCACCACCGGGGCGTATTCAGAGGGCTGCTCCGCGGTAATGACCGCAAAGTCCAGGTCCGCCATGCCGGCGGCGCCCCCGCCCGCCTCGCCACCGGTGCTGCTGCCGACGCCGATGACATGGCGCAGGCCTTCGCAGTTGCCCCGGATGTTCTGCACGTTCACGATGGCCGCGTCGTCACAGATCAACACCGAGGCGGCGCTGTCGTTGAGACGGAATTCCAGTGCCTCGGGCCCGAACAACGTGGACAGCGGCATGGCCACGGCACCCATCTGGAACACGGCCATGTAAGCCACAGCCGTCTCGAAACGCTGGGGCAACACGATGGCCACCCGATCGCCCTTGCCCACCCGCAGTTGCGCCAGCGCATTGGACAGGCGGTTGGCCTGATGCTGCAGTTCGGCATAGCTGTGGCTGCGCGGCACCACGCCGGCTCCATCGGCATGCATGGCCAGGCGCTGCGCGCCATCGGCCGCCTGGGCCCAGCGGCGGCTGCAGACCTCGGCGATATTGAATTCTTCCGGTACCAGCCAGCGGAACTGGCCGTGCAGGGACGCGTAGTTGTCCCGGTCTTGACTGGTCGCCATGGTGAGCCTCCGTATGATTACCCGAATGTACCAAGCCCGCCGCCCCGCCCACAGCGAATTTACTCCGGTCCGCAACCTCAAGTACCACGTGCTGCGCTGGGGTGAACCCCGTTCCAGCCTGCCGCCGCTCGTGCTCATGCACGGATGGATGGACGTGGCAGCGTCCTACCAGTTCATGGTGGACGCCTTCAGTGCCGACTTCCTGCAGGGCCGCAGCATCATCGCGGCCGACTGGCGGGGTTTCGGGCTGACAGAGTGTCCAGGCCACGACAACTACTGGTTCCCGGACTACCTGGCCGACCTCGACGGCCTGCTGGACCACTATGCCGGCGACCAGCCCGTCGATCTGGTGGGCCACAGCATGGGCGGCAACGTGGTGATGCTCTATGCCGGGGTACGCCCGCAGCGCATCCGCCGCCTGGTCAACCTCGAAGGCTTTGGCATGCCGGCCACCCGGCCGGAGAAAGCGCCCAAACGCTATGCCCAGTGGCTGGACGAGCTCAAAAGCCTGCACCGCGGCGAGCTCGCACTCAAGACCTACGCGGACGCGGAGGGCGTGGCACGCCGCCTGATGAAGACCAACGCCCGCCTCGCGGAAGACAAGGCCCGCTGGCTGGCGCGCCAGTGGGCCCGGCCCAATGCCCAGGGGCAGTGGGAGATCCTGGGCGACGCAGCCCACAAGATCGTCAATGCCCAGCTGTACCGGGTGGAAGAGGTGCTGGCCTGCTTTGCCCAGATCACGGCGCCGGTCTTGTCGGTCGAGGCCAGCGACAACCAGATGGACCAGTGGTGGCAGGGCAGGTACACGCTGGCCGAGTTCCACGAACGCCTCAAGAGCGTGCCCACGCTGCAACAGGCCGTGATCGGGGACGCGGGCCACATGCTGCACCACGACCAGCCCGAGCGGCTGGCCGCCCTGATCGAGGATTTCCTGGCCTGAGTCCGGAGCGGGCGCAAACCCGCGCCGAAACTAGAATAGAGGGTTTCGGGCCGAAAAGCTGCCGCCGGCAGACGCGCCCCGCTCACGACATTTCAGGACTTCCCATCATGGACGCAGAACAGATCAATGCCATCGGTACCCAACTCGCCGACCTGAGCCAGCGTACGGTCGAGCTACGGAGGTATCTTTGACTACGATGCCAAGGCTGAACGGCTGAGGACGGTCAACGCCTCGCTCGAGGATCCTGCGGTCTGGAACGACCCGAAACGCGCCCAGGAGCTGGGCAAGGAAAAAAAGGCGCTGGATGACGTGGTCGTCACGATCAACCAGCTCGGCAGCGAGCTCTCGGACAACAGCGAGCTCTTCGAGATGAGCAAGGAGGAAGGCGACGAGGCCGGCCTCAGGACCATCGAGGCCGAGGCCGCCAAGCTGGCCGCCATCGTCGAGAAGCTCGAATTCCGCCGCATGTTCAACCAGCCGGCCGACCCGAGCAATTGCTTCCTCGACATCCAGGCCGGCGCCGGCGGCACCGAGGCCTGTGACTGGGCCAGCATGCTGCTGCGCCAGTACCTGAAATACGCCGAACGCAAAGGCTTCAAGTCCACGGTGGAAGACGAAACCCCGGGCGACACCGCGGGCATCAAGAGCGCAACGATCAAGATCGAGGGCGACTATGCCTACGGCCTGCTGCGCACCGAAACCGGCGTGCACCGCCTCGTGCGCAAGAGCCCGTTCGACAGCTCGGGCGGACGCCACACCAGTTTCGCCAGCGTGTTTGTCTATCCGGAAATCGACGACTCCATCGAGATCGACATCAATCCCGCCGATGTGCGTACCGATACCTACCGCGCCAGCGGTGCCGGCGGCCAGCACATCAACAAGACCGACTCGGCCGTGCGCCTGACCCACATCCCCACGGGCATCGT
>DALYHW010000176.1:0-6130 GCA_031970695.1 Hylemonella sp.
CAGGCCCTGCGCATCGTGATCCCGGGCATCGTCAACAGCTACGTCGCCCTGTTCAAGGATACGACGCTCGTTGCCGTGATCGGCATCCAGATGGGGCCCAACGTGGTGCGCGTGCTGCAGGCCTGGGGCCTGGACGATGCGCTGCGCCAGGTCGCCGCCTTTCCCGATCGTCTGCAGGTACGCAACGCACTCAGCGGCCGCGAACTTGGCGCGCTGCGACTGGGGCAGACTGTCCTGCAGCGCTACGGCGCACCCTACGCCACGATCCACCGGGGCGACCTGCACCAGCTCCTGCTGTCGGCGCTGCAGCGGCGCGACGGGGTCTGGCTCAACACGGGCAAGACGGTTCGCCGTTTTGCCGAAACTCCGGATGCCGTGAACCTGTGGCTCGACGACGGCCCGGAGGGCGAGGGCGATGTGCTCATCGGCGCCGACGGCCTGTGGAGCGGTGTCCGCACGCAGCTGCTCGCCGACGGCCCGCCGCGGGTGGCGGGCCACCTGGCCTACCGGGCCATGGTGCCGCAGGGCAGCCTGCCTGCCGCCTTGCGCAGTCAGCAGGTCACGGCGTGGCTGGGGCCGCGCCTGCATGTCGTGCAGTACCCGGTGCGCGGTGGTGAATGGCTGAATGTCGTGGCCATCGTGCATGGCCACGTGCAGGGTGGTCTGGAAGACTGGGATCACAGTGCCAACGCCGTGGACCTGCAGCGCCACCTTGACCAGACCTGTGGTGCCTTGCGCGCGCTGATCGAGGCGGTAGCGGACTGGCGGCTGTGGGTGCTGTGCGACCGCCCGCCGGTCAGTGGCGCCGACCAGATGGCGCGCGGCCGTGTGGCCCTGCTGGGCGATGCGGCGCATCCCATGCGGCCCTACCTTGCGCAGGGGGCCGGCATGGCCATCGAGGACGCGGCCGAGCTGGCCCGGCAGATTGCACAGGTGGACGGCGTGCTGGACATCCCGACGCTGCTGCAGCGTTATGCCCTCAACCGCTGGCAACGATGTGCGCGGGTGCAGGCCCGCTCGATTCGCAATGGCGAGATCTTCCACATGGAGGGCGCCATGGCCTGGAGCCGCGATGCCGCCTTGCGCCTGCTGGGCGAGCGCCTGCTCGACGTGCCCTGGCTTTACCAGGGGCCTTGAGCCGAGGCCCCGCAGGTGGGGCGTAGAATGAGAATCGTTTTTGATTACCGGCCCATGACTTCCTCCTCCAGCGCCGCCACCCCGGGCGGCGTGGCCCTGATGGGCCTGCACGAACTGCCGCGCGGCGTCGAGGCCGAGATCGTGGATCTGCTGCCAGCGGCGGGGGCTGACGAGCAGGGGCTCAGGCTGCGCCTGCTCGAGATCGGCTTCCTGCCGGGTGAAGTGGTACGGGTGATCGCCCAGGGGCTGCCCGGCGCCGATCCCCTGGCGGTGCGCGTCGGCCATACGACCTTCGCCCTGCGGCGCCACGAGGCCAGCCGGGTCCGGGTGCGTCCCGGGAGGCCAGCATGAGTGTTGTAGCGCCAGCCCTGCAGGTGGCCCTGCTGGGCAACCCCAACTGCGGCAAGACCGCGCTTTTCAACCTGCTCACGGGCAGCCGCCAGAAGGTGGCCAACTACGCCGGTGTGACCGTTGAACGCAAGGCCGGTGAACTGCGCACGGCCTCGGGGCGCGTGGTGCGTGTGCTGGACCTGCCCGGCGCCTACAGCCTGCATGCCTTCAGTGCCGACGAGGCCATCACGCGTGACATCGTCACCGGCCAGCGCGCCGACGAGCCCGCACCGCAGCTGCTGTTGTGTGTGGTCGATGCCACCAACCTGCGCCTCAATCTGCGCCTGGTGCTGGAAGCCCGCACCCTGGGCCTGCCCATGGTGCTGGTGCTCAACATGAGCGACCGCGCCCGCCGCGAAGGCATCGAGATCGACCGTGCGGCGCTGTCGCAGGCGCTGGGCCTGCCCGTGGTCGAGACCGTCGGCATCCAGCCGTCGGGGGCCCACGAACTGCTGGCCCTGCTCGACACGATGCCTGCTCCCGCAACAACGACGCCCCCACAGGCCTGGCCCGAGGCCAACGTGGATCAGGTCCTGGCCACCCAAGTCGAGGTACGGCGCATCCTTCGGCAGGCCGTGCGCGAGCCGGCGGTCAGTCTGCAGCGTGACGACGCCATCGACCGCGTGGTGCTGCATCCCGTCTGGGGCATGCTGCTGCTGGCGGCCACGCTGTTCCTGATGTTCCAGGCCGTGTTCAGCTGGGCCAACCTGCCTATGGAGTGGATCCGTGCCGGCATCGACGCGCTGGGGGACCTCGTGCGCCAGCTCATGCCGGCCGGCATGCTGCAAAGCCTGCTGGTTGACGGTGTGCTGGCGGGCGCCGGGGGCGTCCTCGTCTTCCTGCCGCAGATCCTGATCCTCTTCCTGTTCATCCTGGCGCTGGAGGACTCCGGTTACCTGCCGCGCGCGGCTTTCCTGCTGGACCGGGTAATGGGCACCGTGGGCCTGTCCGGGCGCTCCTTCATTCCGCTGCTGTCCAGCTTTGCCTGCGCGGTGCCCGGCATCATGGCGACACGCACCATCACGCACTGGCGTGACCGGCTGGTGACCATCATGATCGCGCCGCTCATGACCTGCTCGGCGCGGCTGCCCGTCTATGCCTTGCTGATTGCGGCCTTCGTGCCGGACCGGCCGGTCGCGGGTCTGTTCAATCTCCAGGGGCTGGTGCTGTTCGGGCTGTACCTGGCCGGCATCCTCTCGGCCATGGCCGTGGCGGGGGTCGCCCGGCTGCTGCACGGCCGCGCCGAGCCCACGCCGCTGGTGATGGAGTTGCCGGCCTACCGCTGGCCCGATCCACGCAATCTCCTGACTGAACTGCGCGCGCGTGCCACGCTTTTCATCCAGCGCGTGGGCGGCATCATCCTCGCGCTGATGATCCTGCTCTGGTTCCTCGCCAGCTGGCCCGCGCCTCCCGAGGGAGCGACAGGGCCGGCTATCCAGTACAGCCTGGCAGGGCGCATCGGCCAGGCGCTGGAGACGGTGTTCTCACCGATCGGTTTCAACTGGCAGATCTGCATCGCGCTGGTGCCGGGCATGGCGGCGCGTGAGGTGGCGGTGGGTGCGCTGGCCACGGTCTATGCCCTGGCCGAGGCGGGCGGCGAGGACGCCGCTGCGCGCCTGGGGCCGCTCCTCGCGCAGGACTGGTCACTGGCCACCGCGCTGGCGCTGCTGGTCTGGTACGTCTATGCGCCCATGTGCCTGTCGACCCTGGTGACCGTGCGCCGCGAAACCAACAGCTGGCGCTACCCGCTGCTGCTGGCCGCGTACCTGTTCGCGCTGGCCTACGGTGCAAGTTTCCTGACCTACCGTCTGGCCCTCTGGCTCGGAGGTGGCGCGTGAGCCAGGCATTCTGGGCTGGACTGATCGTCGCCGTGGCGGCGCTGTACCTCGTATGGCGCTGGCTGCCGGCGCGCTGGCGCCAGCGGGTGCGCAGAGGCGATGCGTCGACCGCGGACGAGGGGCGGTGTGGCGCCTGCAGCGGTTGCGGTGGTGGCGCCTGCGCGCCTGGTCAACCCCGATCCGGGGATCAGGCGGACAGCGGTGGCAAGCCGACCTTGGCGCGCGCACGGTGGCAGGCTTCGCTGCCTTCCTCGAATTCACGGCAGGGCGAGGGGCGCCACTCGTAAATGCCGCAGGCGACCTGTTCGCCCAGCTTGCCAGTGAGCGCAGCGCAGCGCGGCGGCCAGTGGTCGGTGCCGCGCATGCGCGCGGTGTTGCCGTTGACCTCGACTGTCAGGCCCACGGGCACGTGGCCACCGTTGCCTTCCAGTTCGTAGGTGGAGAAGTCGACGCGGCACCAGGAACAGCAGGCGCCGCAGCTGGTACACGCCGTCATCAGAGCTTCCCGAGCAGCAGATCTTGGTTGCGGCCGCTACGCGTTACTTCGCTACGCCAAGTGAGCCTGCGCTGATATCTTTTGCCCATCATTTCTGAACGCCCAGCAGAAGATATTCCATGAGGGCCTTCTGGACGTGCAGGCGGTTCTCGGCCTCGTCCCAGACGACCGACTGCGGCCCATCGATCACCTCGGCCTCGACCTCCTCGCCGCGGTGGGCGGGCAGGCAGTGCATGAACAGGGCATCGGGCTTGGCGGCCTGCATCATCTCCGCATCTACGCACCAGTCGGCAAACGCCTTCTTGCGGGCTTCGTTCTCGGCTTCGAATCCCATGCTGGTCCAGACGTCCGTGGTCACCAGGTCGGCGCCGGCACAGGCCTGCATCGGGTCCTTGAAGACCTTGTAGCAGTTGCTTTTCACGCCGGCCACGGCCGGGTCGATTTCGTAGCCACTGGGCGTGCTGACGTGCACGGTGAAGCCCAGCAGCTCGGCCGCCTGCAGCCAGGTGTTGGCCATGTTGTTGCCGTCGCCCACCCAGGCCACGGTCTTGCCCTTGATCGAGCCGCGGTGCTCGATGAAGGTGAAGATGTCGGCCATGATCTGGCAGGGGTGGTACTCATTGGTCAGGCCGTTGATGACCGGCACGCGCGAGTACTCGGCAAAACGCTGGATCTTGTCCTGGCCGTAGGTGCGGATCATCACCAGATCCACCATGCGGCTGATCACGCGCGCGCTGTCCTCGATGGGCTCGGCGCGGCCGAGCTGGCTGTCGCCCGTGGTCAGGTGCACCACGCTGCCACCGAGCTGGTACATGCCGGCTTCGAAGCTCACGCGGGTCCGCGTGGAAGCCTTCTCAAAGATCATTGCCAGCGTGCGGTCCACCAGCGGCTGGTGTTTTTCGTAGGCCTTGAATTTCTTCTTGATCAGCGCCGTGCGTTCGAACAGGTAGGCGTACTCACCGGCCGTGAGATCGGTGAATTGCAGGTAGTGCTTGAGTTTCGTCGTGCTCATCGTGCGGACCTCAGGCCTCGGCCAGGAACGACTTCACCAGCGGCAGCAGCAGGCCCAGCAGCTCGTCGATCTCGGCCTGGGTGATGATCAGCGGCGGCAGCAGGCGCACCACGTTGTCCGCCGTCACGCTGATCAGCAGGCCAGCCTCGGCCGCACGGTTGATCAGTACGCCACAGGGCTTGGTCAGCTCCACGCCGATCATCAGGCCGTGGCCGCGCACTTCCTTCACGCCCGGGTGACTGCCCAGTTCGGCGCGCAGCCGTCCCATGAGGTAGTTGCCCATTTGCTCTGCGTGCTGGAGCAGCCGGTCTTCCTCCATGATGCGCAGCGTCTCGACGCCCGCGCGCATGGCCAGCGGATTGCCGCCGAAGGTGGTGCCGTGGTTGCCCGGCTGGAAGATGTTGGCGGCCTTGGGGCCTGCCACCACGGCGCCAATCGGCACGCCGGAGCCCAGGCCCTTGGCCAGCGCCATCACGTCGGGCACGATGCCGGCCCACTGGTGTGCGAACCATTTGCCGGTGCGGCCCATCCCGCTTTGCACCTCGTCGATGCACAGCAGCCAGTCGCGTTCGGTGCACAGTGCGCGCACGTCACGCAGGTACTCGTTGCGCATGGCGTTGATGCCACCTTCGCCCTGGATGGTCTCGAAGAACACGGCCACGACGTTGGGGTTGCCGGCAGTGGCCTGCTTCAGCGCCTCGATGTCGTTGAGCGGCACGCGGATGAAGCCGCTTACCAGCGGGCCGAAACCCTTCTGGATCTTCTCGTTGCCGGTGGCGCTGAGGGTGGCGATGGAACGGCCGTGGAAGGCGCGCTCGTAGACCACGATCTGCGGGTTCTCGATGCCCTTGTCATGGCCGAACTTGCGCGCCAGCTTGAGCACCGCCTCGTTGGCTTCCAGGCCGGTGGAGCAGAAGAACACATTGCTCATGTCCGAGAGCTCGACCAGCTTTTTCGCCAGCTGCTCCTGGCCGGGCACGTGGTAGTAGTTGCAGCTGTGGATGATCTTGCTCAGCTGGTCCTGCAGGGCGGGCACCAGCTTGGGGTGGTTGTGGCCCAGGGTGTTGACCGCGATGCCGGCCAGCCCGTCGAGGTAGGGTTTGCCGTTGATGTCCCAGACGCGGCAGCCCTGACCGTGCGACAGCGCAATCGGCACGCGGCCGTAGGTGTTCATGACGTGCGGCGAGGCGGCTTCGATGCGGGGGGGCAGGGCGGCGTTCATGGCCGTGGAGCTTACTTGGCCAGCGCGGCCTTCAC
>DALYHW010000177.1:0-6122 GCA_031970695.1 Hylemonella sp.
CACGTTCAACAACGGCATCGGCATGGTCGTGGTGAGCGACGCCGCCCACGCCGCCGCCACGGCCCAGACCCTGCGTGGCCTGGGTGAGCAGGTCTACGAAATCGGCGTGATTGCCGCGCGTGGCAACGACGCGCCGGTCGTCGTCGCCTAAAGTACCGCAAGACATGGGCGGCTGGCGATGACCCCCGCCCAGCCGCCCCGCATGCCCGCCAGCATCTGGGCGCTGGGTTTCGTCAGCCTGCTGATGGACGTCTCGTCCGAGCTCATCCACAGCCTGCTGCCGGTCTTCCTCGTCACCGGACTGGGTGCCAGCATGCTGGTGGTGGGCCTGCTCGAGGGCGCGGCCGAGGCCACGGCCCTCATCGTCAAGGTGTTTTCGGGCGCGCTGAGCGACTGGTGGGGCCGGCGCAAACCGCTGGCCGTGCTGGGCTACGGCCTGGGCGCCTTCACCAAACCCCTGTTCGCGCTGGCAACCTCCATCGAGCCGGTGATCGCCGCCCGGCTGCTGGACCGCATCGGCAAGGGTATCCGCGGCGCTCCGCGCGATGCCCTGGTGGCCGATATCGCGCCGCCCGCCCTGCGCGGCGCTGCCTTCGGATTGCGCCAGAGCCTGGACACGGTCGGCGCCTTCCTGGGCCCCCTGCTGGCCATGGGCCTCATGCTGCTGTGGGCCAACGATTTCCATGCGGTTTTCTGGGTCGCCGTGATTCCGGCCCTGCTCTGCGTGGCGCTGCTGGTGCTGGGTGTGCAGGAGCCCGAGCGGCCGGCCGGCACCCCGCGTACCAACCCCATCCAGCGCGAGAACCTGCGTCGGCTGCCGCGTGCTTACTGGGCGGTGGTGGGCGCCGGCGCCGTCTTCACGCTGGCCAGGTTTTCGGAAGCGTTTCTCGTGCTGAGGGCCCAGCAGGGCGGCCTGCCGCTAGCCTGGGTGCCGATGGTGCTCATCGTCATGAACCTGGTCTACGCCCTGGGCGCCTACCCCTTCGGCAAGCTGGCCGACAGGGTCGACCACCGCCAGCTGCTGGCCTGGGGCCTGCTGCTGCTGGTTGGCGCCGACCTCCTGCTGGCCTGGAGCAACCAGGGGCTGGCCGTCTGGGGCGGGGTCGTGCTCTGGGGGCTGCACATGGCCATGACACAGGGGCTGCTGGCCACCATGGTGGCCGACACCGCCCCGTCCGACTTGCGCGGCACCGCCTTTGGCATGTTCAACCTGGTCAGCGGTGTCGCCATGCTGCTGGCCAGCGCCCTGGCCGGCCTGCTGTGGGACCAGTGGGGTGCCACCTGGACCTTCCTGGCCGGGATCGTCTTCAGTCTGGTCGCCCTGGCCCTGCTCCCACTCGGTCGAGCCGCTTCCACCAGGCCGGCCTGACTACGCCGTGCGACGGCAGCATGACGAAGTGTTGCTTTTCGCTACAAAATCCCTAGCTACCCAGACCGGCGGATGCTGGACTTTCCGGATGATTCAGGTCAAACTGTAGTTTTTGGTAACCGCCAGGAGCATTCATGCCCGTGATCGCCGTGGTCAATCGCAAGGGGGGAAGTGGCAAGAGCACGCTTGCCGCTCACCTGGCGGCATGGTGCGCACATCAGGGCAGTTCCGTCATGCTGGGCGATGTGGACCGCCAGCAGTCCACCCGCTCCTGGCTGCGCAAACGCCACGAATCCCTGCCCGCGATCGCCCCGTGGACCGTGGACCAGAACGTCCTGCGCGTGCCCACCGGCATCACCCATGTGGTGCTGGACACCCCCGGCGGACTGCACGGCTTTGACCTGGCCCGCATGGTCATGTTCGCCGATGTCATCCTCATGCCCGTCTGCGGCTCGGCCTTCGACCGCGAATCGGCCGCAGACTGCCATGCCGAACTCATGGCCCTGCCGCGCGTGGCCAACGGCAAGTGCAAGCTGGCCTGTATCGGCATGCGCCTCGACACCCGCACCCGCGCGCCCCAGGTGCTGCAGGAATGGGCTGCCGGGCTGGGCCTGCCCTTCCTCGGAGTGCTGCGCGAGAGCCAGACCTACGTGCAGTGCCTGGAGCGCGGGATGACCCTGTTCGACCTGCCGGCCGAGCGCGTGCCCACGGACCTGCGCCAGTGGAAACCTATCCTCGACTGGCTGCAGCCGCTGCTGGCCGTCGCGCCGGCCGCAGCGGCCAGCGCTCCTGGCCATCATGCGCCGGCCACGGCCAACCGGCCTGCCCCCGCGCCAGCGGCGCCGCTTCCCGGCCGTCTGCTGGCAACGCGGATCACGCCCGCGGCAGGGGCACCCCGCGCACCGGCCGTGGCACCCGCGATGACGACAAGCCAACCGGCCCGGCCGGCGCCGGTCGCGGTCACGCCGGCTCCCGGCGTGGCGCGCGTGCTCGCGACGCGGCCCGTGCCCACGGTCACCCGCCTCAGCAACCCCAATCCACGTGTGCTGGACCGGGTGGCAACCCACAACGGTTTGCGGGCGATGCCCTCGCCGCAAGCCCCCGCACCGCGTGCGCCCGATACCGCACAAGGCGGCGAGGCGCCGCCCATCCCGTCCTTCCTGAAACTGGTCAAGTGCTGAGGTCTTGGGCGCGGCGCATCAGCGCAGTGCCTTTCGGAGTTCCGTCACGCGGTGATGGATAGCCGTCGCGTCATCCCGACCTCCGGACTTTCCCAGGTACAGCTCCAGATCCCGCAAGGCGGGCCCCAGCTGGCCCAGTTCCGCCTGCGCGAGCCCACGGTCCCGGTATTCCTCCCAGGCCTGGGGCAACAGCACCAGCAGGCGGTTTTCCACCGCCACCAGCCGGGGCCAATCCATCTGGGTGCGGTAGATCTCCTTGAGGTTGCGCAGCATGCGCGCCAGGATGTCGCGCGCCGGCATGGCCTGCAGGTAATGCGCGAGTGGCAGCTCGTCGGCCCCGGACAGGCCGTGGCTGCCGCGCCAGGCGTCCAGGCGCTGCTGCAGTTCATCCCACCCCAGCGACTGTCCGCTGAAGGGGTCAATCACCACCTGTCCGTGGGGCAGGTTGACCTTGACCATGAAATGCCCCGGGAAGCCGACACCGTGCGCCGGCAGGCCCAGCCCCTGCGCCAGTTCCAGCCAGAGCACGGCCAGCGACACCGGGATCCCGCGGCGGCGCTGCAGCACCCGGTGCAGGAAGCTGTTGTGCGGATCGTAGTAGTGGTTCAGGTTGCCGCCGAAATGCAGGTCGTTGAAAAAATAATGGTTGACCATGCGCAACTTGTGCATGGCGGGCGCATCCGCTGGCAGGCGCTGACGCAGACGCGCCATCAGCTGGTCCACGTCCGCCAGCACCTGTTGCACGTCCAGCGCAGGATCCTCGTCCTGTCCCAGGCTGATCGCGGCCTCCAGCAGTGGCAACGCGCTGTCGCTCTGGACCAGGACCGCGAAGTAGTCCAGCGGCGTCGGTGCAGAAAGATTCAGCTGCATGGGATCGCCCGGTTCAACGCCGCAGGAACTGCCGGAAACGCAGGCCCGCCGCCCAGACCGCCCCTAAATAAAGTATCGCCGCGCCTACTACCAGCAAGGCCAGCAGGCCCACGCGCACGAGCGCCCGGTCTTGCAGGCGAGTCCAGTCAAATGCGCCGTTGGCCCACATCAGGAAGATGGCCAGCAGGGCCGAGGCGGCTAGCACCTGCAGGGCAAACACGCCCCAGCCCGGCAAGGGCTTGTAGCTGCCGCGTCTCAGCAGCCCGACCAGCAGCCACAGCGCGTTGGCCAGCGCACCGATGCCGATGGACAGTGCCAGCGCCGCATGCTGCAGCCAGGGCACCAGCACGACGTTGAGCACTTGCGTGAACACCAGCACGACGATAGCGATCCGCACCGGGGTGCGGATGTCCTGGCTCGCGTAGTACCCTGGCGCCAGCACCTTGACCGCGACGACGCCGAGCAGGCCCACGCCCCAGCCGGTCAGCGCCAGCGCGGTCATCTGGACGTCGCGCGCGCTGAAGGCGCCGTAGTGGTAGAGCACCGCGACCAGCGGCTTTGAAAATGTCAGCAGCGCAATGGCACACGGGATGGCCAAGAGCACGACCAGACGCAAGCCCCAGTCCAGCATGTCGGAGTAGCGGGCCGCATCATCCGCCGCCTTGGCGGCCGCCAGCTGCGGCATCAGGACCACCCCCAGCGCCACGCCGAGCAGGGCCACCGGGAACTCCATCAGGCGATCGGCATAACTGAGCCAGCTCACGCTGCCCGGCGCCAGGTACGAGGCGATCTGGGTGTTGATCAGCAGCGAGAGCTGGGCCACGCTCACGCCCAGCAGGGCCGGCGCCATGAGCTTGAGCACCCGCTGCGTACCCTCGTCCCGCCACGCTTCACGCAGGGCGGCGCCACTGAGGCCGATGGAGGGCAGCAAACCCAGCTTGCGCAGCGCCGGGATCTGCACGGCCAGCTGCAGCACGCCACCGGCCATCACGCCACCGGCCAGTGCATAGATGGGGGCAATGCCCAGCGTCTGGAACCAGGGTGCGCCCAGCCAGGCCGCCAGGATCATGGCCACGTTGAGCAACACGGGCGTGGCGGCGGGCACGGCAAAGCGTTTCCAGGTGTTGAGCACCCCGGCCGCCAGTGCGACCAGCGACATGCAGGCGATGTACGGGAACATCCAGCGCGTCATCACCACCGAAGCCTCAAAGGCGTTGCCGCTGTCCATGCTGCGCAGGCCGGAAGCCAGCAGCCAGACCAGCAGCGGCGAAGCCAGCACACCCACCACGCTGACGGCCAGCAACACCCAGGCCAGCACCGTGGCCACCCGGTTGATCAGGAGCCTGGTGTGCGCCTCGCCGTGCTGTTCCTTGCTGGCCGCCAGCACCGGCACAAAGGCCTGGCTGAAGGCCCCCTCGGCGAAGAGGCGGCGGAACAGGTTGGGGATGCGGAAGGCGACGTTGAAGGCATCGGTCAGGGCGCTGGCGCCAAACATGGCGGCAATCAGCAGTTCGCGCACCAGGCCGGAAATGCGGGAAACCAGCGTCAGCAGGGAGACGGTGGAGGCGGCTTTGAAAAGACTCATCGGGACCGAGTGTAGCCCGCCCAATCCCCTGCGGAGTGACCACTGACCATCCCGGCTACAAACTGCTACAATAGCCGGCTTTGCTGACATCATCCACAGACACAAGGAACTATTGATATGGCATCTGGAAAGCCGAAGAAAAAGAACCCGCGCTTGGCGTCGGGCCGTAAACGCGCACGTCAGGACGTGAAGCTGAATGCAGCCAACACCTCCCTGCGCTCCAAATACCGCACTGCCGTCAAGAACGTCGAGAAGGCTGTTCTGACCGGCGACAAGGCCAAGGCCACCGAACTGTTTGCCAAGATGCAGGCGATCGTGGACACCGTGGCCGACAAGGGCATCTTCCACAAGAACAAGGCCGCTCGCGACAAGAGCCGCCTGTCCGCCAAGGTCAAGGCCCTGGCCACCGCCTGATCACCAGGCAACTCGCACGGACGGGGCGACCCGTCTGCCGTTTGTAACGGGTGCGCTGTCAGCAAAGCAAAAAGCCGCTCAATGAGCGGCTTTTTTGTTGCCTGGAACAAGGCAGTCAGAGTTCGATCAGTTCGAGCTCGTTGTCGCGGGCGAAGTTGATGCAGAAATCCCAGGCCATGGGCTCGGCATCGCGCAGGTCGCGGTGCACGATGACGCATTTGATGCCGTCGCGCGTGGTGGGGATACACCAGGGCGAATAGCGCAAATGGCTGCCCGGCTGCGGCCCACCCGGACGGAACTGGCTCATCACGCCGGCCAGGCGCTCGGCCCAGTCACTCGGACGGAAAGTCTTGCCCGAGCGGGTGCGCCCGAGGATGCAGACTTCTTTGGTGGCGTTGGAGACCATGGGTTGGGGGCTCGGGCTCCGGGCGCGGGCCTGGTAAGGCACTGGTCCGGGGATCGGGTGGGATCCAAGTATTGTATCTTATATAAGACTTGACAAGCCACAACCCTACGCCAGCGACGGCAGGAGTGACGACCGCGGCAGCGTCTGGGTCTAAAATCGGGTCTCAACGGCCCAACCTGCGTTGGGCCGCCTTGTTTTGTGATTCCCTGTGGAGTGTGTAGCCATGAACGCCCCCGCCGCCAAACCCGTCGAAGCCGCGTCCCCCCACGTGATGAACACCTACGGCCGTGTGCCGAT
>DALYHW010000178.1:0-6116 GCA_031970695.1 Hylemonella sp.
CCGGCGGGTGCGTTCCCCGGGCTCAGTGTCAGTTCATGCGGGGCATCTTCCTGGCCCTCGACGCGCAGGCACAGGCTGGTGCCGTTGAAGAAACCGCGCAGTCCATCGAGCCAGGCCGTACGCACCGAGTTGTCGAAGGCGTAGACCTCGTAGCTCAGGACCAGCGGCTGCCTGGGGTCGCAATCGATCTGCCAGCGGCACTTGTCGCGCTGCAGCGTTGCGACGGGACGGCCAGCCTGGCGTGCCTGCAAATGCTGCAATTGCTTGGAAAATTCCCGGACCAGATAACTGCCCGGGATCCAGACCGGCAGGGCCACCTCCTGTCGGGCCCGGGGACGGGTGACGGTCAGCGTGACGCGGTACAGGTGCGCATGCAGGTCGGCCGGTTCCACCCGGTACTGCACGGGGGCGGGCGCGGCGCGGCGGGAACTGGACGGCATGGTCGTTGAAGGGCTTTCAGCGCGCAGCGGCGAGGAGCTTTTCGATCTGCTGGGTGTTGAGGGCGCCGGGCACACGCGTGCCGTCGGCAAAGATCAACGTCGGTGTGCCCGTGATCTTGTGCTTGCGGCCCAGCGCCAGATTGCGCGTCAGGGCTGACGTGTCGCAACTCGCGGCAGCTGGTACCTGGTCATCGAACATCCAGTCCTGCCAGCTCTTGCCCTTGTCCTTTGCGCACCAGATGTTCTTCGACTTTTCGGTCGAGTCCTGGCTCAGGATGGGGTAGAGGAAGGTGTGGACCGTGACGTTGTCGATCTTGCCCAGATCTCGCTCGAAACGTTTGCAGTAGCCGCAGTTCGGGTCGGCAAACACCGCCACCTTGCGCTGACCGTTGCCGCGTACCACGGTGAAGGCGTCCTTGAGCGGCAGGCTGTCGAAGCTGATGGCCGTGAGCTTGTCGACCCGCTCCTCGGTGAGGTTGCGGCGCTGGCGTACATCGATGATGCTGCCCTGGATCAGGTAATTCCCCTGGGCATCGGTGTAGTAGATGTCGTTCTCGTTGACGCGGATCTCGTAGAGGCCAGGCACCGGCGTCTTGCTGACCTCGTCGATCCTGGGCAACTGGGGCAGGCGCTCGGCCAGGTTCTTGCGAATGGCCGCTTCCTGGGCCGATGCGGCGAGTGTGAACAGGGCCAGTGCGCCGGCCAGCA
The DNA here is from genome assembly GCA_031970695.1 of Hylemonella sp. Lineage (GTDB taxonomy): Bacteria > Pseudomonadota > Gammaproteobacteria > Burkholderiales > Burkholderiaceae_C > Hylemonella. The sequence goes on from DALYHW010000178.1 coordinate 1,149, forward strand.
GGGTTCGGGACAGTTTCATCATCATTCCATCAATCGTTCAGAACTTCATGGCGCGCCGGGCCAGCCATTGTTTGAGCAGACCGCTGCGCGCCACACCCTGCAGGCCCCAGCCGCGCAGTGCGCTCCAGGTCTCGCCCTCGCGCGCAAACAGCAGCTGCAGTCCGTCCATACCCGCATCCAGCGCCAGCATGCCGGCCTTGCGCGCACGTTCGTAGCGGCGCAGCAGTTTGCCATCGTCGACGCCACGCCAGTACGGGCGACCGTGCAGCACCCGCGTCAGTTCGGCCACATCCGCCAGCCCGAGATTGAGGCCTTGTCCGGCCAGCGGGTGCACGTTGTGCGCCGCGTCGCCGGCCAGGACCCAGGCTCCCGCCGCCGAACGGCCGGACCACTGCCGCGCCTGCGCCTTCTGCAGCGGCCAGACCCGGCGCTCGCTGGTGAGCGTGACCGGGCCCAGCGCGCTGGCGCTGGCCACTTCCAGTTCGCGGCAGAAATCGGCGGCTGGCAACTGCTGCAGGCGCGCCGCCTGCTCAGGAGAGGTTGACCAGACCACCGCCACGGAGTTCCCTTCAGGGCCGCCCATCGGCAGGAAAGCCAGGATGTCACCCCCGGAAAACCATTGCCGGGCCACCTGTCCATGCAGTTTTTCGCAAAGGATGCGGGTGGCGAGGGCATGCTGGCGGTAAGGGGTGACCTCGAAGTCGACGCCGAACTCGGCGCGCGTGCTGCTGGCCCGGCCTTCGCAGACCACCGTGAGCCGGGCAGGCGCCGGATGGGCAAGCACTTCGATCTGGGGCTGGAAACGCACGGCGTCACGCAACTGGGCTTCCAGGACCGGCACGTCGACGATCCAGGTCAGGGCGTCGACGCCGAGTGGCGCCGCATCAAATGTCAGTGCGCTGGCGCGGTCGCCATGGACCTCCATCTGGCGCACAGGCGTCGCGGCGGCTTCGTCTGCCGGCCAGCAGCGCACGCTTTCCAGCAGCTCGCGCGAGGCGCGATTGAGGGCGTAGGCGCGTACATCGGCCACGGGTGGTGCACTGTCGGGTGCGGGCAGTTCCACGAGGCCCACGCGCAGGCGCTCACGCGCCAGCAGCAGGGCCAGCGTGCGGCCGACAATGCCGCTGCCACGTATGCAGATATCCAAGGGTTGGGGCATGCAGGCATTGTAGAAGGCAGGGCAGAATTGCGGCTCCTGCAGGTCCATTTCATCCACAAGGAAGTCCCATCGTGAGCGAGTCCGCCGATATATCTGCCGAGGTACATGCGCGTATTGCCCGGCTGTTCATTTACCCGGTCAAATCCTGTGCCGGCATCGAGGTGCCCGAAGCCCTGCTGACCGAGAGCGGCCTGGATCTCGACCGCGCCTGGATGGTGGTGGACGAGCACGGCGAATTCGTGACCCAGCGGGAGCTTCCGCGCCTGGCGCTGGTCCAGCCGCAGTTCAAGCGCGGTGGCACGGAGCTGGTGCTGCGTGCACCCGGCATGCTCGCGTTGCACCTGCTGGTCGATACCGTCGAGGGGCCGGCCCGGGTGCGCATCTGGGACGACGAGGTCCCGGCCTATGACATGGGTGATGTGGCGGCCCAGTGGTTCACCGACTTCCTCTCCCTCAACGAGGCGGGCCTGCCACGCGGCGATGCTCCGAAGTACCGGCTGGTGCGCTTCGATCCGGAGCACCGGCGCCTGTCGGATCCGAAATGGACCGGCGGCATCGAGGCCCTGAACCAGTTCGACGACGGCTTCGCGGTGCTGGTGCTGGGGCAGGGTTCGCTGGACGGCCTCAATGCCCGTTTGCAGGCGGCGGGACACGCGCCCGTGGATGTGCGGCGCTTCCGCCCCAACATCGTGCTTGAAGGTCTGGAGGCCCACGACGAGGATCGGGTCGGTCCGATGCGGATCGACACCGGCGAAGGCCCGGCCGAGCTGACGCCGGTCAAACCCTGCCCCCGATGCCCGATCCCCAATATCGATCCGGCCACCGCCCGCAGTTCGCCCGAAGTCGGTGACGCGCTGCAGGCCTATCGCCAGGACGCACGCCTCAATGGCGCTCCGACCTTTGGCATGAACGCCATTGTCACGGGAGGTGTCGACACGGTGCTGCGCGTCGGCCAGGCGGTGCGTGCCGGCTTCCGTTTCGACTGAGCGGATGCAGCGGCCGGCCGCTGCTGCGGACGTGTGACGCCCCTGCGAGAGCAGTTTGCAGGATACTCCCGGGTGTAGTCCGGAGCCATCGCCGACCGGGCCTTCCTTCATGTATCCGGGAGTTGTTATGGACATTGCAGGTTTCCTCAAGGAGTACTGGCCGTTTCTGGCCCTCGCGCTCTGGTTGGGCTACAAATGGTGGAACGCGAGGCGGGTCAGGGCCCTGCTGCCCGAGTTGCGCGAGCAGGGAGCCGTCCTCGTCGATGTCCGCTCGCCAGCGGAGTTCGCCAGTGGCAGCGCGCCGGGCACTATCAACATCCCGCTCCAGGAGCTGGGCAGCCGGCTTCATGAGATTCCCTGTTCGGTTCCGGTGGTCCTGTGCTGTGCCAGCGGGACGCGCAGTGGCATGGCCCGCATGATGCTGAAGAAAAACGGCTACGGACAGGTCTACAACATCGGTGCCTGGGGCAATTTCCTGCGCTGATTGCGCGACGGGTGCCAGCCCAGCCGTCGGGGGCACGCCCCGCGCCGGCCGAATTGCGATGCGGGGGAAATGCGCCGGTCAGTACAATTGGGTCAGTTTTTCAGGCAAAACGAGGACAAAAAGCTGCGAAAACGGCGTGTCCCGGCCTGAATCCCCTCCGGTTCCCGCTCGGTTGCGGATCGGGCACCTCCACCACGCCCACATTGGGTTCGATGGTGCAGAGGGGGTTGATTCCAAAGGAAATTTTCATGTCTCTCAAGTGCGGCATCGTCGGCCTGCCCAACGTCGGCAAATCCACTCTCTTTAACGCCCTGACCAAGGCGGGCATTGCGGCGGAGAACTATCCCTTCTGCACCATCGAGCCCAATGTGGGGGTGGTCGAGGTGCCGGATCCGCGACTCAAGCAGCTGGCCGACATCATCCATCCGGAGCGCGTGGTTCCGGCCATTGTCGAGTTCGTGGACATCGCGGGCCTGGTCGCAGGTGCCAGCAAGGGCGAGGGACTGGGCAACCAGTTCCTGGCGCACATCCGCGAGACCGACGCGATCGTCAACGTGGTCCGTTGCTTCGAGTATCCCAATGGGATCCACGTGGCGGGCAAGGTCGACCCGATTGCCGACATCGAGGTGATCCAGACCGAGCTGTGCCTGGCGGACCTGGGTACCGTGGACAAGGCGCTGCAGCGTTACAGCAAGGCGGCCAAGAGCGGCAACGACAAGGAAGCCGCGAAGATGGCGCAGATCCTGCCCAAGGTGCAGGCGGCGCTCAATGAAGGCAAGCCGGTGCGCGCGCTCGATTTCACGGACGAAGAGAAGGTGCTCCTCAAGCCCTTGTGCCTGATCACGGCCAAGCCCGCCATGTTCGTGGGCAATGTGGCCGAGGACGGCTTCGACAACAACCCGCTGCTGGACCGTCTGAAGGATTACGCGGCCAGGCAGAACGCGCCCGTGGTGGCCATTTGCGCCAAGATCGAGGCCGAACTGGCCGAAATGGACGACGCCGACCGCCTGGAGTTCCTCAAGGAGCTGGGCCAGGAGGAGCCGGGCCTGAATCGCCTGATCCGCGCGGGCTTCAAGCTGCTGGGCCTGCAGACCTACTTCACCGCCGGTGTGAAGGAGGTGCGTGCCTGGACCATCCACATCGGGGACACCGCGCCCAAGGCGGCCGGTGTGATCCACGGTGACTTTGAGCGCGGCTTCATCCGGGCCCAGACGATTTCCTTTGACGACTTCATTGCCTGCAAGGGCGAGCAGGGTGCCAAGGACGCGGGAAAGATGCGCGCCGAGGGCAAGGACTACGTCGTGCACGACGGCGACGTGATGAACTTCCTGTTCAACGTCTGACGCAGCCCGGGCCCCGCAGGCGCGCCTCCCGCGCGCGGGTCGGCCCTAGCTGCCGAAGTTGAAGCCGCCTGGAAAGACCCAGAGCAGGAACACAGTCATCGTCAGGTAGCGCGCCAGCTTGCCGATGGCCATGTAGAGCACGCAGGGCCAGAACGACAGGCGCAGCCAGCCCGCGACGGCGCACAGCGGGTCGCCGATCACGGGCAGCCAGCTCATCAGGCAGGCCTTGGGACCGATGCGCTCGAGCCAGTCCAGCGCGCGAAGATGCGTGCTGGAATGACGGTACTTGTCGACCAGCTTGTGGGACTCCCAGCCCATGGCCCAGCTGACCGCTCCCCCCAGCGTATTGCCCGCGGTGGCTACGAGGATGGCGGGCCAGAACAGCTCGGGGTTGAGCTTGAGCAGCCCGAACAGGGCCGGCTCTGAGCCCAGCGGCAGCAGGGTTGCCGAGACAAAGGCAATCAGGAACAGGGTGACCAGTCCGTACTGGGGCAGGGCCAACAGCGCAAGCAATTGGGCGGTCCAGGATTCCATAGCAGTCCAGTATAGGCATGAGGCTGCGGCGCATGACACGTGATTTCAATTGCTGAAATTTTGTGCAGCTAGAATACGCGGCCCGGCTGCCCCCGAATTCGGGTGGCAGCATTTTCTTTTGTGCCGCCTGTCGCTCACCACCGCATGAATATCGGTTCCTTTGAACTGCCGAACAACCTGTTCGTGGCCCCGATGGCGGGGGTAACGGACCGGCCGTTTCGCATGCTGTGCAAGGCACTGGGTGCGGGCTATGCGGTGAGCGAGATGGTGACCTCGCGCAAGGACCTCTGGAACAGCCTCAAGACCTCTCGCCGGGCCAACCATGAGGGCGAGCCTGGCCCGATTGCCGTGCAGATCGCCGGTACCGATGCGCCCATGATGGCCGAAGCGGCGCTGTACAACATCGACCGCGGTGCGCAGATCATCGACATCAACATGGGGTGTCCGGCCAAGAAGGTCTGC
>DALYHW010000179.1:0-6112 GCA_031970695.1 Hylemonella sp.
CAGCGTATCGTCCGGCTGGGCAGGTGCGGGGTTTGCGGCCGGCGCCAATTCGGGCGCGCCTACGCTGGCCTGCGCCAGCACCACGCTGCTGGCCGATGCGGCCAGCAGCAACACAACAAGTCGCTTCATCCACTTCTCTCGTCAGACGCCGCGCCCTGACATGGGCACGACTGCAAGGCAGCGATTATTGCCGCTCGACGCGAGACCGCCCCTCGGCTACCTCGAACCGCGCCAGCGTGAACACCTCCGAATCAGCGCGCGTCGCGTCCTGCACCGCACGCAGCGTCGTGGTCAGTCGCTGGGGCGTGAACTCGGCCAGGCCGTAACCGCGGTAGCGCGCCTCCCCAAAAACAAAATGCGGGTTCTCCGCCAGCCGCTCCGCGGCCTTCGCCACGCCGCTGTCGCTGGCACGCGAAGTGATGCTGGTGCCGCAGAACTCCACCCCCACCGTGGCGCTGGCCGCCTCGGCATAGTCGGCCTTGACGTGGCCCACCCAGTTCTCGTGCACATCGCCGCCGAGCAGCACCGGGTTGGCCACGCGATGGCGCTGCAGGGCATCGGTGAGACGGCGACGGGCCCGGGCATAACCGTCCCAGCCATCGTTCCAGAAGCGCTGCCCCGGGCCCGCTTGTGCATCCCGGGCGCCAAACAGGGTCTGTTGGCCGATCACGTTCCAGCGCCCGGCTGACGCCGCCAGCGCGCCGTCCAGCCATTGTTCCTGTGCTGACCCCAGATAGCTACGCTGTGAATCGACCCACTGGGGGCAGCTGGCCGGGTTCACCAGCGTCCCGCCGGGCTTGCCATCTTTCAGGCAGGGCTGGCGGTCGCGGTACTGGCGTCCGTCGAGCAGGTACAGCGTGGCGAGCCGACCATAGGGCAGTTGCTGGTAGATGCGCATCTCGGCGCCGCGGGCCAATCCGCCCAGGCCCTGCACCAGCACCGAGGCGCGCACGGGCATGTTTTCGTACCAGGCCTGATAGGCTGCCGCGCGCCGCGCCGCGAAATCCTCCACGGTGCCCACCAGCGGCACACCCGTGCCCTCATGGAGGGCCGCGTAATCGTTCTGTACTTCGTGGTCGTCCCAGGTCAGCAGCCACGGGCAGGCCGCGTGCATGGCGCGCAAGTCGGCGTCGCTCTTGTGCAGGGCGTAACGGGCCCGGTACTCGTCCAGCGTGCGCACCCAGCCGCCGGTGACGGCCCGCACGGCATTGAGCGCGCCCGGGTATTCGTAGATGTAGTCCCCCAGGAACATCACGGCGTCGGGCTGATCCGCCAGCAGGTGCCGCCAGGCGGCGTAATAACCATGTTCCCAGCGCTGGCAGGAGGCGTAGGCCAGGCGCAGCCGCGCGGGCAGCGCGTCGGCAGCCGGGAAGGTGCGCGTGCGGCCCACGGGGCTGGCCGCCTCGCCCAGCATGAACCGGTAGAAATACCAGCGGTCCGGCTCCAGGCCGCCCACCTCGGCATGCACGGCGTGGCCCAGTGCAGGCACAGCCTGCACCTGCCCGCTGCGCACGATACGGCGAAAGTGTTCGTCGTGCGCAACTTCCCAGCGCAGCGTGAATTCGCCGGCCTGCGGCTCGGGAAACTGCAGGCGCGTCCAGAGCACCACCGAGTCGGGTGCCGGCGCGCCACTGGCCACGCCCAGCGCGAACGGGTCGTGTTGCAGGCGCCCGAGGCTCCAGGCGCTGCGCGGCAGCCACAGAGTGGTCGCCGCGGCGGCAGCCAGACGCAGCAACAGGCGGCGGTCGGCAGGAGGGTGGCTCATGGTGCGGGTTCGGTCTGCGGGCGGTAAGCATGATGCCATGCCCCTTGGGCGGGATCCTGCGCGTGCCCCTACCGTCCGGCGGGCCACATTTGACAGTCATCCATCCCTGACTAAAATTTGTGCACATCCAACCCGGAGACCACCATGGCCACCGAAGGCATTTCCTCCCGCCCCCCTGTGTCTGCGCCGCCCCGTACCAACGCGAACAACCGCGTGCAGGAACAGCGCGCCGAGCAGCAGCGCGTGCAGAACGAGCAGGCCCAGCGTGAGGCTCAGGCCGCGCAGGCCGCCCAGCGCCAGCGGGAAGCCCGCAAGCCCGAGCCTGTGGTCAACACCCAGGGCCAGGCCACCGGCCGCCTGCTCAACGTGCAGGCCTGACCCCAGGAGCCGCCGTGCCGCTGGCCCTCTCGTCCACCAACAGCGCCACCCCCAGCGTGCGGTCGCAGTTGAGCCAGTACCAGGCCCAGCTGCAGCAGGCGCGCCGCGAGGCCACCCAGGCGGCTGACCGTGTGGCCCAGCTGGAAGCCCAGACCCGCGTGGCCCGTCAGGAGTCGGACCGCGCCGACAACAAGCTGCAGGGCCTGGAGAGCAACCCGCCGCGTAGTGACAACAGCACCCCAGGCACCCGCAAACGCATCAACACCCTGAGCCAGCTCAGCGGCACCGTGCTGGACGTAACGGCCTGAAACGTACCGTTCCTAACAACAACGGCCCTCGCGAGGTCCGTTGTTGTTGGGGCTTATTCAGAGGCTGGCATCAACCACCGCGCTGCCGCAGCGCCTCGTACAGGCACACGCCGCTGGCCACGGACACGTTCAGGCTCTCCACCCCGCCCTTCATGGGAATGCTGACCAGCTCGTCACAGGTCTTGCGCGTGAGCTGGCGCATGCCCTGCCCTTCGGCGCCCAGCACCAGCGCCGTGGGGCCCTTCAGGTCCACCTGGTACAGGGTCTTGGGGGCATCGTCGCTGGTCCCGGTAATCCAGATGTTGCGCTCCTTGAGTTCATTGAGCGTGCGCGCCAGGTTGGTCACCATGAAATACGGCACCGTCTCGGCCGCGCCGCTGGCCACCTTGGCCACCGTGGCGTTGATGCCCACCGCATGGTCCTTGGGGGCAATCACCGCATGCGCGCCGGCGCCGTCGGCCACCCGCAGGCAGGCGCCCAGGTTGTGCGGGTCGGTGACACCGTCGAGCACCAGCAGCAGCGGTGGCCCGCTGATGCTGTCCAGCAGGTCGTCCAGCGAGTGGACCTGCTCGATCGCCTCGACGCGGGCCGCTACGCCCTGGTGGCCGTGGCTGCCCGCCAGCTTGGCCAGACGCAGTCCATCGGCCTCGATCAGGCGCACGCCGGCCTCCTTGGCCTTTTCGAGGAACTGGCGCATGCGCGCATCGCGCCGGGTCGGCTCGAAATAGATCTCGATGATGGATTGCGGCGCCGTTTTCAAGCGCACGCCCACGGCGTGGAAGCCGAACAGGACTTTGGGGGAGGACATGGGTTGATTATCCCCTCTCCCCCTTCAGCCCGAAGCGCGGCCTGCCTCGATCGTGATCCGCCGCTCGCAGCGCTGAGCGATGCCCGTGTCGTGCGTCACCAGCACCAGCGTCGTGCCCTGCTCACGGTTGAGCGCAAACATCAGTTCCATCACCGTCTCGCCCGTGGCGTAGTCCAGGCTGCCCGTGGGCTCGTCGGCCAGCAGCACGGCCGGGTGCACGACAAAGGCACGCGCCAGCGCCACGCGCTGCTGCTCACCGCCGCTCAGGACCTTGGGGTAGTGGTGGAGACGCTGCGCCAGACCGACACGGGCGAGCATCTCGGTGGCGGCCTTGCGCGCATCCTTGCGGCCGGCGAGCTCCAGTGGCAGCATGACGTTCTCCAGCGCGGTCAGGTGGCCCAGCAACTGGAAACTCTGGAAGACAAATCCCACCTTCTGTGCGCGCAGGGCAGCACGGGCGTCTTCGTCCAGTGCAAACAGGTCTTGCCCGTCCAGCCGCACGGTGCCGCGCGTCGGCGTGTCCAGCCCGGCCATGATCGACAGCAAGGTGCTCTTGCCCGAACCCGAGGCGCCGACGATGGCCACGGCCTGGCGCCGAGGAACCGAGAAGTCGATATCGCGCAAAATGTCGAGTGTGCCGGTCGAGTCGGTGACGGATTTGTAGACGTGCTCGACGGAAAGAATGGATTCGGACATGAGTTTTTCTTCGTTGCGCCGCTACTTTATCGCGGCCGCCCTGCTGGCAGCGGTTCTGGGGTTTTCGCCGGCCCGGGCGGCCGAGCGCACCCTGCTGGTGGTCGGGGACTCGCTGAGCGCCGAATACGGCCTGCCGCGCGGCAGCGGCTGGGTGGCCCTGCTGGAACAACGCCTCGCACAGGAAAAGCGCAATGTGCGCGTGGTCAACGCCAGCATCAGCGGTGACACCACCTTTGGCGGGCGTTCGCGGCTGGCCGCCCTGCTGGCCCAGCACCGGCCCGCCGTCGTGGTCATCGAGCTGGGCGGCAATGACGCCCTGCGTGGCCTGGCGCTGGACGCCACCCGCGCCAACCTCGAATGGATGTCGCAGCAGTCGAAACAGGCCGGAGCCCGGGTACTGCTGCTGGGCATGCAGATGCCCCCCAACTACGGCGCCGACTACGCCCGGCGCTTTGCCGGCCTCTACACCCAGGTAGCCCGCAGCGAAAAGGCCGCACTCGTGCCCTTTTTCCTCAAGGGTGTGGCCGACGGGCCGGACCCGACCCGCCTGTTCCAGAGCGACCGCATCCACCCCAGCGCCGAAGCGCAGCCGCTGATGCTCAACAACGTCTGGCCCGAACTGAAGAAGCTCCTTTGAATATGCCCCCTAGCTCAATTTTTTCGCCTCTCCCCGAGGGGGAACAGCCCTCCCGTGCGGCGGCCCGGCGGGAGGTCTGATGCCCCTGGTCACCATCACCGCCGAAAACGCGCTGCAACGCCTGGATGATTTCGACACCATCATCGACGCCCGCAGCGAGGGCGAATACGCCGAAGATCACCTGCCGGGCGCCGTCAACTGGCCCACCCTGAACAACGAGGAACGCCACCTAGTCGGCACCGAGTACAAGCAGGTCAATGCCTTTGAAGCCAAGAAACACGGTGCGGCCCTGGCGGCGCGCAACATCGCCGGCCACATCGAGCGCGAGGTGATGCACAAAGCCAAGGACTGGAAGCCCTTGACCTATTGCTGGCGCGGCGGCAAGCGCAGCGGCTCGCTCAGCCTTATCCTCAGCGAGATCGGCTTTCGCGTCACGATCATCGAAGGTGGCTACAAGGCCTTCCGCGCAGCGCTGCTGCAGGACATTCCCCGACTGGCACCACAGTTCGACTGGCGCGTGATCTGCGGCACCACCGGCTCCGGCAAGACACGTCTGCTGCAGGCCCTGCTCGACGCTGGCGCCCAGGTGCTGGACCTGGAGGCGCTGGCCAACCATCGCAGCTCGGTGCTGGGTGCCATTCCCGGCGTACCCCAGCCCTCGCAAAAACAGTTTGACACCCGCATCTGGAACGCGCTGCGCCAGCTGGACCCGAAACGGCCCGTGTATGTGGAAAGCGAAAGCAAGAAGGTCGGCAACGTGGCCGTGCCGGCCGCGCTGATCGACGCCATGCGCGCTGCACCCTGCCTCAACCTCGTACTGCCGGATGCGGAACGCGTGGCCCTGTTGCTGGAAGACTACGATTTCTTCGTCAAGCACGGCGAGGCCTTCTGCGAACGGCTCGACGCGTTGACCGAACTCAAGGGCCGCCAGGTGGTGGAGGGCTGGAAGATGAAGGTGCGCAGCGGCCGCACGCAGGACGTGGTGCACGACCTGCTGCTGAGCCACTACGATCCGGTGTACCGGCAATCGATGGCAAGGAACTTCAAGCAGTACCCGCAGGCGCGCGACATCCAGCCGGCTGACCGTTCCCTGCCCGCGATGCGGGCCCTGGCGTCCGCCCTGGTCCAGGGCGCGACCTGAGCCCGCGGCGCCACGCCGTCAGCCCGGCGGACCCGCAGCCTCTGCCTTGACCGGCGCCGCCTTGGCGCAACCCGTCCCTTCGCCCCAGCCCTTCAGGTAGGCCCGCCGCAGGATGCCCGCCTGCAGCGCGGCGGCGGCCAGGCCGGAGTGTTCCTCGGCCCCGCTGAACTTGCGCACCCAGCTGCGGAAAGGGATCACGCCGTCCACCACGGTGTTGACGGTGTTCTTTACCGTGCCGACCGCGGCCTGGCCCACGGCGTCGACCGCTCGTTCGACGAGATTCGGGTCGGACGACCGGGCCTCATTGCCGGCATCCAGGGCCGCGTCCAGCGCCTGCAGCTCACTGGCCAGCGTAGTGCAGGAATGCCCGGCGGGCTCG
>DALYHW010000180.1:0-6111 GCA_031970695.1 Hylemonella sp.
ACGCTGCTCATGCTAGAAACCAAGGGCACTTCGCGTAACGTGATTTAGCGTGAGTACGCGGTCTCCACTTCTACTCTGATGTGCTTGGACTCCAGAATGCCTGTCGTACAACCGGTAGTGCAGCGAGGCGTTTCACCAGCGCATCCAGCTCTTCGCCATCGACGGATGTGGCTGCCAAAGTCGCCTCGATTTCGACATCCTCCTCGCCGAAGGCGTGAATATCAAGGTCGTGGGTAGTATAGCTGCTGCGTTCCAGCTCTTCTTCGAGCTGGGCCATGACCATCTTCTGATGGGCGCGTTCCGCAATCACGTAGACCGTGTTGGTTACTTCGACCGATTCCACATCCAGCGGTTTGCGGTTGATGGTGTTGACGATGGGCCTCAGCAGGGTGTTGGCCGACAGTACGAACAAGGCACCCAGCACCGCCTCGACGATCAGGTCTGCACCCGCTGCCGCGCCGACCGCTGCCGAACCCCACAGCGTGGCAGCCGTATTCAGGCCGCGCACATTGCCTTCTTCTCGCATGATCACGCCTGCGCCGAGGAAGCCGATGCCGGATACCACGTAGGCCATGACATGCACGGCCCCTTCGTGACCGTGCAGTCGATTGGCCATGTCCACGAACAGGGCTGCGCCCACCGCCACCAGCACGTTGGTGCGTAGGCCCGCTGTGCGTTGCCGGTACTGCCGCTCGAAGCCGATCAGCCCGCCGAGCACGAAGGCGGCGGCGAGGCTGATCAGGGTATCGAGCAGGGAGGTCAGGTTGATGTTGTGAATTGCCTCCATGCTCGACTCCTTATTGCCAGCCGTAGCGGCGGAAGTAGAAACCCTTCATCGCTTGGGTCAGTCCCATATAGGCCAGCAGGATCACGGGCAGGAACACGAAATACAGCGGCGGCAGTGCTTGCAGCTTGAAGTAGTGCGCCAGCGGCCCCATCGGCAGAAAGATACCGATGGCCATGATCACCGCCGTCATCACCAGCAGCGGCGTGGCGGCGCGACTCTGGATGAACGGAATCTTCGGGGTGCGGATCATGTGCACGATCAGGGTCTGCGTCAGCAGGCCGACGATGAACCAGCCGGACTGGAACAGGGTCTGCTCCTCGGGCGTGTTGGCGCTGAACACGAACCACATCATGGCGTAGGTGGTGATGTCAAAGATCGAGCTGATCGGCCCGAAGAACACCATGAAGCGCCCCACGTCGCCCGGTTGCCAGCGTTGCGGTTTCTTCAGCAGCTCTTCATCCACGTTGTCGAACGGAATGGCGATCTGCGAAATGTCGTACAGCAGGTTCTGCACCAACAAGTGCATTGGCAGCATCGGCAGGAATGGGATGAAGGCCGACGCCACCAGCACCGAGAACACATTGCCGAAGTTGGAGCTGGCCGTCATCTTGATGTACTTGAGCATGTTGGCGAAGGTGCGGCGGCCTTCCAGAACGCCTTCCTCCAAGACCATCAGGCTCTTTTCCAGCAGGATGATGTCGGCCGCTTCCTTGGCGATGTCCACTGCCGTATCGACCGAGATGCCGATGTCGGCGGTGCGCAATGCCGGTGCGTCGTTGATGCCGTCACCCATGAAGCCCACGACATGGCCGTTGGCTTTCAAGAGCCGCACGATGCGCTCCTTGTGGGAGGGCGTCAGCTTGGCAAAGACGTTGTGTGACTCGACGGCCTCGGCCAGTACCTTGTCGCTCATGCGCTCAATGTCGCTGCCCAGCAGCACACCTTGCTGCTCCAGCCCGACCTCGCGGCAAATCTTGGCCGTGACCAGCTCGTTGTCGCCAGTCAGCACCTTGACGGCCACCCCATGCTCGGCCAGTGCCTTGATGGCTGGGGCGGTGGATTCCTTCGGCGGATCGAGAAAGGCCACATAGCCGATCAAGGTCAGCTCCGACTCGTCGGCCACACCATAGGTTTCTTTGCTCGGCGGGACTTCTTTGGCCGCCACGGCAACCACGCGCAGGCCCTCTTCGTTCAACTCGGCGGTCACTGCTCGAATGCGGGCCAGTAGTTCTGGCGTCAGCGGCTCGATGGCGTCACCGTGACGCACCCGCGAGCAGACAGCGAGGATTTCCTCGACTGCGCCCTTGGTAATCAACTCGTGGTGATCCTCTCGCTCACTGACCACCACCGACATGCGGCGGCGGTTGAAGTCAAACGGAATTTCATCGACCTTGCGGTAGTTCTTGGCCGGTTCCAGCTCGCGGTGGACCTCGGCATGCTCCAGCACGGCGACATCCAGCAGGTTCTTCAGGCCAGTCTGGTAGTAGCTGTTGAGGTAGGCGGCTTCCAGCACCTCGTCGGACTCTTCACCCCAGACATCGACGTGACGGGCCAAAAAAATCTTGTCCTGGGTCAGCGTGCCGGTTTTGTCGGTGCACAGTACATCCATTGCTCCGAAGTTCTGGATGGCATCCAGCCGCTTGACGATGACCTTCTTGCGCGACAGGAACACAGCCCCCTTGGCCAGCGTCGAGGTCACGATCATCGGCAGCATCTCGGGCGTCAAGCCCACAGCGATGGAAAGCGCAAATAGCAGCGCCTCCATCCAGTCGCCCTTGGTGAAGCCATTGATGAACAGGACCAGCGGCGCCATCACGAACATGAAGCGGATCAGCAACCAGCTCACCTTGTTGACGCCGGACTGGAACGCGGTGGGCGCGCGGTCGGTGGCAGTGACACGGCTGGCCAGCGCTCCGAAGTAGGTGCCGTTGCCGGTGCCGAGTACCACGGCCGTGGCCGAGCCGGACACCACGTTGGTGCCCATGAACAGGATGTTGTCCAGTTCCAGCGGATTGATCGCTTTCGCGTCGCGTTGGACAGCGAACTTCTCTACTGGCATTGATTCGCCAGTCATAGCGGCTTGGGCCACGAACAGATCCTTGGCGGTGATGACGCGGCAGTCCGCCGGGATCATGTCGCCCGCTGAGAGCACAATCAGATCACCGGGTACCAGCAGCTTGATCGGCAGCTCGATACGCTTGGCGTCTTTCACATGCAGATGTGCGCCGTAGTACTGCTCGAAGACCGGTGCGGCATCCTCGGACAGATCGCGGCGGATGACCGTGGCCGTGTTGCTGACCATGGCTTTGAGCGCGTCGGCGGCCTTGTTGGACTTGGCCTCCTGCCAAAAGCGCAACAGGGTCGAGAGCACGACCATGGTGCCAATCACCACGGTGGCCTTCATGTCCTCGGTGAGGTAAGAGATGACGGCCAGCAGTGTCAGCAGCAGGTTGAACGGGTTCTTGTAGCAGTGCCACAAGTGTGTCCACCAAGGCAGCGGCTTCTCATGTTCGACCTCATTCAGGCCGACGCGGGCACGAACAGCCTCAGCTTGCGACTCGGACAAGCCATCGGCATGGCTGTCCAGTTGCCGCAACAAGGCGTCCGTCTCGGCCGTGGCGGCGTTCACCAAGGTCTGGGTGAGCGCTGGCGGCACTTCGCGGCTGACGCCGGTCTGGGCGAGGGTGTCCAGCAGTGCAAGGCGGCGAAAGTGCCTTGCAAGGTGACGGGTACGCAGGAAGCCTGCGAACAGCTCTTTCAGCAGTGTGAAGTTCATTCTTGTTCTCCGGGGCGGCCTGCCCGCTTCACACTGGTGAAAGTGTGCTCAGGCAGGCGGCCAATATTCAGGGTCGGGCATAGTTTGCTAAGGTCCTGTGACAGCCATGGCGTCACGGCAGGAACGGCACCGAGAGCAGGCGCAGGCCGATGGAAAACCATCGCTCGCCGCTCCCGCCACCGTTGCGGTTGCCATAGGTCGCATCCAGTTGGACGCGATCTGGAACCAGCCAGTGACGCAGGCCAAGTTGATGAAAGGGCTTGCCTTGGTTCTGACCGAAGGTTTCGGCAATCAACCAGGTGCGTTCGGCAAGCTGGGCTTCGGTGCCCAGACCCCAGGTCAAGCGGTTGCGACGGGTTTCTCCCTCGCGCAGCCAGCCCAGATTGGTGTGCACGACCACGGCATGGTCACGGAATGAAAAGCTGGTCGGCACGTAGGCGTACCAATCGCGGGTGCTTGCCACAGGATGGCGAACCGTGCCTGCGGCCAAGCCAATGCCCCAGCCATTGGTATCCATGGCTTTGAACAGGGTCTTGCCCTGCATGACGACATCTGTGGTTTGGGTACGACCTGCTTCTCGGGTGGTAGCACCGCCCAAGGTCAGCTCCAGATTGCCGGTGAAATTGCAGGCTGGCAGCGCCCAGATTTCGGTGCTATCCGGGTTCTTCTTGATCCAGCTTTCGAGCTGGCATGCCTTGGCATCGACGATGCGGGCATCGTCGGTAATCATGGGGCGGGCCGCGTGAGCGGTATGGGTGGCCAGCAGCGCAGCACTCAGCAGTGCAGGCCGGAGTGGCGGGTAGGCCGCGCCGAAGCGGCCGGGGTGTCGAAAACGGTTCATGCGCACAGCGTTCTCCTCTCGGATCGAGACGAAGTCCTGTCGCGCGCACGGTTCATCGTGTGGCACCGCATATGGATGCACACGACAAACCCGCTTGCCGACTTAGGCAAGCGATGTTCGCAACTGATCACCATAGGCGATCAGCCGATCAGTTGTCTGGGAGGGAGGAGACGTGCAGTGGATGCTGCGACGTGGTTGCCGCCTCTCGCGTTCGGCGAGACAGCGGCAGGGGAGCCTGCGCGTTATCTTGCCGAGGGGGTGCCGGTCATTGGAACCGGCTGACTACTGTCACTCGAACAAGTGCCCACTTGGGAACTCCGCAGTTAATAAGAGTTAAGATTATACGTTTCCGCCACACTCAGGACAACACCCTTGGTGGGAAGACCGTGCATAAGACAAACGGATGCCGTCTGATCAGTTGATATTTACTTGATGAGCGCAACTGATCTCCTCATAGCGTTTACCGGCAATTGCCCGTTCGAGACGAACTGATCGAAGCTGTCAAAGCTCTCGCCGTCTTGCCAAGACCGATCCCATGACCGTGGTTCAGCACTTTCCAGTAGCAAAAGGGTCAGGACGCGATCTCCTGTGGTGTAGCTGTGCTTGAACTCGCGCAACTTCATGTGTGGTGCCTCCTCCGGGCACCAGATCGCGGCAGACATCTCCGTGCCATCCCACTCCTGCTCAACGGTGGAATCAGCAGCCAGGGTGCCGGGTAATGGCTCCTGCGGATCGTCAGTGCGCCGAATGCGGGCGCGCGTCTTGACCGCGCTGCTGCTGCGCCATTCGTACTTCACGAAACCGTTGTCCCAATAGACAAGGATTGCCCGCTGCGTGGTGAATTTGATGAACCGAATGCACAGCGCCTCGAACGACACCTGGAACCGTTTGGCAAGGGCGCTCAGGACATGCAAGTCGATGCGCTGGTTCGAGATCCACTCGCGCAGCAAGTCGCCAGGCATCAGCAGGTTGCTGGCAAAGTCGTCCGCCTCACGTTCGATGACACGGATAGTGTCAGCGCCGGAGTACACGCTTTCCTTGTCGCAGTTGAAACTTTGCCGCTGATCGCGGTGAAGGATGAAGTGGCCCAGTTCGTGAGCGATGGTGAAACGCTGGCGTTCGGGGTTTGCCTTGCCGTTATAGAAGATGCCCCACTCTGCGGTGTCCTGTGGGTTGCGCACCAACATGCCTTCGCAGCTATTGATGTCCAGCACCATCGGGGCCTTGATCTCCCGCACCCCTTTGCCGTAAGGCGTCTCTGGAAGCATTTGCCGGACGACTTCCAGATCCACGGCATCCGGCATGCCGTCGGCGTGCCACGCCCGCAACCATCTCAAGACGGTGCTGGCCGCGATGGAACCAGTTAGGGGCTGGGATGAGCTCAATTGTCAGACCGCCTTAGTTCTTGTCGGGGAACATGATTTTGAGTGCCTGACGGTAACGATCCTTCTCCTCGTCCGTCATTCCAGCGTACTCGCGAAAGAAGGCCACATCTTCTGGACTGGCCTGAGGAACCTGTTCAATGGGCTCGCCCATGATGTCCTCCATCGTCACGCCCAGCACCCTGGCCAAGGCCTGGACCCGTTCAGCGGAGGGACGCTGGCCGTCCTTCATTTCCAGTTCCCATATATACGCCTTGGTACAGCCGACTTCGTCGGCGACCTGTTGCAAGGTCAATTTCTTCGCCTCGCGTAAGCGTCGCAGGCG
>DALYHW010000181.1:0-6108 GCA_031970695.1 Hylemonella sp.
GCACGTGCTGGACGTGGGGCAGGGCGAACAAGCCTGCGGCGAGGTCGGCGATGGCCGCATGCTGGAGGCCGATGAACTGCTGTACGACCTGATCCGCTTCTTCACGCCCAAGGTGCTGGAAGGCCAGCATGTGGTGGTGACCGCCGGGCCCACATACGAAGCCATCGACCCGGTGCGCGGCATCACCAACCTCTCCAGCGGCAAGATGGGTTTTGCCATCGCGCGCGCCGCGCGCGAGGCCGGTGCCGACGTCACACTGGTGGCGGGTCCGGTGCACCTGGCCACGCCCCGCGGCGTGCGCCGGGTGGACGTGCGTTCGGCACGTGACATGCAGCAGGCCGTGAATGCGGAGGTGGCGCATGCGACGGTTTTCGTCGCCACGGCGGCTGTGGCCGACTGGCGGCCCGCCAACGCAGCCGAGCAGAAGATCAAGAAGGACGGCTCCGGCCAGACGCCGGCACTCATCTTCATCGAGAACCCGGACATCCTCGCCGGCGTGGCGCAGAGTGCGCGCGCGACGAGTGGCGCGCTCTACTGCGTCGGTTTTGCGGCCGAAAGCCACGACCTGCTGGCCCATGCCCAGGCCAAGCGCGCGCGCAAGGGCGTGCCCCTGCTGGTGGGCAATATCGGCCCGGCCACCTTTGGCCAGGACGACAATGCCCTGCTGCTGGTGGACGCGCAGTCCACCGTCGAGCTGCCGCGCACCGGCAAGCTCGACCTGGCCCGCCAGCTGGTGGCCGAGATCGCCCGCCGTATCAAGCACTGAACTTTTTTCTGAACGCATGAAGATCGACGTCAAGATTCTGGATCCGCGCATGGCGGATCAGCTGCCTGCCTACGCCACGCCCGGCAGTGCCGGCCTGGACCTGCGCGCCTGCCTCAATGAAGCGCTGACCTTGCAAGCCAACGCCTGGCAGCTCATCCCGACCGGCCTCGCCATCCATCTGGCGGATCCGGGTTATGCGGCCCTGATCCTGCCGCGCTCTGGCCTGGGCCACAAGCACGGCATCATGCTAGGCAATCTGGTGGGCCTGATCGACAGCGACTACCAGGGCCAGCTGATGGTCAGCGCATGGAACCGCAGCGGCACCGCGTTCACCATCGAACCCATGGAGCGCATCGCGCAGCTCGTGGTGGTGCCCGTGGTGCAGGCGCAGTTCAACGTGGTGAGCGACTTCGCCGCGGCCACGGAACGTGGTGCCGGCGGCTACGGTTCAACGGGGAAAAGTTGATTACCCTGTTGGGGCTCACTGCGTGCAGCCCCTGTCCCCGATAGGGGGACAACCCCAGCGGCCCGGCGCAGCCAGTTCCGCGGGGGTTTCCGCTGCGAGTCACTGGCGAGTGGGCTAGTTCGGGTTAATGCAGATGTTCGCCGCCGGGGCCGTGCTCGTGCGGCGGGGCGATGCGGAAGAAGCCGGTTCCGGCAGAGCCGCGGCCGATTTCCTCTTCGGTGGCTTCGCGTACCCCTTCGACCTTGAGTTTCAGCCGCAAGGCAATACCGGCCAGCGGGTGATTGGCGTCCAGCACGACGTGCTCGGGGTAGAGCTCGGTCACGGTGAACAGGGCGTCCTTGGGAGCCTCCGGGTTGCAGCCGGTAGGCAGGGCCGAGCCCTCGATCGTCATGCCCTCTTCCAGTTCCGCGGGGAACAGGGGCCGTGGCTCGAGGAAGACCAGCTGCTCGTTGTAGTCGCCAAACGCTTCCTCGGGGTCCAGCTGCAGGGCGACCGTGGCACCCACGCCGTGGCCCTGCAGGGCGTCCTCGATCTTCTTGAACAAGTCGTGGCCGCCGATCAGGAACTCCACGGGCTCGTCGAGTACGTCGAGTTCCTCGCCCAGGGTGTCGGTCAGGGTCCAGGTCAGCGCGACCACGCATTGCGGTTTGATGTCCATGGGGCAGAATTGTCGCGCAATTGGCATCCCCCGGGCTGCGCCTCCTTCGTTTGCCCCGCCACCCCCCCTCAAGGGGTGCTCCGAGCAGCCCGGCAAAGCCGGTTCTGCGGGCGCCCCGGGTGGGGCCCCTGTGCATTTCCATTACAGTTTCCTTTATGGACATTTCTCTCCCCCTGGCCTTGCTGGGCGGCATCAGCCCCGCCACCTTCATGCAGCGCTACTGGCACAAGAAGCCGCTGCTGATCCGCCAGGCCATACCCGGATTCCAGCCGCTGCTGGCGCGCAGCGCATTGTTCGAGCTGGCAGGCCAGGAGCACGTGGAGTCGCGTCTGGTAACCCTGCAGCGCACGCGCGGCAAGGAGCACTGGAGCCTGCAGCGGGGCCCGTTTGCGCGCCGGGCCCTGCCCGCGCTCAAGACGCCGGAATGGACGCTGCTGGTGCAGGGCGTGGACTTGCACAGTGACGCGGTTCATGCGCTGATGAACCAGTTCCGTTTTGTGCCCGATGCACGGCTCGACGATGTGATGATCAGCTACGCCAGCGAGGGTGGCGGCGTGGGGCCGCACTTCGACAACTACGATGTCTTCCTGCTGCAGGCCCATGGCCAGCGCCGCTGGCGCATCGGCCGCCAGCGCGATCTGAGCCTCAAGGCGGGCATGCCCGTCAAGATCCTGGCGAATTTTCAGCCCGAGCAGGAGTTCGTGCTGGAGCCCGGTGACATGCTGTACCTGCCACCGCACTATGCGCACGATGGGGTGGCCGTGGGCGGCGACTGCATGACCTACTCCATCGGCTTCCGATCTCCCAAGGCGGGCGAGCTCGCGCAGGAGTTGCTGCAACGCCTGGCCGAGGACGCTGTGGAGGCGGTGGGGGATGATTTCTACGGTGACCCCCGCCAGCCCGCTGTCGCCGCACCAGGCGCGATGCCGCAGGCGCTGGTGCGGTTTGCGCGGCAGGCGATTCAGCAGGCGCTCAAAGACCCGCTGGCATTGCAGCGCGCGCTGGGCGAGGCCATGAGCGAGCCCAAGCCGCATGTCTGGTTCGAGGCAGGCGCACGACCCCGGGGTCGTGCCGGGGTGGTGCTCGACCGGCGCACACGCATGCTGTACGACGATCGGCATATCTACATCAATGGCGAGAGCTACCTTGCCGGGGGCAAGGACGCCACGCTGATGCGTCGCCTGGCTGACCAGCGAGCCCTGACCACCGCGGACGTGCGCGCGGCGAGCGCGGCGGCCCGCGAACTGCTCGGTGACTGGTGCGAGGACGGCTGGGCCCATGAGTGCTGAAGGCGCAGCGTTGCCTTCCCTGCCGCAAGGGCGGTTCGAGGGGCGCAGCACGTTTGTGCAGGCCGTACGCGATGCGCTGCAGATCGCGGCACAGGACGGCTGGAACGAGCTGATCCTGTGTGATGCCAACTTTGCGGGCTGGCCGCTGGGCGAACGCGCCGTTGCCGAGTCGCTCCAGGCGTGGTCGCGTGGCGGACGTCGTTTCCTCATGCTGGCGACGGATTATTCGGCCATGCCGCGGTTGCATCCCCGTTTTGTGAAATGGCGCCAGACCTGGGACCACATCATCGAGTGCCGCACCTGCCGAACGACCGATGCACTGGCGTTCCCGAGTGTTTTCTGGAGTCCGGGCTGGGTGATGCAGCGCATCGATGTCGAGCGTGACGTGCTGGTCTGCGACAGCGCCCCGGCACGTCGTGTGACGCTGAGGCAATTGCTCGACGAGTGCCGGCGCGACAGTGCACCGGGTTTTCCGGCCTCGGTGCTGGGCCTCTGAACAAGCCGTGATCGGGCCCTGCGAGTGGGGCTGTAGCGGTCAGGTCCCGGTCAGCGTAGGCAAAATCCCTTAAGGGTTTTCCATCTTTCCTTTCGCTATCGAGGGAAATTCAGCCTATAATTTTTGGCTAAGCAAGGCCTGTGTAAGCAACCCTGCTTGGTCGGCCCGTTTCAGCGGGCTGGCAATTTCCGGAAATTGTCATCAACCTTTTACTCGACACACCAACATGAACAAGACCCTCGTTCTGGCCGCCGTGATCGCTGCTGCTGCTCTGGCTGCCTGCGGCAAGAAAGAAGAAGCTGCTGCTCCCGCCGCCCCCGCTCCGGCTGCTGCCCCGGCTCCCGCTGCTGCCCCCGCTCCGGCTGCCGACGCTTCGGCTCCCGCTGCTGCCCCGGCCGCCGCTCCCGCTGCCGAAGCCGACAAGAAGTAATTCTTCGGTTGAAAGCAAAAAGGCCACCGCAAGGTGGCCTTTTTTTTGCTCCGCCGGTCCCGCGGTCCGCGGCGGTGGCACCGGCGACGCCTCAGCGCAGGTCGTCAGCAATCACCTTGAGGATGCGTTGCGCATTGTCCGAGACCTCCGGGTTGCCGGTCGCATCCAGCACCGAGACGGACGTGCGTTCGCCCTGGCCGCGCACCGTGACGCGGTACTTCTGCGGCGTCTTGTCCGGGGGTTTCGCGCCGAACATCCGGGCGAAGAAGCCAGGTTCTTCCTGTCCGGGCGGCGTCGGCTCCACGTAACGCACGAAGTACGTGCCCTGGCTGCGGTCACGGTCTTCCACGGTGAAACCGGTGCGATCCAGCGTGAGGCCGACACGGCGCCAGGCACGGTCGAAACTTTCCTCGACAATGACCACCGGGCGCCCGTCAACAGTGTCCAGGCGCGAGGTCAGCCGGGGCCCGCTGGCGGTCAGCAGCCGGCCCGCTTCGGCGGCCGGCGCTCCGAGCTTGACCATCAGGCGACGCAGCATCTCGTATTCGAGTTCGGGCTCTGTCGGGCGGGGTTGCCAGGTGGTCTTGATGCGTTGCTCGTCCTTGAAGGTCTCGACCAGCCCGCGGTGGGTGATGTAGATCTCGGTCCCGCCGCTGGCGTTGCGTTCGATCCGGGTACGGTATTTGTCGAGTTCCCCGGTGGAGTAGAGGTTGTCGAGGTACTTGCCGACCGTACGGCGGATGAAGTCCATCGGCAGCTTGCCCCGGTTCTCGTTCCACTCCGTCTCCATGATGCCCAGCCGTACGTCTTCCAGGGGCAACTGGAAACCGGTCTCCTGCCAGAAGTCTTTCAGCAGGGGCCAGACCTTCTCCGGTGGCTGGTCTATCACCAGCCAGCGCTGAACACCCTGGCCCTCGATCCGCATGCCGGCATAACTCGGCGCCACCGTGTTCTGGGTACCGGCCTGGGAGGCCGACTGGAAACCGGTGGCGCTGACCGCGCCGCCGGGCGTGGCGTAGCGGGTATTGCCGGGCAGTTGCGTCAGGTCCGGCGGTACCGACAGGGGAACCGCTTTCACGGACGATTTGTAGTCCACCTTGTCGCCCTCGAGCGTGGAGCAGGCGACCAGTGCCAGTGGCAGACCCAGCAGGGCCAGTTTCAATGCAGGCTTCACCGGCAAATTCCTCAGAAGACGGTTGGGACGGGTCAAAGCAGGCCGGTGGCGCGCAGCGCACCCTCGACCGCGGGCTGGTTGGCCGCGGTCAGCGGCGTCATCGGCAGGCGCAGCGTACCGCCGCACTTGCCCATGCGCTGCATGGCCCACTTCACCGGGATGGGGTTGGGTTCGACGAAGAGCTGTTTGTGCAGCGGCATCAGCTTGAACTGGATCTCCATGGCACGCTTGACGTCGCCGGACATGGCGGCGACACACAGCTCGTGCATGGCGCGCGGCGCCACGTTGGCGGTGACGCTCACGTTGCCATGGCCACCGCACAGCATCAGGGCCACGGCGGTCGGGTCATCGCCCGAGTAGATCGACAAGCTCTTGGGTGCTTCGCGGATCAGCCACTGGGCACGCTCGATGTTGCCGGTGGCTTCCTTGATGCCCACGATGCCCGGTACCTGGGCCAGGCGCAGCACGGTGTCATGCGCCATATCGGCCACAGTACGGCCCGGCACGTTGTAGAGCACCATGGGCAGGTCGCCCACCGCTTCAGCGATGGCCTTGAAGTGCAGGTACTGGCCTTCTTGCGTGGGCTTGTTGTAATAGGGCACGACCTGCAGCTGGCAGTCGGCACCGACCTTCTTGGCAAAGCGCGCCAGTTCGATGGCCTCGGCGGTGGAGTTGGCGCCGCAGCCGGCCATAATGGGCACCCGGCCTTTGGCCTGCTCGACGGAGACACGGATGATCTCGCAATGCTCGTCCACATTGACGGTGGGCGACTCGCCCGTGGTGCCGACCACGCCGATGCAGTCGGTGCCTTCGGCGATGTGCCAGTCGA
>DALYHW010000182.1:0-6080 GCA_031970695.1 Hylemonella sp.
GTGCTCGGGCGGTTGGAACAGGCCATGGGACAGGCCTGCCATTTCTCGAATTTCGACTCAGCGCAACCGGGCACGCATCCCTCGCTCGAAGCCATCCTGTTTTCCAGCCCGGTGACGCCGCTGACCCTGGGCCCCCAGGGCAAGCAACCCATTCCCTGGGCCATTCCGCTGCTGCTGAAGAAAGCGGGGTACCGGACCGTCTTCGTCACCTCGGCGCGGGCCGGCTGGCGCGAACTGGACCGTGTGCTCAAGACGCAGGGCTTTGATGAGGTGATCGACGCGAGCCATCTCAAGGCCGCCTACCCGGAAGCGGACCTGGGTATCTGGGGCGTGTGGGACAGCTACGTGTTCCGCTACCTGTCCGAACGCCTCAAGAAGCCGCAGGACCAGCCGCTCTTCGTCTTTGTGCTGACGGCCACCAACCACCCGCCCTACGACCTGCCGCCCGAGTACCAGCGTGTGCAGCGCAACCAGGCCCGCTGGGGTGGCGAGCGCAGTGCCGACACGCTGTGGCTCAACATTGATTCCTACCACTACGCCACCGACCTGCTCGGGGGGCTGGTGCAGGAGGTGCGCAATGGCCCGCTGCGGGGCAACACCGTCATCGCGGCGACCGGTGACCACAACGTACGCAGCTTCGGCGTCTACGCCACGCCGGAGCGCCGTTACCTGATGAGCCAGGTGCCCTTTGTCATCTGGGATGAGGGGCTGGCTTGCGGTCCGCAGCAGCGCCTGCCGGCCAGCCACCGCGACATGTTCCCCACGCTGTTCCCGCTGCTGGGCATACACAAGGGCTATGTCATGACCGGGCGCAATCTGTTGCTGGACCCGGCGCGGCAGGCCAACGCCGCGCTCAATGCGCCGCTCATCGTCAACTACTACGGTGCGGCGCGCAACGCGCAAGGCAGCTGGAACCTGGGCAACCCGGCCAGCTTTGTCTGCACGCCGGTGCGCCCGGCCGCGGGACAGTCATGCCAGTTCGATCCGCAGCAGGACGCGATTGCGCGCGCCCAGGTCGGCCTGCTGGACTGGAACGTCCGCGTGAACCTGAAGACGGGCAAATGACGGCACGCGAGTGCGGGGACAATAGCGCCATGAGCAAAACACTAGACGACCTGTTCACCCACAACCGTGCCTGGGCCGCGGAGATGGAGCGTGAACGCCCCGGGTTCTTCACCGGCCTGGTCAAGCAGCAGACCCCGCGCTACATGTGGATCGGCTGCTCCGACAGCCGCGTGCCCGCCAACCAGATCACCGGGCTGGAGCCCGGCGAGGTGTTCGTGCACCGCAACGTGGCCAATGTGGTGGTGCACTCGGACCTCAACGCGCTGTCGGCCATCCAGTTTGCGGTGGAGCGGCTCAAGGTGGAGCACATCATGGTGGTGGGCCACTACGGTTGCAGCGGTGTGCAGGCGGCCCTGGAGGGCGCGCGCATCGGTCTGGCCGACAACTGGCTGCGCCACATCCAGGACGTGCGCGATCGCCACCGCGACCTGCTGGAGTCGCTGCCCGAGCGCCATCGCCACGATGCGCTGGTCGAGCTCAACGTGATCGAGCAGGTGGTCAACGTCGGCGTCAGCACCGTCATGCTGGACGCCTGGGCGGCGGGGCAGAACGTGAGCATCCACGGCTGGGCCTTCGGGGTGCACGACGGCCTGCTGCAGGACCTCAAGGTGACGGTCGCCAGCACGGACTCGATCGAGCCCATGTACCGCGCGGCCATCCAGGGCGTGCTGGCTGCGCGGCGCTAGACGCGGTCGCGGCGATGGCGTGAGACGGGCCCGGCATGTTTCCGCAGCGGCTGGACTCCACGGTGGCCTACGACATCGCCAAGGCGATGCTGGATGGCTTCAACCGGCACTACCGCCTGTTCCGCGCCGAGTCGGCCCGTGCCAAGCATCGCTTCGAGACGGCCGACTGGCATGGCCAGCAGCGCGCGCAGCGCGAACGCATCGAGTTCTATGACCTGCGGGTCAAGGAGTGCGTGAGCCGGCTGGAAAAGGAATTCCAGGCGGGGGCGCAGCCCATGCCGATCTGGCAGCAGGTCAAGCTGCACTACATCGGGCTGCTGGTCGACCATCACCAGCCGGAACTGGCCGAGACCTTCTTCAACTCGGTCACCTGCAAGATCCTGCATCGCACGCACTTTCACAACGACTTCATCTTCGTGTGTCCCGCGGTCAGCACCGAATACATCGAGAACGACGAGCCGGCATCAGAGCCGACCTATCGCGCCTACTACCCCACGCGCGAGACACTGCGCGAGACCATCGAACGCATCATCGGCAACTTCGGCCTGCAGCGGCCATTCGAAGACCTGGCGCGCGACGTCGACCAGGTCCTGGCAGCCGTCCACGACCAGCTCGGGCACAACCGGCTGCGGACCAATTTCCAGGTACAGGTGCTCTCCGGCCTGTTCTTTCGCAACAAGGGTGCCTATGTGGTGGGCAAGATCATCAACGGCTTCGCGGAGACGCCGTTCGCGCTGCCCATCGTGCACAACGACCGCGGGCAGCTGCTGATCGACGCGGCGCTGTTCGGCGAAGACGACCTGCTCATGCTGTTCTCCTTCGCCCGCGCCTATTTCATGGTGGACATGGAGGTGCCCTCGGCCTATGTGCAGTTCCTGCGCAGCATGATGCCGCGCAAGCCGCGTGCCGAGCTGTACAACGCGCTCGGGCTGGCCAAGCAGGGCAAGACGCTGTTCTACCGCGACTTCCTCTACCACCTGAAACATTCGAGCGACAGGTTCCGCATCGCGCCGGGCATCAAGGGCATGGTGATGCTGGTGTTCGACCTGCCGTCCTTTCCCTACGTGTTCAAGGTGATCCGGGACTGGAGCCCGCCGCCCAAGGACACGAGCCCCGAACAGGTCCGCGGCAAGTACCTGCTCGTCAAGCAGCACGATCGTGTGGGGCGCATGGCCGATACCCTGGAGTACAGCCTC
Source organism: Hylemonella sp. (assembly GCA_031970695.1). Taxonomy (GTDB): domain Bacteria; phylum Pseudomonadota; class Gammaproteobacteria; order Burkholderiales; family Burkholderiaceae_C; genus Hylemonella. The sequence continues at coordinate 2,948 of DALYHW010000182.1, forward strand.
GTGGCCTTTCCACGCGAGCGCTTCGACGACGAGCTGATCGAGGAGATCCGCAAGCTCGCACCCAGCCAGCTCGAGATCAGCGACCGCGACGGCGATGGGCGCAGCGAGGTGATCATCCGGCACCTGTACATCGAGCGGCGCATGATCCCGCTCAACCTCTACCTGCAGGAGGCCTTCGACGCCGGCGCGGCCGATGCTTCGCGTACCGCCGAGGAGGCGCGCCGCGCGCGGCGCCAGATGGAACGCGCCGTCATCGAGTACGGCAACGCCATCAAGGACCTGGTGGCAGCCAACATTTTCCCGGGTGACATGCTGTGGAAGAACTTCGGCATCACGCGCCAGGGCAAGGTGGTCTTCTACGATTACGACGAGATCGAGTACGTGACGGACTGCAATTTCCGCCAGGTGCCCGCGCCGCGTAACGAAGAGGACGAGATGAGCGGCGAGGTCTGGTACGGCGTCGGTCCGCACGACGTGTTCCCCGAGACCTTCGCCCCTTTCCTGCTGGGCAACCCGGCCGTGCGCGAGGTGTTCATGAAGCACCATGCCGACCTGCTCGACCCGGCGTTCTGGCAGAGCCACAAGGAGCGCATCCAGCAGGGTTATGTCTACGACGTGTTTCCCTACGACCGCAGCCGGCGTTTTTCACAACAGCGCAGCAGCATCTGAACCCCACTTTATTTATCATCCCTTCATCTACGCACAAGGAGTATCACCATGTCCGATCCCATCGTCATCGTCAGCGCCGCCCGCACGCCCATGGGGGCCTTCCAGGGCGACTTCTCCTCGCTTGCAGCCCATGACCTGGGCGGCGTCGCCATCAAGGCGGCAGTGGAGCGCGCCGGTATCAAGCCGGAGCAGGTCAATGAAGTGCTGTTCGGCAATTGCCTGATGGCCGGCCAGGGCCAGGCCCCGGCGCGCCAGGCCGGGTTCAAGGGTGGCCTGCCCAAGAGCGCGGGCGCCGTCACCCTCTCCAAGATGTGCGGTTCGGGCATGCGCGCGGCCATGTTCGCGCACGACATGCTGGCCTCCGGTACGGCCGACGTGGTGGTGGCGGGCGGCATGGAGAGCATGACCAATGCGCCGTATCTCATGCTCAAGGGCCGTGGCGGCTACCGCATGGGCCACGACAAGATCTATGACCACATGATGCTCGACGGCCTGGAAGACGCCTACGAGGCCGGCCGTTCCATGGGCACCTTCGGCGAGGACTGCGCGGCGAAGTACAAGTTCACCCGCGAGCAGCAGGACCACTTCGCGAGCACCAGCGTGCGCCGCGCCCAGGCCGCCACCCAGAGCGGTGCCTTCAACGCCGAAATTGCGCCGGTGACGGTCAAGACCCGCGCCGGGGAGACCGTGATCGCCATCGATGAGGGCCCGGGCAAGGCCAAGCTGGACAAGATTGCGGCGCTCAAGCCCGCCTTCAAGAAGGACGGGACCATCACGGCAGCCAGCAGCTCGTCGATCAACGACGGTGCGGCCGCCCTCGTCATGATGCGCGCCTCCACCGCGGCCAAGCTGGGTTGCAAGCCGCTGGCAAAGATCGTTGCCCACGCCATGCACGCACAGGAGCCCGAGTGGTTCACCACGGCTCCGGTCGGCGCCACCCAGAAGGCCCTGGCCAAGGCGGGCTGGAGCGTGAAGGACGTGGACCTGTGGGAAGTCAACGAGGCCTTTGCCGTCGTGCCCATGGCCCTGATGGAAGAGCTAAAGGTGTCGCATGACATCGTCAACGTCAACGGCGGCGCCTGTGCCCTGGGGCACCCGATCGGCGCCTCGGGAGCGCGCATCATGGTCACCCTGATGTACGCGCTCAAGGCCCGCGGCCTCAAGCGCGGTCTGGCCACGCTGTGCATCGGCGGCGGCGAAGGAACGGCCGTCGCGCTCGAAATGCTCTGAAACGCCGCGCCAATCCCCGGTTTTGGCGAAAATTACCCCATAGGGTATATAGGAAGGAACATAAGTGGCCGATGATGTAGGGACATCATCGCCACCCCTGTTCCTGCCATGAAGCTCAAGTTCAGCGCCAAGCTCCTGCTTTGCACCGTCATCCCGGCGGTGCTGTTCATCGTGGCCCTGGCGGTCGCCATCGGAGGGCTGGTCTATACCAAGAACCAGTTCGGCCGCTACATCCAGACCGAACAGCGCATCAGCACCGGCCTGACCGAGATGTACGCCCAAGGCCTGCAGATGGGGCAGGCCTTGCGCAACATCGTGCTGGACCCGGCCAATCCGCAGGCCTACAAGAACCTTGACACGGCGCGCCAGGCCTATGAGAAGGCCTACACCGAGACCGAGCGCACGGCCAGGGGCACGGTGTTCTCGGCTGGCCTCGAGAAGCTGCCAGCGTTGCGCGCAGCGCATGCCCAGGCGCAGGAGCGGGTGCTGGCCCTGGTCAAGGAGCAGTCCGCCGAGACCGTCAAACAGCTCAACGGCGCGGAAACCCCGGCCTGGCGCAACCTACGCGGCGAACTGCTCAAGCTCCTCGAGACCGCTGAAAAGGCCACGGTCGAGGCCGAGGCCCGGGTCGATCAGCAGGTCAACCGCGTCATCTTCAGCGCCATTGCCCTGGCGGTGCTCGCCGTGCTGGTGGCGGTCGGTTTCACCTGGTACCTGCGCAGCACTGTGTGCAACGAGCTCGGCGGGGATCCCGGCGACGCCCGCAATGCCCTGCTGGAGATTGCCGAGGGCAACCTCGCCTTCCCGGTGCCTCCCACGCGTTACGCCGGCAGCCTCATGGAGGGGCTGGTCCGCATGCAGGACTCGCTGCGCCGGCTGGTGGGCGAGGTACGCCAGGCCACGGACAGCATCACGACTGCCAGCAGCGAGATTGCCGCCGGCAGCCAGGACCTGAGCGCGCGCACCGAGAGCCAGGCCAGTTCACTCGAGGAGACTGCCGCCTCGATGGAGGAACTCAGCTCGACGGTGCGCCAGAACGCCGACAACGCCCGCCAGGCCAACCAGCTGGCCATGAGCGCCAGCACGGTGGCGGTACAGGGCGGGGAGGTGGTGGCCCGCGTGGTGGACACGATGCAGGGCATCAACGACAGTGCGCGCCGTATCCACGACATCATCTCGGTGATCGACGGCATCGCCTTCCAGACCAACATCCTGGCGCTCAATGCCGCGGTCG
>DALYHW010000183.1:0-6045 GCA_031970695.1 Hylemonella sp.
ACAACGCGCGCGCGCGCAGCGGGCCTACGACGAAAAGCAACGCGAAGCGGCGCAACGCCGCGCGGAATACGAACGCCAGCAGGCGGACAGGAAACCGGGCACGACCCGTCCCTTGCCGGTCCCGCCCTGATCACGTCAGCGGGGCTGCGCGCCGCGACAGGCGGCGCTGTTCGCCCGCAGGAATTCAGCGGACGTTGGTCAGCGGCTCGAGTTTGACGATCACCAGCGAGAGGTTGTCGCCCCCCCCGTTGGCGCGGCTGCGGGCCTTCTCGATGAGGAATTCGGAGGCTTCGCGCGCGGACAGGCTGGAAAGTACCGAGCCCAGTTCGTCGTTGCTGAAGTAATGCCAGACACCATCACTGCAGGCCATGAGGGTATCGCCGGGGCGCAGTTGCGGGATGAAGTGCGATTCCTGGGGCGGGTCGCTCTCGGTACCGAGGCAGCCCATCAGGATGTTGGACTGCGGGTGCACAGCCGCTTCTTCCTCGGTGAGTTCGCCGCGGTTGACCAGCGTCTGCACGTAGGAGTGGTCCAGCGTCCGCTTGACCAGCCGGTTCGAATGGAAATGGTAGATGCGCGAATCACCGGCGTGGACCCAGTGGCAGTCGCCGCCCGGGTTGATCAGGAAGGCGGCAATCGTGCTGTGCGGCTCCTGTTCGGCCGAGATGGCGGTGAGTTTGATGACGATATGAGCTTCCTGCACCAGCTGGGCAAGCATGGCCGCCGCGTCGTCGGTCTCCGGGGCATAACGCTCGAACAGCTGCTTGGCCGAGAGCATGACCTGGTCCGAGGCCTTGCGCCCGCCGCTGCGCCCGCCCATGCCGTCGGCCACCACGGCCAGCAGGCAGCCATTGTGGCGCGGGTGGGTGAACACGCCGACCTGGTCCTGCTGGTATTCGCGGTCGCCCTTGTGGATGCCGGTCGCTGCTGAGAGTCGGTAGCCTTTGCTCATGGTTCTTGTGTCCACCTTTTCCCTGGGGGCCTGACGATCAGGCCGGGACGGAAGCCGTATTATCGGTCGTTCGCCGGCGCTTCGATCGACAAGTATTGCCGCTTTTCACCCATTTCACATCTGGTCGTACTCTTGGACTCCAACCTCCACTCGCCCCAGCGCCGCCTGATCGAGGCACGCATCGAGCACGCAGACCTCGATGTGCTGATCGATCGCATGAGCCATGCGCCCGAGCTGGATGAACTGCTGCTGCGCCGCCTGAAGAAGAGGCGCCTCGCGCTGCGCGACGAAATTGCCCGCCTCGAACACCAGCTGACCCCCGATGAACCTGCGTGACGCCGTGCTCGAGGCCTTTGCGCCGGGGGGCGTGCTGGCCTGTACCGTCGATGAGTTCCGCGGGCGCAGCGGCCAGATCGAGATGGCCCTGGCCGTGGCGGACGCGATCGCCCAGCGCACCGTGCTGGTGGCCGAGGCCGGGACCGGCGTGGGCAAGACCTACGCCTACCTCGTGCCGGCGCTGCTCAGCGGCGAACGCGTGCTGCTGTCCACTGCGACCAAGACCCTGCAGGACCAGCTGTATGGTCGTGACCTGCCGCGCCTGATCGAGGCGCTGGGGTTGCCGCTGCGCACGGCTCTGCTAAAGGGGCGCGCGAGTTACCTCTGCCTGCACCGCATGGAACTGGCCCGCCAGGACCGGGCGGTAGCCTCCCCGCTGGTGGCGCATGCGCTGGCGCGCGTAGAGCGCTGGGCCCAGGGCACGCGCAGTGGCGACCTGGCTGAGTTGCCGGGCCTGGACGAGCGGTCTCCCGTGATTCCCCTGGTGACGTCCACGCGTGACAACTGCCTGGGCAGCAACTGTCCGCGCTTTCGCGAGTGCCACGTGAACCTGGCGCGGCGCGAGGCCCTGGCGGCCGATGTGGTCGTCATCAACCACCACCTGTTCTTTGCCGACCTGTCGGTGCGCGAGTCGGGCATGGCCGAGCTGCTGCCCAGCGTGCGCACCGTGATCTTCGACGAAGCGCACCAGCTCAACGAGACCGGTGTGCAGTTCCTCGGGCGCCAGCTCTCCACGGCACAGGTGCTCGACTTCTGCCGTGACCTGCTGGCCTGCGGGCTGCAGCAGGCGCGTGGCCTGGCCGACTGGAACCAGCTGGCTGGCGCGGTGGAGCGCGCCACGCGCGATCTGCGCCTGTGTGCCGGGCGGGCGCCGACCGGTGGCCTGCGGCTGGCGTGGCCCGGGGCAGCGCCGGAACGGATCGACGAAGCGGGCTGGCTTGCGGCCTTGCAAGGCCTGCAGCAGGCTTGTGCTGAAGCGCGTGCCGCCCTGGAGCACGTGGCCGAGCTTGGCCCGGACTTCCTGCGGCTGGCCGAGCGATCCCGCGCGCTGGGCGCGCAGGCGGCCTTCTTCCTGGACGCGGCCTCACCCGAAGCCGTGCGCTGGCTTGAGGTGGCCCAGCAGCTGCGCCTGGTGGAGTCGCCGCTGGACATTGCGCAGGCCGTGCAGACCCGACTGCTGGCGCCCCGTGAAGGCGAAGGTGCCGCACGGGCCTGGATATTCACCTCGGCCACCCTGGGCGACGACGCACAGCTGAGCTGGTTCACCGAACCCTGTGGCCTGCAGGAGGCCCAGGTGCTGCGCGTGGACAGCCCGTTTGATTACGCGCAGCAGGCGGCGGTCTATGTGCCGCGGCCGTTTCCGAAGCCCGGAGAGCCACGGCACACCGAGGAGGTTGCAGCACTGGTGGCGCGGCTGGCGACGACGCTCGGAGGTCGCACCCTGGTCCTGACGACCACCTTGCGCGCCCTGCGCACACTGGCCGAACGTCTGCCGCAGCTGCTGCCGGAAGGCTTGCAGGTGCTCAGCCAGGGTCAATTGCCGAAGCGCGAACTGCTGGAACGTTTTCGCTGGGGTGCCGAACCGGGTCAGCCCGGCTGCGTGCTGGTGGCCTCGGCCTCGTTCTGGGAAGGCGTGGACATTCCCGGTGATGCCCTGCAGCTGGTGGTCATCGACAAGCTGCCTTTCCCGCCGCCCAACGATCCCCTGGTGCAGGCGCGCAGCCGCCGGCTGGAGCAGGGCGGGCGCAGTGCCTTCAACGACTATTACGTGCCCGAGGCGGCAGTGGCGCTCAAGCAGGGGGCCGGCAGACTGATCCGCCGGGAGTCCGACCGGGGGGTGCTGGTGATCTGCGACACGCGTCTGAGCAGCATGGGCTACGGACGTCGCCTGCTTTCGGCGCTACCGCCGATGCGGCGCCTGGCCAGCGAGGCCGAGGTTCAGGAGACCTTGCGCGGGTTCACCACAACTGCCACCACGATTTCTGGTTGAGCGAAGGAGCGTTGAGGTAGGCGCTGCGCGGGTAATTCGACTCGAGCACGCGACGTGCGTCGTCGCGCAGCTGGGGTAGTTGCAGAGCGTCGTAGGACTGCACCAGCAGGTACAGCGCCTCTTCCAGCGCGGGGGCATCGCGGTAGTCGGCAATGGCCTGCTGCAGGCGGTTGATGGCCGCCAGATAGGCCCCCCGGCTGAAGTAGTAGCGTGCCACATGCACTTCGTATTGCGCCAGCGAGTTCACGATGTAGGTCATGCGCGCGCGCGCATCGGGTGTGTAGCGCGACTCTGGAAAGCGGGTCACGAGTTCGCGGAACGCAGCGAAGGATTCCTTGGCAGCCTGCTGGTCGCGTTCGGACAGGTCCTGTCGCGTCAGCCAGGAAAAGAGCCCCTTGTTCTCGTTGAAGTTGACCAGGCCCTTGAGGTACAGGGCATAGTCGAGGGCCGGGCTGGCCGGGTGCAGGCGCATGAAGCGGTCGAGCGTGGCCACGGCCTGCGCCGGCTCCTCGGCCTTGTAGTGTGCGTAGGCCTTTTCGAGCTGGGCCTGCTGCGCCAGCGGCGTGCCGGCCGCGCGTCCCTCGAGCTTCTCCAGGAGACCGATGCCCTTGGCGTACTGGACGTTGGCGATTTCTTCCTTGGCCTGGGCGTAGATCTGTTCCGGCGTCATCTTCGCCGTCGGGTCGGCCTGCTTGCTGGCACAGCCCGCGAGGAAGGCCGTTGCAAGGAGCAGGGCGGAGACGACCGATAATTTGGGATTGGGCATCCGAGGCAATCGCGTTGAAGAATCAGGAGCAAATTATATCGACCGCCCCCGTGATCGAGGACTTCGACGACGCGGTGGACGATGCCGGCGAGGTCGAGCTGCGCCACTGGACCATCGGCGCCGCGCAGCACGGCCTGCGGCTGGACCGCGCACTCAGCGACCTGGTGCCCGAGTTCTCACGCAGCTACCTGCAGCAGCTGATCGAGGCGGGTGCGGTGACCCGCGGCGCGGAGGTGCTGCGCAAACCATCGCACAAGGTGCGGCTGGGCGAGACGGGGCAGGTCGAGCTGCGTCCCACGCCACAGAGCCAGGCTTTCCTGCCCGAGGCCATGGCGCTGGACGTGGTGCATGAGGACGAACACCTGCTGGTGATCAACAAGCCGGCTGGTCTGGTGGTGCACCCCGCACCCGGGAACTGGCGTGGCACCCTGCTCAATGGCCTGCTGGGTCGTGACGCCGGGGCGGCGCAGCTGCCACGCGCCGGCATCGTGCACCGGCTGGACAAGGACACCAGCGGTCTGATGGTGGTGGCGCGCACGCGCAGCACCATGGACGCGCTGGTACGCATGATTGCTGCCCGCGAGGTCAGCCGCCAGTACCTGGCGCTGGCGCATGGCGCCTGGAGCGGCCCGGCACGGCGCGAAGTGGCGGGCGGCATCGGGCGAGACCCCCGCAACCGCCTGCGCATGGCGGTGGTGGACCTGCAGCGGCAGTCGGGCAAGCCGGCGCAGACCACCTTCGATGTGCTGTACAGCGGCGCGCAGGGCTGCTGCCTGCGCTGTACACTGCACACGGGGCGCACCCACCAGATCCGCGTGCACGCGGCGTCCATCGGCCACCCGCTGCTGGCCGATGCGCTCTACGGCGGTGCGCCTGCGGCGGGCATGCAGCGCCAGGCCCTGCATGCCTGGCGCCTGGCGTTCCGGCACCCGGTCACGGGCCTCGAACTGGTGTTCAAGGCCGCGCCACCCGATGATATCCAGCAGGCCCTCGGCGCCTGGGGCGTGGGCTACAATGGGCTGCAAGACGTTCTGTGAAGAACGTGCTCTGGCCCCGGTCTGCATCCGGGTGCCCCGGGCCGGTGATCGTGACGATCCACCGGCCAACCCTCAACACTGAACCTTCCTCATCCTGCATCGCCAGGATCTAGATCGGATTCGAAGAACCATGAATACGGCCGAAGCGAAGCGTGTACTGGAGACTGCGCTGATCTGTGCCCAGCAGCCCCTGCAGGTGCGCGACATGCGTGTGCTGTTCGATGACGCGCTGGGCGTGGACACCCTCAAGCAACTGCTCGAGGAATTGCAGCAGGAATGGACCGGCCGCGGCGTGGAACTGGTCTGCGTGGCCACGGGCTGGCGCTTCCAGAGCCGCCCCGAGATGCGTGAGTACCTGGACCGGCTGCACCCCGAGAAGCCGCCGCGCTATTCGCGCGCCACGCTGGAGACGCTGGCCATCATCGCCTACCGCCAGCCGGTGACGCGGGGCGACATGGAGGACATCCGTGGTGTGACCATCAGCTCGCTGATCATCAAGCAGCTGGAAGACCGTGGCTGGATCGAGGTGATCGGCCACCGCGAGGCCCCCGGCCGTCCCGCTCTGTACGCCACGACCAAACATTTCCTCGACGACCTTGGACTGGCATCGCTCGACCAGTTGCCGCTGATGGAAACGCCCGCGCAGCAAGCCGGCATGCTGGATATGCTCGAGGAGCTGTCCGCGGCGCCGGCGGATGCATCCGTCAATGCCGACGGCGGCGCCGCCGAATCCGATACCGACGCCGCTGACGGCGGGGCCCAGCCCGATGCCGACGGCCAAGAACCCTTTGTCCTGACCGGAAACCAGCCATGACCGAACCCACGACTGGCACGACATCTCCTGACCACGAAGGCGAGCAGGCCCTGCCGCGCGAGGCCCACGATAGCCCGGCCTCTGCCGAATCCGAGGGCGGCGCCGAAGCGGGCGCAGCGCCTGCGGGTGGCGAGGGGCGTGGCCGCAAGC
>DALYHW010000184.1:0-5948 GCA_031970695.1 Hylemonella sp.
CTGCCGAGGCCCAGGACCAGGTGCGCGCCGCCGAACTGGCGATCAAGGACTTCAACGAGGCCGGTGGCTTCAATGGCCGCAAGGCCGAGCTGCTGGTGCGCGATGACAAGCTCAACCCTGGCGAGGCCGCCACGCGCACGCTCGAGCTGATCGAGAAGGACAAGGTCGATTTCGTGGTGGGCTCGCTGTCGGCCGCGACGCAGCTGTCCATCAATGCCGTCTGTCGCGACCGCAAGATTCTGTTCAACTCCATCAGCCAGTCCGACGCCATCAACGAGGCCAAGGACTGGAGCCTGTACACCTTCCACGAGGCGCTCAACCCGCACCTCACGGCCGGTGCCGTGGCCCGCTACGCCTTCCCCAAGTTCGGCAAGAAGGTGGTTTACCTGACGGCTGACTACGCCTATGGCCACGAAATGGTGCGCGGCTTCCAGCGTGCCGGCCAGGCGCTGGGCGTGCAGACGCTGGCGGACATCCGTCACCCCATCGGTGCGGCTGACTACTCGGCCTTCCTGCCGCGCATCCAGGCGCTCAACCCGGACATCCTGGTGCTGTGCAACTTCGGCCGCGACCTGGTGAACTCCGCCAAGCAGGCCACCGACTTCGGCATCAAGGCCAACACGAAGATCATCACCCCGGTGCTGCTGTACACGGCACGCCAGGCCGGCGGCGCCGACGCCTTCGACGGCATCCTGGGCGGCACCTCCTACTACTGGGGCATGGAAGACAAGATCCCGGCGGCCAAGGCCTTCAACGACAAGTTCCGCAAGGCCTACGGCGGTGCCGTGCCCTCGGACTACGGTGCGTTGGGTTACGCCGGCGTGCGCAGCGTGCTGCAGGCCGTGCTCAATGCCAAGTCGACCGAATCCATGAAGGTCAGCATCGCGCTGCGCCAGCTGCGCTACAACTGGTACAAGGGTGACCAGTTCTATCGCAAGTGCGACCACCAGTCCGTGCAGTCGGTGGTGATCGTCGAGTCCAAGTCCAAGAACATGAAGGACAAGTACGACGTGTTCAACGTGCTGTCCATCGAGAACGCGGACGAGAAGAACCTGCGCTCCTGCGAGGAAATGGGCCACAAGGTCTCCACCTGAGACCGGCGCCCGCCAGAGCCCGCGGCGCCAGCGCCGCGGGCGTTTTCCGACCCCAACCCTGACTACGAATGCTAGACCTCACGCCGCAACTGCTGGCCCTGCAGCTGATGACCGGCATCGCCCTGGGCGCCGTCTATGCGCTGCTGGCGATCGGCCTGTCGCTCATCTTCGGCATGCTCACCGTGGTGAACTTTGCCCACGGTGCCTTCTTCATGGTGGGCGCCTTCCTGGGCGTCTATTTCCTCGGTGTGACCGGCAACTTCTGGTTCAGCCTGCTGCTCGTGCCGCTGGCCACCGGCGTCATCGGCCTGGTGAGCGAACGTTTCCTCGTGCGCCCGCTCTACGGCCGCGGCATCGACTATCCGCTGCTGCTGACCTTTGGCCTGTCCTATGTGCTCATCGACGTCGTGCGCTTTGCCTTCGGCATCGAAGGCCTGCCCAGCTCCACGCCGGCGGCGCTGCGCGGCTCGGTCTCGTTGGGCTTTGGCCACTTCCCGCTGTATCGCCTGTTCCTGATCGGTGCCACCGCGGTCATCGTGCTCGCGCTGTGGCTCTTCATCGAAAAGACCCGCTACGGCCTGATCATCCGCGCCGGCTCGCGTGACCCGGAAATCGTCAAGGTGCTGGGCATCGACATCTCGCGCGTCTGGTTGCTGGTGTTCGGCATCGGCACGGCCATCGCCGGTCTCTCGGGCCTGCTGGCGGCGCCCACGCGCGCCGTGAATCCCGAGATGGGTATCCCCATCCTGGCCGAATCCTTCGTGGTCACCGTGGTGGGCGGCATGGGCTCGCTGCCCGGTGCCGTGGTGGCCGGCCTGCTGGTGGGCGTGGTGTTTGCCATGACCTCGCTGCTGGCGCCCGAATACGCTGAACTTTCCATCTTTGTGCTGATGGCCGTCGTCCTGCTGATCCGCCCGCAGGGTTTCTTCGGCAAGGCCGGACTGATGAGCTGAGCCTCCATGAACAAGAACCTCTTCCAACTCATCGCGCTGGCGCGCCGGCACCGGGTAGCCACCGCCCTGCTGTTCCTGCTGGTGCTGCCCCTGCTCATGCCCTACGAGGCGCTGTCGGTCAACATCCTGATCTTCGGTCTCTATGCCGTGGGCTTCAACCTGCTGTTTGGCTACACCGGCATGCTGTCCTTCGGGCACGCGGCCTTCCTGGGGGTGGGCTCCTACCTCGCGGGTATCGTCATCGTGCACGCGGGCTGGCCCTGGTGGGCCGCCATCCTGGCCGGCGTGGCTGCGTCCGCCCTGGTGGGGCTGGTGATCGGCTTCCTGGCCATCCGCACGCGTGGTATCTACTTCTCCATGGTCACGCTGGCGCTGGGGCAGATCGTCTACTACGCCTTCTACAAGGCCGACCACTGGACCGGCGGCGAGAACGGCCTGCGCGGTGTGAAGGTGGAAGCCATCACGCTGCCGGGTGTGTCCATCGATTTCCTCAACCCGGTCAACAAGTACTACGTGATCTACGTGTTCGTGGCGCTGGCGTTGTGGTTCCTGTCCCGTGTGCTGAGCTCGCCCTTCGGCGCCGTGATCGAAGCCATCCGCGAGAACGAAAAGCGTGCGGCTGCCTGTGGCTACGACGTGGCCCGTGCCAAGCTGCTGGTGTTTGTGCTCTCGGCCGGCATCTGCGGCCTGGCCGGCACGCTGCGTGCTCTGCACCTGTCCATCGTGCCCATCGACTCGCTGCACTACCTGCAGTCGGGCCAGGCCGTGATGATGTGCCTGCTCGGTGGCATGGGTACCTTCTTCGGTCCCTTCGTGGGCGCCGGGGTGTTCCTCTACCTGGAAGACGTGGTCACCAACCTCACGCGTTACTGGATGGGGGTGGTGGGCATCATCTTCATGGTCTTCGTGCTCTTCTTCCCGCGTGGCCTGTGGGGCACGCTGCTGCACCAGCTGGAACGCTGGCAGCGCCGCCAGGGAGGTGCCGCATGAGCGCCACGCCCATTCTGGAAGTGCGCAAGGTCTCGCGCTACTTCGGCAAGTTCAAGGCCCTCAGCGATGTGAGCGTCTCCTTCCGCCCGGGCGAGCTGACCGCCATCATCGGCCCCAACGGCGCCGGCAAGAGCACCTTCTTCAATGTCATCAGCGGCGGTGTGCCGCCCAGCGAAGGGCAGGTGCTGTTCGAGGGACGCGACATTACCGGCATGGCGCCGCACCTGTTTGCGCGCAACGGCATCGCCAAGAGCTTTCAGATCACCAATGTGTTCAAGCAGCTCAGCGCGCATGAGAACGTGCGGGTGGCCTTGCAGATGCAGGCCACGCGCTTCCAGCTGCTGAAGCCGCGCAGCAGCTACCGCGCACTGATCGAGCGGGCCGATGCCCTGCTGGAACGGGTGGGCCTGCAGCACTGCCGCGACCGCGTCGCGGGCGACATGGCCCATGGCCAGCAACGTTCGCTGGAAGTGGCCATGGCGCTGGCGTGCGACCCCAAGTTGCTGCTCATGGACGAGCCCACCGCCGGCATGTCGCCCGAGGAAACCGTGGTGATGATGGAGTTGATCCGCCAGCTGGCGCAGGAGCGCACCGTCATCCTCGTCGAGCACAAGATGAAGATGGTGATGGGCCTGTGCAGCCGCCTCATCGTGCTGCACCACGGCGAGCTGCTGGTCGACGGCACGCCCGAGGAAATCCGCAACAACGCCGAGGTCAAGCGCGTCTACCTGGGACAAGGCTGAAAAGAGAAACAACCATGTTGAAAGTTCAACAACTCAACGCCTGGTACGACCACAGCCACGTCATCCAGGGTCTGGACTTCGAGGTCCGTGCCGGCGAGATCGTCACGCTCATGGGGCGCAACGGTGCGGGCAAGACCAGCACGCTGCGCACCATCATGGGCCTGGTCGGTAAATGCCGCGGCAAAGTCGAATTCAATGGCGTGGACCTGCTGGGGCAGCCGCCGCATGTGCGCTTTCACCACGGCCTGGCCTATGTGCCCGAAGAGCGGCGCATCGTTCCCGGACTGACCGTGCTGGAGAACCTGCAGCTCGGCCTCTTGGCCAGCCCGCGCCGCGGCGAGATGACGGCCATGATCGACGAGATCGCCGAGACCTTCCCGCGCCTGAAGGAGCGCCTGCACCAGGAGGGCACCTCGCTCTCCGGTGGCGAACAGCAGATGCTGGCCATTGCCCGCGCCATGATGGCGCGGCCGCGCATGATCCTGCTCGACGAGCCGTCCGAAGGCATCATGCCGCTGCTGGTGCACGAGATGTTCCAGCTCTTTGCGCGCATGAAGCAGGCCGGCACCACCATCCTGCTGGTGGAGCAGAACGTGGAGCGCGCGCTGTCCATCTCCGACCGCGCCTACATCCTCGACCAGGGCCAGATCGTGCACCAGGGCGATGCCGGCGAGCTGCTGCGCAACAAGGAGATCCAGGAGCGCTACTGCGCCGTGTAGGCTCCCGCCCACGGCGATGTGGGTGATTGGTGGGCGGGGATAATCCCCGTCCATGGAAATCCTCACCTTTCTGATCGACTTCATCCTGCACGTGGACAAGCACCTGGAGGTGTTTGTGCGCGACTACGGCGCCTGGGTCTATGCGCTGCTCTTCCTGATCGTCTTTGTCGAGACCGGGCTGGTGGTCATGCCCTTCCTGCCCGGTGACTCCTTGCTGTTCGTGGTGGGGGCCCTGGCCGGCGCCGGCCTGTTGAGCTACCCGGTGGCGGTGGCCGTGCTGCTGATGGCTGCCGTGCTGGGCGACCAGACCAACTATTCCATCGGCCGGTTTTTCGGCCCCAAGGTTTTCCAGTGGGAGGACTCGCGCTTCTTCAACAAGCGCGCCTTCAACCAGGCCCACGATTTCTACGAAACCTACGGTGGCATCACCATCATCCTCGCGCGGTTCATGCCCTTCATCCGCACCTTCGCGCCCTTCGTGGCCGGCGTGGCGGAGATGAGTCGCGTGAAATTCACGCTGTACAACGTGGCGGGTGCGCTGATCTGGGTGCTGGGCATCTGCACGGCGGGCTACTTCCTCGGCAGCGTGCCCTGGGTCAAGGAGAACCTCGAGAAGGTGATCTGGGGCATGATCCTGGTGCCCGGCCTGCTGGTGATCTTCGGCGCCTGGAAGGCGCGGCGCAGCGCTGTGACCGACGCGGTGGCTCCGCCGCGTTGACAGCGCCCGGCCGCCGTCTTGCTCGGGTAGCGGCGCTGCGCCTGGGCTGACGCGCGTTCGGCTGGCGCGGCGGGTGGATGAAACACCAGCTTGAACACCGGCGCTGTCTCAGGCAAGCTCGACATCGTTTGACGTGGCTCAAGAAAGGCCGGCGTGTCCGGGTGGATGCTCACAGCATGCGGGCCACCATCATCCGGCCCGAGCGATTGGGAACGACAGCCGAGAAGGAAGGTGCAAGTCATGACGCGCAAGACCCCCCTGACGGAACGCAAGACCGCCGCGATGAAGGCTGTGCCGGAGACGGCGGACGCCACGGAAGAGCAGATCGTCAAACGGCCCGACGGTTATTACTGGACGGCCCCGGACGGCCGGCAGGAGATCGGCCCCTTCGGCAGCTACGAGGACGCCCTCGCCGACATGCAGGCCGCAGACCTGGAGGCGCCCGAACCCGGCGAGAGCCTGCGCGAGGCCGAGAGTGAACTGGGCATTTCGGACTGGATCGACCCCGAGACGGGTGAACCCGCCGAAGGCCTGTCGCCGCCACACCTCGACGGCGATTGAGGGCCCGGCGGCAACGCAGGGCGTGCACCGCCCACCGACCCATCGCCGGATGCGGGACCGGTCCACGACGTGAGCCGATGTCGCGGCCGGGGAACTTGCAGGGAGAACATCATGACCACCTTGACCAAACTCGCCCTCGGCATGCTGGGGCAACTGCATGGTCAGCCCGC
>DALYHW010000185.1:0-5911 GCA_031970695.1 Hylemonella sp.
CCCACCTGCTCAACCACGGCGCCGACCTGCGCGCCGTGCAGATGTTGCTGGGGCATGCCGACATCTCGACCACCACGATCTACACGCACGTGGCCCGGGAGCGCCTCAAGACGCTGCACGCGCAGCATCATCCGCGAGGATAGACACGGCGCATCCACCAGTGCGGCACCTGTGGCGGCTGCGGCCTGTTCACCGGCCCGGGGCAAGCGGACCGTGGCGGGAAAGCGGCCTCAGCCGTTGGTCGGGTCGAGCTCCTCGGCCCAGGCCAGGGCCTGCAGGTGTGCCCAGTTGACCTGGTGGTTCGACAGCTGCAGCTGCATGGCCACCCGCGCGAAGGCCTCGTCTTCGGCCGATTCGCAGGCCAGCGTGAGCTCCAGGAAGGGCGCATACATGCCCTTGCGGTGCAGCAGGGCGTCGGTCACGCTCGATGACAGGGAGATCGAGGCTAGCGCCTGCTCCATGGGCAGGCCCAGCATGGTGTCGAGCAGCGAGAAGATGCCGACGACAAAGGCGTCGTCCGCGTGCTCGGGGGGCAGCAGTTCGGCCACCAGCAATTCCATGAGGCGGCCGCGCACTACGGCCATCTTGCCCACGGCCGGCGCCGTGTCGCCCATGTGCGATGTCGTCATCAACAGGGCGGCCCAGCGGAACAGCTTCTGCAGGCCCAGCAGCATCACCGCGTGGCGGAACGAACTGATCTCGACATTCAGCCCGAAACCGGCCGAGTTGATGAAGCGCAGCAGGTTGAACGAGAGGGTGGGATCGCGCTTGAGCACTTCCTCGATCTCGCTCACCTCGGCCGGACGTTTGATCAGGTTGATGAGCTGGATGATGGTGGCCTGCGAAGGCCGCAGTGTCTGGCCGCGCACCAGGATGGGGGTTGCGAACCAGTAGCCCTGGAAGAGCTTGATGCCGGTCTTGGCGGCCAGCTCGTATTGCTCGGCCGTTTCCACTTTCTCGGCAATCACCTGGGCTGCGCTGTGCTTCTCGGCAAAACGCACCAGCGGCTCGAGCTTGTCGGCCGGCACCTTCTGCATGTCCACCTTGATGAAGCTGGCCAGCGGCAGCCACGCTGCGTACTGGCGCGCCAGCGTCTGGTGCCCGAAGGCCAGGCGAAAGCCGCGGGCCTTGACCGCTTCCATGGCCGGAATGCGCGCCTCGATCTCGGCCGGGCTGTGGCCTTCGACCGGCGGCACCTCCAGCACCACCCGCTCCGGGTGGATCAGCTCCAGGTGCTTGCCACTCAGGCTCTCGTGCGTACAGTTGATGTACATGAGCTTGTGCCCGATCAGCGACTGCAGCTCGGCGTGCGACAGCACGTTGAACAGCATCTCGGCATCACTCGCAGCCGAGTGCTCGGCAAACTTCTTGGAGCGGTCGTAGAGCTCGTAGGCGATGACGTTGCGACTGGCGTCGAGGATGGCCTGGCGGGCAATCGCAGTCTGGTCGCCGGTGGCCGGCTGGGGGGCGGTGTCGGTGGGCGTGGTCATGGCGCGGGCTCGGTTTGCAGAGATTCTAGGGGGATAATCCCGCTCCCATGGAACTGCGTACCGCATGCCTGCAACTGCTGGCCCTGGCCGACCCGGTGGCCAAGGCGGCCGCCGTCAGCGCGCTGGACCGACACGGCCCTGTTGATCCGGCGCTCCAGCTGGTCGAGCCGCCGGGTGTGCCCGGACGCAGCGCGCGCCCGCCGCTCCTGCCCCACACGCAGATCAAACCGGGCTCCCTTGCCACGCCGCGCGGCCATGCGGCCCTGGTGCACAGCATCGTGCACATCGAACGAAACGCCATTGACCTGGCGCTGGACATCTGCTGGCGCTTTGCCGGCATGCCCGAAGCGTTTTATCGCGACTGGTTGCAGGTAGCGTTCGAGGAGGCCTACCACTTCACCCTGCTGCGCAACCATCTGCTGACACTCGGTTTTGATTACGGTGATTTTCCGGCCCATGACGGCCTGTGGGAGATGGCCGAGCGCACCAAGGTCGACATCCTGGCGCGCGTGGCCCTGGTGCCGCGCACGCTCGAGGCGCGGGGGCTGGATGCGTCACCGGCCGTGAAGACCAAGCTGGTATCGATCGGTGACCATCGCGCCGGCGAGATCCTGGACATCATCCTGCGCGACGAGATCGGGCACGTGGCGACGGGCAACCGCTGGTATGCGTGGCTGTGCGCGCAGCGGGGACTGGACCCTGTGTCCACCTATGCGGACCTGACGGTGAAGTACCAGGCACCGAAGTTGAAGAAGCCGTTTAACCTGGATGCGCGGCGGGCGGCGGGCTTCTCGGATGCGGAGTTGTCTGCGCTGCAGGCGGACTGACTATTCCCCAGGCCTGATGCCCGGACGGGGCACATCTCCGCCAAACAACCCTGCCCGGGCAGGAAAGGCCGCGAACTCTACAATCGAGGCCATTCCCCTCGGACGAGAACAAAAATGGCAATCTACGAATTCGACGGTCACAGCCCGAAACTGGGTGAGAACGCCTACGTCGCCGACAGCGCCCAGGTGATCGGCAAGGTCACGCTGGAAGAAAACGCCAGTGTCTGGTTTGGCACCATCATCCGGGGCGACAGCGAACATATCCACATCGGCCGCAACAGCAACGTGCAGGACGCGAGCGTGCTGCATGCCGACGAGGGCGTGCCCTTGAGACTGGGCGAGAACGTGTCCGTTGGCCACAAGGTCATGCTGCACGGTTGCACCGTGGGTGACGGCTCACTGATCGGTATCGGCGCCGTGGTGCTGAACCACGCGAAGATCGGCAAGAACTGTCTGGTCGGCGCGGGCGCACTGGTGACCGAGGGCAAGGAGTTCCCCGACGGTTCCATGATCCTGGGCAGCCCGGCCAAGGCCGTGAAGCAGCTCAGCCCCGAGCAGATCGCCGGCTTGCAGCGCATCGCGAAGCACTATGTGGACAACGCAGAGCGTTTCCGCAAGGGCCTGAAGAAGATCGGTTGAACGACGTGTCGGAGCTCCACAAATTCCTGTTCGAAGGGCTGCCGGTGCGCGGCATGGTCGTGCGCCTGACCGATGCCTGGACCGAGATCCTGCGCCGGCGCGCGCAAAGCACCACGGGCGCCTACCCGCAGCCGGTGCAGGCGCTGCTGGGCGAGATGGCCGCTGCGGGCGCACTCATGCAGTCGAACATCAAGTTCAACGGCGCCCTCATCCTGCAGGTGTTTGGTGACGGCCCGGTCAAGCTGGCCGTGGCCGAGATCCAGTCGGACCTGCGCCTGCGCGCCACGGCGACAGTGCAGGGCGATGTCCCGGCCGAGGCGCGGCTGGAGGCGCTGGTGAACCTGCATGGCAAGGGGCGTTGCGCCGTCACGCTGGATCCGCAGGACCGCCTGCCCGGCCAGCAGCCCTACCAGGGTGTAGTCCCGCTCGGTAACGCGGAGGGCCGACCTGCGCAGTCCCTGGCGGACGCCTTGCAGCTCTACATGCGCCAGAGCGAGCAACTCGAGACCACGCTGGTGCTGGCCGCGGATGACAAGGTGGCTGCCGGCCTGCTGATCCAGCGCCTGCCCGTCGAGGGCATGGTCAACCTGGCCGGTCAGAACCCGGCCGAGGCCGAGCAGTTTGAGGCCGACCAGTACGAGCATTACAACCGCATCGCCACACTGGCCAGCAGCCTCAAGCGCGAGGAGTTGCTGACGCTGGATGTGGAGACCATCCTGCGCCGCCTGTTCTGGGAGGAAAAGCTGCAGCGCTTCGAGCCCCAGGCCGGCGAGACGGCCCCGCGCTTTGCCTGCACCTGCAGCCGTGAGCGCGTGAGCAGCATGATCCGCGGCCTGGGCGAACGGGAAGCGCAGGAGATCCTGGCCGAGCGCGGCGTGATCCTGGTCGATTGCGAATTCTGCGGTGCCAGTTACCGCTACGACGGGATCGACGTGGCCCAGCTCTTCACGACGGCACAGGACCAGCCGCCTTCGAGTTCTTCAGTGCAGTAAAGAGGCGGAATTCGCAGTCGGGGTCCGCGCACTTCTCGCAGACGCCGGTCCAGCGCGGCGCCGGGCCTTCCTGGGGGGCGATCAGGCGCAAGGCCGCCCGCAGGCGTTCGCGTCCGCCGCCGTACACCACGCCGTAGCTCACGCCCGCGGCGGCCAGCTGGGTGCGCAGTGTGGCATCGGCTTCTTGTTGTGCCGCTGTGGCACCGCGCAGATCCAGGCCCAGCAACAGCACCCGGTCATACACACCGGGTCTCAGCGTCTGCGGGGAGGGGGCATCGATGACCTGAAGTTCGTTCAGGTGCAGTGCGAGCTCGCGCGCCAGTTGCGTCTTGCCGGTGGCAGGGGCGCCGACAACAGCCACCTTCATGGGGGGTGATGCCTTACTTGGCGATCTGGACGTAGATCTCGTTGGGTTTGACCATGCCCAGTTCCAGCCGCGCCTTTTCTTCCACCATGGTGAGGCCCTCCTTGAGGTCCTGCACCTCGGCCGCCAGCCGGTCGTTGGCCTGCTGGGCGAGGGCGTTCTTCTGTCGCTGGGCTTCGAGTTCGCCCGCCATGCGGTTCACGTTGGGAACGCTGCCCCGGCCAAACCACAGCTGCGCGTGGAGCACCACGAGCAGGGTGATCAGGATGGCCGGGACGAAGCGTGTACCCATTCCGCTACACCGTCAGACCTGGGATCGACAGGTCCCCGAGTGGCCGCGGGACACCGCAGAACCGGCGCTGCCGGGCTGCTGGTGTCGCCCCTTTGAGAGGGCGGAGCGTAGCGACTCGGGGGTGTTTCACTTCAGGTTATAGAAGGCAGCGCGGCCCGGGTAGACGGCGATCTCGCCCAGGTCTTCCTCGATGCGCAGCAGCTGGTTGTACTTGGCCATTCGGTCGGAGCGGCTCATGGAGCCGGTCTTGATCTGGCCGGCGTTGGTGCCCACGGCGATGTCGGCGATGGTGCTGTCCTCGGTCTCGCCGGAGCGGTGGCTGATGACGGCGGTGTAGCCGGCGCGCTTGGCCATTTCGATGGCGGCGAAGGTCTCGGTCAGCGTGCCGATCTGGTTGATCTTGATGAGGATGGAGTTGGCGATGCCCTTCTCGATGCCTTCCTTCAGGATCTTGGTGTTGGTGACGTACAGGTCGTCGCCCACCAGCTGCACCTTCTTGCCCAGGCGCTCGGTCAGCAGCTTCCAGCCGTCCCAGTCGCCCTCGTGCATGCCGTCCTCGATGCTGATGATGGGGTACTTGTCGCACCAGGTGGCCAGCATGTCGGTCCATTCAGCGGCGGAGAGCACCAGGCCTTCGCCTTCGAGGTGGTACTTGCCGTCCTTGTAGAACTCGGAAGCAGCGCAGTCCAGGCCGATGGCGATCTGCTCGCCCGCGGTGTAGCCGGCCTTGTCGATGGCTTCCAGGATCAGCTGGATCGCGGCCTCGTGGCTGGCGACGTTGGGGGCGAAGCCGCCTTCGTCACCCACGGAGGTCGGCATGCCCTTGTCGTGCAGGATCTTCTTGAGGGCATGGAACACCTCGGCGCCGTAGCGCAGGGCTTCGCGGAAGCTGGGCGCGCCCACGGGCAGGATCATGAACTCCTGCAGGTCCAGGTTGTTGTTGGCGTGCGCGCCGCCATTGATGACGTTCATCATCGGCACGGGCATCTGCACAGAGCCCATGCCGCCAAAGTAACGGTACAGCGGCAGGCCCGCTTCTTCTGCGGCTGCGCGGGCCACAGCCATAGACACCGCCAGCATGGCGTTGGCGCCCAAACGGCTTTTGTTGTCAGTACCGTCCAGGTCGATCAGGGTTTTGTCCAGGAAGGCCTGCTCAGAGGCGTCCAGGCCCAGCACGGCTTCGGAGATTTCGGTGTTGATATTCTCCACGGCCTTGAGCACGCCCTTGCCCAGGTAGCGGCTCTTGTCGCCGTCGCGCAGTTCGATGGCTTCGCGGCTGCCGGTGGAGGCGCCGCTGGGCACGGCGG
>DALYHW010000186.1:0-5867 GCA_031970695.1 Hylemonella sp.
CGTGGCCGCTGTCGGCCACGTACACAAAGTGTTCATGCGGGAGTTCGGCGCGCAGGGCCTGGAGCACACTCAGCCCCCCCACGCCGCTGTCGAAGACGCCGACGGGCTGCGCGCGCATCACGGCGATCCGTTCGACAGGCATGCCCTAACCGCGGAACGCCGTGGAACCGGCTTTGCCGGACCACAGGCGTTGCTCCCTGCGAGGGGGGAGGCGAAGCGACACGCAGCGCGCGTAGCCTGGGGGTGATGCACTTTACGCAGCCGAGACGGCGATGCCCTTGAACTCGCCGCTGGCGATGCGTTTGCTCCACTCGGCCGGGCCGGTGATGTGTGCGCTGGTACCGCCGGCGTCGACGGCCACGGTCACGGGCATGTCGACCACGTCGAACTCGTAGATGGCTTCCATGCCCAGGTCGGCGAAGCCCACCACCTTGGCGGTCTTGATGGCCTTGCTGACGAGGTAGGCGGCACCACCGACGGCCATGAGGTAGGCGCTCTTGTGCTTGCGGATGGCCTCGATGGCCTCGGGGCCGCGCTCGGCCTTGCCGATCATGGCGATGAGGCCGGTCTTGGCCAGCATCATGTCGGTGAACTTGTCCATGCGGGTGGCCGTGGTCGGGCCTGCGGGACCGACGGCTTCGTCACGCACGGGGTCCACGGGGCCCACGTAGTAGATGACACGGTTGGTGAAGTCCACGGGCAGCTTCTCGCCCTTGGCTAGCATGTCCTGGATGCGCTTGTGGGCGGCATCGCGACCGGTGAGCATCTTGCCGTTGAGCAGCAGGGTGTCGCCCGGCTTCCAGCTGGCCACTTCGGCCGGCGTGAGCTTGTTGAGGTCGACGCGCTTGCTCTTCTGGGTGTCGGGCGTCCAGGCCACGTCGGGCCAGAGGTCCAGGCTGGGCGGGTCCAGGTAGACCGGGCCGGAGCCATCCATGACGAAGTGGGCGTGGCGGGTGGCCGCGCCGTTGGGGATCATGGCCACGGGCTTGCTGGCCGCATGGGTGGGGTACATCTTGATCTTGATGTCCAGCACGGTGGTCAGGCCACCCAGGCCCTGCGCGCCGATGCCCAGCGCGTTGACCTTCTCGTACAGCTCCAGGCGCAGCTCCTCGACCTGGCTGAGCTTCTCACCCTTGCTGGCCTTCTGCTGCAGCTGGTACATGTCGATGTCGTCCATCAGGCTTTCCTTGGCCATGAGGACGGCCTTCTCGGCCGTGCCACCGATGCCGATGCCCAGCATGCCCGGCGGACACCAGCCCGCGCCCATGGTGGGCACGGTCTTGAGCACCCAGTCGACCAGGTTGTCACTGGGGTTCATCATGATCATCTTGCTCTTGTTCTCGGAGCCGCCGCCCTTGGCGGCCACGGTGACCTCCACCGTGTTGCCCGGCACGATCTCGGTGAAGATGACCGCGGGGGTGTTGTCCTTGGTGTTCTTGCGGGCGAACAGCGGGTCGGCCAGCACGCTGGCGCGCAGGGTGTTGTCCGGGTGGTTGTAGCCGCGGCGCACGCCTTCGTTGACGGCGTCTTCCAGGCTGCCGGTGAAGCCTTCCCAGCGCACGTCCATGCCAACCTTGAGGAAAACGTTGACGATGCCGGTGTCCTGGCAGATCGGGCGGTGGCCCAGCGCGCTCATCTTGCTGTTGGTGAGGATCTGCGCGATGGCGTCCTTGGCCGCGGCGCTCTGCTCGCGCTCGTAGGCGCGTGCCAGGTGGGCGATGTAGTCGGCCGGGTGGTAATAGCTGATGTACTGCAGGGCGGCAGCGACCGACTCGATCAGGTCGTTCTGTTTGATGCTGGTGCTCATGATGCGGACTCGCAGGGAAACGGGGGAGGGGGGTGTCAGTGGTCGGAGTGGGCTGCGCTGTTGAGCAGCTTGTCGGTGTAGGCGATGGCCAGTGCGCTGAGCAGGAAGGTGATGTGGATCAGCGTCTGCCACATCATCACGCTCTCGGTGTAGTTGGCGGCGTTGATGAAGGTCTTGAGCAGGTGGATGGAGCTGATGCCGATGATCGCAGTGGCCAGTTTCACCTTGAGTACGGAGGCATTCACGTGGCTCAGCCACTCGGGCTGGTCAGGGTGGCCTTCGAGTTCCATGCGGCTCACGAAAGTTTCGTAGCCGCCGACGATGACCATGATCAGCAGGTTGGAGATCATGACCACGTCGATCAGCGCCAGCACCACCAGCATGATGATGGTCTCGTTCAGGGCCGTGATGTTGGCGTCCTTGTAGCCGATGCTGGTGACCAGGGCCTGCAGGGCCGCCTGGCTGCCGAAGGCGGCCTCGATCAGGTGCAGCAGCTC
Organism: Hylemonella sp.; assembly: GCA_031970695.1. Taxonomy (GTDB): domain Bacteria; phylum Pseudomonadota; class Gammaproteobacteria; order Burkholderiales; family Burkholderiaceae_C; genus Hylemonella. The sequence goes on from DALYHW010000186.1 coordinate 2,305, forward strand.
GACCAGGAAGTGGAAGACGTACACGCCCTGGGCAGCAATCAGGCCCAGGTACAGGGGCAGCTGCAGCCAGCGGCTCGAGAACATGATCGCGGGCAGGGGGCGCAACTTGCGAGGGGTGGTCGGTGGGGTGTTTGCCATGGGTGGAATGTCTGTATTGGCCGGGCAAAACGCCCCGGCGGAAACGCGGATTTTAGGCGCCATTTGAGGCCGCCCGGAGATTCGGTACATTGGGGGCCGGTGCGTAGCCAGTCAGTCATCTGTAAGGGCAAACCCCGACATTCCGGGGCGGCCCAAAAAAGCCCCGTCCAAAATAACCACCAGAGGAAACAAGCCATGAGCTCATCTTCGTCCGCCATCGAGTCCGTCCTGGTCGAGAACCGTGTCTTCCCGCCATCCGACGCCGTTGTCAAGGCCGCCCGGGTCTCCGGGATGGCGCAGTACCAGGCCATGTGCGATGCCTTCGACAAGGATTTCGAGGGCACTTGGGCCCGCCTGGCGCGTGAGAACGTGGTCTGGTCCAAGCCCTTCACCAAGACCCTGAACCAGTCCAACAAGCCGTTCTACAAGTGGTTCGAGGACGGCGAGCTCAACGCATCGGCCAACTGCCTGGACAAGCACATGGGTACGCCGGTCGAGAACAAGACCGCCATCATCTTTGAAGCCGACGACGGCACCGTCACCAAGGTCACCTACAAGGAACTGCTGGCCAAGGTCAGCCAGTTCGCCAACGCGCTCAAGGCGCAGGGCATCAAGAAGGGCGATCGCGTGCTGGTCTACATGCCCATGACCATCGAAGGCGTGGTGGCCATGCAGGCCTGCGCGCGCATCGGCGCGACGCACTCCGTGGTGTTCGGCGGCTTCTCCGCCAAGTCGCTGCAGGAGCGCATCATCGACGCCGGCGCCGTGGCCGTGATCACCGCCAACTACCAGATGCGCGGCGGCAAGGAACTGCCGCTCAAGGCCATCGTGGACGAGGCACTGGCCATGGGCGGCTGCGAGTCCATCAAGAGCGTGCTGGTGTACCAGCGCACGGCGACGGCCTGCAACATGGTGGCTGGCCGTGACAAGACCTTTGCCGAAGTGCTGGCCGGGCAGAGCACCGAGTGCAAGGCCGAGATGGTGGGCGCCGAGCACCCGCTGTTCATCCTCTACACCTCGGGTTCGACCGGCAAGCCCAAGGGCGTGCAGCACTCCACCGGTGGCTACCTGCTCTGGGCCCGCCTGACCATGGACTGGACCTTCGACATCCAGCCCAGCGACATCTTCTGGTGCACGGCCGACATCGGCTGGATCACCGGCCACACCTACGTGGCCTATGGCCCGCTGGCCGCCGGTGCCACGCAGATCGTCTTCGAGGGTGTGCCCACCTATCCGAATGCCGGCCGCTTCTGGCAGATGATCGAGAAGCACAAGTGCACGATCTTCTACACGGCACCCACCGCCATCCGCTCCCTGATCAAGGCCGCCGAGACGGACGAGAAGGTGCATCCGAAGAACTGGAACCTGTCCTCGCTGCGTATCCTGGGCTCGGTGGGCGAACCCATCAACCCCGAGGCCTGGATGTGGTACTACAAGCACGTGGGTGGCGAGCGCTGCCCCATCGTGGACACCTTCTGGCAGACCGAGACCGGCGGCCACATGATCACGCCGCTGCCCGGCGCAACCCCGCTGGTGCCGGGTTCCTGCACGCTGCCACTGCCGGGTATCACGGCTGCCATCGTGGACGAGGCCGCGCATGATGTGCCCAACGGCTCCGGCGGTATCCTGGTGGTGAAAAAGCCCTGGCCCTCGATGATCCGGACGATCTGGGGTGACCCCGAGCGCTTCAAGAAGAGCTACTTCCCCGAAGAGCTCAAGGGCTACTACCTCGCCGGTGACGGTGCCGTGCGCAGTGCCGACCGTGGCTACTTCCGTATCACGGGCCGTATCGACGACGTGCTCAACGTGTCGGGCCACCGCATGGGTACGATGGAAATCGAATCCGCGCTGGTGTCCAAGACCGACCTGGTGGCCGAGGCCGCTGTGGTGGGCCGCCCGGACGACCTGACCGGCGAGGCCATCTGCGCCTTCGTGGTGCTCAAGCGTCCGCGCCCCACCGGCGACGAGGCCAAGGCCATTGCCAAGGAACTGCGCGACTGGGTGGCCAAGGAGATCGGCCCGATCGCCAAGCCCAAGGACATCCGTTTCGGCGACAATCTGCCCAAGACCCGTTCCGGCAAGATCATGCGCCGCCTGCTGCGCTCGATCGCCAAGGGCGAGGCCATCACCCAGGACACCAGCACGCTGGAGAATCCGGCCATCCTGGATCAGTTGGCTCAGAACAACTGATCCAGGCCGCGCGTGAGCGTGGAGGGCGCCGCGAGGCGCCTGGCCGGATTCGGGGAGCACTCATGTCGCGCAGCGACGCGATGTGATCACCAAAACCCCGCACTTCCTGATCAGTTGGCGCAGAACAACTGACTCCCGCGGGCCTGGCAGCAAGCCCGCCGCGCCAACAAAAAAGCCCGCATGCGCGGGCTTTTTTGTTGCGGTGAAGCAGATTACTTCTGCGACAGGACCCAGGCCACCAGCTTGTGGGCTTCGGCGGAGTTGACCTGCGGGTTGGCCGGCATGGGGACCGGACCCCAGGCGCCGGCGCCGCCCTTCATCACCTTCTCGGCCAGCTTGTCAGCGGCAGCCTTGTCGCCGGCGTACTTCTTGGCGACATCCTTGAACGACGGGCCAACCAGCTTCTTGTCGACGGCATGGCAGGCCATGCAGTTCTTGGAGGTGGCCAGGGCCTGGTCGGCCATGGCGGGAGCGCTCAGGGCAGCGGTGGCGAAGAGGGCAAACAGGACGCGTTTCATCGATTTCCTCGTGGGTTGAGTTAAATTCACCAAAGAAAACGTTATTGTAGTGGCTGCGGTTGACCGGCGCGGCTGGCCCGTCTTATGACACCAGGGGTAGAAGATGTATTTTCTTGGGATCGGAATCGTACTGTTGCTGATGAAGTATCTGGAGATTGACCCGGTGGTCGCCTGGAGCTGGTGGGTGGTTCTGACCCCGTTCGCCCTGGCCGTGGTCTGGTGGGCCTGGGCCGATGCGAGCGGCTATACGCGACGCAAGGCCATGGAGCGCGAGGACCAGCGGCGCCAGAACCGCATCAACAAGCAGCGTGACGCATTGGGCATCAAGCGCAAGCGCTGAGCCGCAGCTCGCTGCGATGCAAAAAGCCCCGGCCTGCCGGGGTTTTTTTATGTCCCCGATGCGGCCGGTGTCATGCGTGCCGGCCCGGCGGGGCAGGGCAGTTCATTAGAATCATCAGGTTCAGTGCGTTTTGCATTGCTGAACGACCCCCTCCTGACGCAATATTTCCATGCCCACCTACCGTTCCAAAACTTCCACTGCCGGCCGCAACATGGCCGGCGCGCGTTCGCTCTGGCGTGCCACCGGCATGAAGGATGACGATTTCAGCAAGCCCATCATCGCCGTGGTGAATTCCTTCACCCAGTTCGTGCCGGGCCACGTACACCTGAAGGACCTGGGACAGCTGGTGGCGCGCGAGATCGAGGCGGCCGGTGGCG
>DALYHW010000187.1:0-5867 GCA_031970695.1 Hylemonella sp.
CTGCAGCGCGCTGGCCTGCTGCTCGGTGCGGGCGCTGAGGTCCTGGTTGCCCTGGGCGATCTGGGTGCTGGCCGACGCCACCGATTCCGAGCCCTGACGTACCTGCGAGACGACCGACGACAGGCTCTGCTGCATCTGCTGCAGGGCGGTGGTGAGTTCGGTCGCCTCATCACGCCCCGTGCTGGTGATGGTCCTGGACAGATCGCCCGACGCAATGACACGGGCACCGTCGACGGCTTCGCGCAGCGGCGACACGATGGACCGCGTCAGGACCGTGGCAAACAGGATGCTGAGCAGGACCGCGGCGACACCGCCGCCGATCATGACGGCCTGGGCCCGGGATGCCGATGCTTCGGCATTGGCCAGCGAGGCGTCGTAGAGCGCCTTTTGCCGAAGTTCGAGCTTGAGCACCAGGTTGCTGAAGGTTTCCGACAGCGGGCGAAGTTCCTTTTCCAGCGCGTCAGCCACGTTCTCACCGGCCTTGCGCCGTTTGACGAGCGCGTCGCGCGGCCCACGGTAGGCCACGCGTGCCGCGTCGATTTCCTGCAGGATGGCCTTGCCTTCCGGCGATTCGATCAGCTCGACCAGTCGCTTGCGTGAGGGGTTGAATGCATCGGAGGTCTTGTCCATCTCCTTTTGCCACCAGTCGATGTGCTGGGGGTCCCCGTCGTACATGGCGGCCTGGGTGCGGACCCAGTTCAGGTCGATGATGTTGCGCCAGCCGACCGCCAGCTGGAGCTTTTCGTTGTCGATCGTGGCGAGCTGGCGCGTGGTTTTGGCAATTTCGTTGAGGCGATAGACCCCGACTGCGATGCTGATGATCAGGAAGACCAGGATGACCGAAAAGGCCATTGCCAGCCGGCTGCCGATGCGAAGATTGCGGAGGGAGTTCATGAGGCGCCTCTGGTTTTTTTAGGGTCGGTCAAGGCCATGCTGCCACGTTTCCTCCTCGCCCGCCACAATAAACCCGGGCAGGGTGCGGCAAAGTGCCCGTTTCTTGCGGCGGCAGACTCAGAACTCGTACTCGACCTGCAGGCGCACGGTGTTGTCCGGTGCGGCCGTGGACGTGGCCAGCAGCCAGGCCGCGTTGTACTTCAGGGCCTGGTGTCCGCCCAGCGGCAACTTGCCGAACACGGCCGGACCGGCCTTGTGACTTTGTTGCTCGGCCGGGGACCAGTTGTCGACGTCACCGGTTTCGCCGAAGCCCTGCAGCCCGTACTCGAACTGCGGCAGCCAGCGGTACTTGACCTGCCACTGGTAGAGGAATTGCATGTTGCTTGGTTCGGCAGCGTGGTAGCTGCGCTGGAACAGCAGGTTGGCGTTGAGCTGCAGCTTGCCGAACTCGGTCTGGAGCAGCGGGCCCCATTTGACTTCCCAGCCCTCATCATGGTTCATGGGGCGTTCGATCTCGAGAAGGAACCCAAGGTCCACCGGATACTGGCCGGGTTCGGTGAGCTGGAACTTGTTTTCCCACTCGACGGCGTCGAACTTCGTGTCCTCATTGAGCTCACGCTTGTATTTGAGATAGACCTCGTTGAACCACCATGGGGTGGCGCCGTAGCCGTAGCCGATGCTGGCGGCCGCTTCACGCGCTGTGTCGGCTTTCTCGGCGCTCCCCATCTTGAAGTCGATCTCCCGCTCGCCGTAGGTCACAGCCGGGGTGTATACATAGTCGGCCGGGCCGGCACTGGCCAGCAGCGGGCACAGCAGCGCCCCTGCGACGAACATCGCATGCAGTTTCATCGTGGATTCCTTCAGTTCGGGGAGTTTGCGGGTCGCGGGCGCGCCAGGCGCATGCCGGTGAGAACCAGGGCCAGCGTGGTTCCGTAGAACACGACCTGAATGCCCGAGGGCATGGCGTCGTAGCCGGCGAGGGTGTGCAGCAATCGTCCGCCCAGGGACTGGTTGTCCAGCAGCCAGCTGGTGTTCCACAGGGGCGCGGCGAGGCTGGGCAGCAGGTCGGCTTGCACGAGGAAGCGGGCGGCCTGGCTGGCCATGGCCGCGGCCAGCAGCAGCACCAGCCCGCTGGTGGCGCTGAAGAAGTAGCGCGTGGGTACACGCAGCACTCCGGCGTACAGCGCGCCGCCCGCCGCGCAGCCCAGCAGCAGGCCCAGGGCACCTCCGCCGAGCACGCTGGCGGGACTGTCGCTCCCGCCGCTGATCAGGCCGTAGAGGAAAAGGGCCGTCTCGGAGCCTTCGCGCAGGATGGCCAGGCCCACCACCAGCGCCAGCGCTGACATCTCCCGGTGGCCACTGCGGACATCGGCCCCGAGTTGTTTGGCTTCGCGCGCGAGCTGCATGCCGTGGCGCGCCATCCAGATGTTGTGCCATGCCAGCATGAGGGCGGCCAGTACGAGGACGCCGGCGTTGAACAATTCCTGGCCCATGCCCTCGGCAAGGTCGGCAATGCGGCCCGTGAACAGGGCCACCAGCAGCGCGCCCAGCACGCCGGCGAGGATGCCCGCGCCCAGCCAGGCGTTGCGGTGGCGCAGGCTGCGCGTGGCCACGGCGATGATGCTGATGATGAGCGCCGCTTCCAGCGTTTCGCGGAAGACGATGATGGCGGAGCCGAGCATGCGGGGCGCTCCGCTTATTCCGCGATCAGCACGCCGCGTGCCGTCTTCTCGTGGAATTCACCGACAAAGGGGTAGCGGCCTGGCTTGAGGGGGCCGACGAAGATGTTGGCTTTGGCACCGGCCGGGATGACTTTTTCCCGGTTGAGTTCATGGCTCTCGAACTCTTCCGGCGTGGTGTCCTGGTTGTGCACGACCAGCTTGATCTTCTGGCCCGCCGGCACACGCAGCTCGGCCGGCTCGAAACGGTGGTCCTTGATGGCAAGGGCGTAGTCGCCGTCGGCGGCCCAGGCAGAACCGCTGACCGCGGTCAGCAGGGCGAGGAGTATTTTGTGCATGGTTTAGCTCCTTGGAAACGAATGATAACAATTCGCATTCAAATGTCAAGTCGCGTCGAAATTCAGGGGCATCGCCGGGCAGCCGGTGCCAGGGCGCCTGAGAACGCACAGGGATAATCGCGGCTGCCTAAGGAGTGTTCGTGGATATTGTTTTGTTGTGCAAGGCCGCCCTGATGGGCATCGTCGAGGGCCTGACCGAGTTCCTGCCCATTTCCAGCACCGGCCACCTGATCCTGGCCGGCGCGCTGCTGGGCTTCGATGACGACAAGGCCAAGGTCTTCGACATCGCGATCCAGACGGGCGCCATCCTCGCCGTGATCCTGGTCTACTGGCACAAGCTGCGCGACACGCTGGTGGCGTTGCCCACGCAGCGGCAGGCGCAGCGTTTCGCGCTCAATGTGCTCATCGCCTTCCTGCCGGCTGTGGTGCTGGGCCTGCTGGCGGGCAAGGCCATCAAAGCGCACCTGTTCACGCCGGCGGTGGTGGCCAGCACCTTCATCATCGGGGGATTCATCATCCTGTGGGCGGAGAAGCGCCAGGCCCATGCCGCCACGGCGCCGCGCATCCTCGACGTGGATGACATGGGCTGGCGCGATGCGCTCAAGGTGGTGCTGGTGCAGTGCCTGGCCATGATTCCCGGCACCAGCCGCAGCGGGGCCACCATCATCGGGGGCATGCTGCTGGGGCTGTCGCGCAAGGCGGCGACCGATTTTTCTTTCTACCTGGCCATTCCCACGCTGATCGGCGCCGGGGCCTACAGCCTGTACAAGGAGCGTGCCCTGCTGTCGATGGCCGACCTGCCGCTGTTCGGGGTGGGGCTGCTGTTTTCGTTCATCAGCGCCTGGCTCTGCGTACGCTGGCTGCTGCGCTTCATCGCCACGCACAGCTTCAACGGCTTTGCCTGGTACCGCATCGTGTTTGGTGTGGTGGTGCTGGCTACTGCGTGGAGTGGGCTGGTGCAGTGGACGGCGTGAGCGCCGCCCGCATGAAAAAAGGCCGCGTCACGCGGCCTTTTTTTCGGGTGGCTGGCTCAATGCGCCGCGCTCTTGAGCTGGCGCACCCGCTGCAGATTGAGCAGTGAGGCTTCGATGGCCGCGGCGGTGGCCCCAGGCTGCTCCATGGGAAAGAGGTGCGAGCCGTCGAGGATGGTGATGCGGCCCTTGGTGACCTTCTCGGTCATGGCCATGCCGACCTGCTTCATTTCCTCCGAATGCCGGCCGCCGATGAAGGCCGCCGGACATTTGAGCGGATGCCGCTTGAGCAGGCGCTCGAGGTTGTCCGGGATGGTGTTGTAGATGGCGGTCTCTACCTCGCGCGTGAAGCTGAGCACGCGCTTGCCGTCCTCGTCGTGCATGCCGTGCTCGACGTAGTCGCGCAGCACCTGCGGATCCCAGTGGGCAAAGGCCTTCTTGTGGCGCAGGTGCTCGATGGCCTCTTCCACGCCGGGCCAGCTGTTGCGCCGCTGGCGGCTGATGGCGCCGGGCGAGACCGCGCCGATGAGCTGGGTGCGCTTGGCGACGCTGACGCTGGTGGCGCGCCAGCCGCCCAGCAGCGGCGAGTCGATCAACAGCACGCCGCAGGCCAGCTCCGGGTGGCGCGCCGCGGCCATGAGGCTGAGGAAGCCGCCCAGCGAATGGCCGACGAGGAAGGCGGGCTCCCCGGTCTTTTGCTGTTCGGCGCCGGCAAAGTCGGCGAGCTGCTGGACCAGGTGGGGCCAGTTGCTGGTGACGGGGTAACGGTCCTCGTGGCCGAATTTCTCGACGGCCTTGACCTTGAAACCGCGGCGGCGCAGTTCACCGAACAGCACGCGGTAGGTGCTGGCCGGAAAACTGTTCGCGTGCGAAAAGATGATGGTGGGCAGGTGATGGTTCATTTCGCCAGTTTCTTCAGGGCGTAGAGCATATCCAGCGCATCGCGCGGGCTCAAGGCGTCCGGGTCGATCTCGGCCAGCCGGGCTTCCACGGCGCTGGGTGCTGCGACCTCGACCGCCGGTGGCGGTGCAAACAGGTCCACCTGGGCCTGGGTCTGGCTGGCGCTGTTCTCCAGTGCTTCCAGTGCATGGCGCGCGTGGTTCACCACGGCGGCCGGCATGCCGGCCAGGCGGGCGACCTGGATGCCGTAGCTGCGGCTGGCCGGCCCGGGCTGGATCTCGTGCAGGAACACGATGTCGTGGCCCGATTCGGTGGCGCTGACATGCACGTTGACCGCCGCATGGTGTCTGGCCGGGAACTCGGTGAGCTCGAAGTAGTGCGTGGCGAACAGCGTGAACGCCTGGGTCTTGTCGTGCAGCTGGGTAGCGATGGCGCCGGCCAGGGCCAGGCCGTCGAAGGTCGAGGTGCCGCGGCCGATCTCATCCATCAGCACCAGCGAGTTGGGCGTGGCAGCGTGCAGGATCTGCGCGGCCTCGGTCATCTCGAGCATGAAGGTGGACTGTGCGTTGGCCAGGTCGTCGGCGGCGCCGATGCGGGTGTGGATGGCGTCGATGGGGCCGAGGCGGCAGGCGCTGGCCGGCACATAGCTGCCCATGGAGGCCAGCAGCACGATGAGCGCGACCTGGCGCATGTAGGTCGATTTACCGCCCATATTGGGGCCGGTGATGATCTGCATGCGCTGCTTGAGGCCCAGCCGCGTGTCGTTGGCGATGAACGCACCGGAGCTTGTTTCTGCAAGGCGCGCCTGCACCACGGGATGGCGGCCCGCCGTGATGTCGATGCAGGGTTCCCCGGCGAAGACCGGCGCACACCAGTCCAGCGTGAGCGAACGTTCGGTGAGCGCGCACAGCACGTCCAGCGTGGCCAGGGCGCGGGCGTTGCGCGTGAGCGCCGGGATGTGCGCCTCGAGCTGCTCCAGCAGCTGCTCGTAGAGCCACTTTTCGCGGGCGAGGGCGCGCTCCTGTGCGCTGAGCGCCTTGTCCTCGAAGGCCTTGAGCTCGGGCGTGATGAAGCGCTCGGCGTTT
>DALYHW010000188.1:0-5825 GCA_031970695.1 Hylemonella sp.
GCACGTACCGGCAAGATCGGTGACGGCAAGATCTTTGTCACCGCCGTCGAGCGTGTGGTGCGCATTCGCACCGGCGAACTCGACAACTCCGCGATCTAGATCCCGTCCAGCCGCGCGGCCGGCGCCAGGCCCGCGGCCTGTACCAGGCCACGCAGCAGGGCAATGGGATCGTCACCGGCCTGGATCAATTCCATCTGCCAGTCGCTCATGAACTGCTGCTGGACCACGGAATCCAGGAAAGCCAGCAGGCCATCGTAGTAGCCGCCAGTGTTGAGGATGCCCACGGGCTTGTCGTGGTAGCCGAGCTGACGCCAGGTCCAGACTTCAAACAGTTCTTCGAACGTGCCGATGCCGCCAGCGAGTGCGAGAAACGCGTCGGCGCGTTCGGCCATCATGCGCTTGCGGTCGTGCATGGTCTCCACGATGTGCAGTTCGGTGCAGTCGTGCAGAGCCCATTCCTTCTCGACCAGGGCTTTCGGGATCACCCCGACCACGCGGCCACCCGCTTCCAGCGTGGCCTGCGCCACCATGCCCATCAGGCCCGCCTTGCCGCCGCCATAAACCAGTTGTCCGCCGTGCCGGCCGATCCACTCGCCCACCGCGCGGGCTGTTGCCGCAAAGCGCGGGTCCACGCCAGGCCGGGAACCGCAGTAGACGCAAACGGAAAAAGCCGGGCTCATGCGAGCAGGCGCTGGTAGAGCGCGGTGATCCAGATGCCCATGGCCAGCAGCAGGCTCAGCAGCACGGCCGCGCTCCCCATGTCCTTGGCACGCTTGGACAGATCGTGCCATTCGGGGCCGATCCGGTCGATGGCCGTTTCGATGCCCGTGTTCAGCAGTTCAACGATCATGACGAAGAGGACGGAGCCGGCAAGCAGAGCCGACTCCACCCAGCTGCGCCCCAGCCATAGGGAGAGCGGCAGCAGCACCAGGGCGGCAAGTGCTTCCTGGCGGAAAGCGGTTTCATGCCAGCCGGCACGCAGCCCTTCCAGCGAATAGCCAAATGCATGCCGCATGCGGCTCAGGCCTCGGCGGGATTTCTGTGGGTTGACGGGAGAAGCTTGCAGATCGGGCATACGCCGATTGTCCACCAGCTTCGCGACATCAGGTCCGGGCGGGCCGGACATCGATGAGGCGCGTCCCGGCCAGGACGTCATGCCAGAACTGTCGCTGTGGCTGGAAGCGGCTGAGCAGGGCCCAGACTGCAATCCAGCCCAGCGTGATGACCGCAGATTCGGCGCCCGAAAGGCTGAGTAGTGCGCTCAGCGCCAGCGGCGGCAGAAACCAGAGCCAGCTCAGGAAATATCGCACCAGCGCCCGGGGCTGGGTCAGGGGCCGGCCTGCCGCGTCGACGACACGGATGTGCCAGGTCTTCATTGCCAGCGTCTGGCCCTTGGCCCAAAACCAGGTGAAATAGATGCCCAGCACCACGAACAGAAAGGCCTGCTGTACGTGGCGGTTGTCCAGCGCATGGCGGGTCTGTGAGAGGGTGCTGAACAGATAACCGGCGATGAAGACCACGCCGAACAGCAGCATGCCTTCGTACAGCCAGCATGCCATGCGTCGCCAGAGTCCCGGGGGGGCGGGCAGGGGAACTCCGCTGGCCACGTCGGCCGGCGTTACGGTTGGATCGTCATTCACCGGGATTCAGCAGGCTCGTCTTCGTAAGGGGAGCGCTCAGGCTCGCTGCGTACCGGCTCGAACCGCGGCGGCGGTGCTGCGTTCAGCGGTGACACGACCTCCGCCAGCCGGGACGGGGTGCGGCGCGGCACCTGCGACAGCTTCGGGGTCGTAGCCGGTTTGACCAAGGTGAGTCCCGCCGGCTTGGCCGGGGCCTGGGACGCAAGCTTGCGTTTTTCCTCGGCGGTCAGGGCCTGATAGGCTTCCCACTGGCTGGCCTTCTGCTCGGCCGTCAGATTCTTGATTTCCTTGAAGTTCTGGCGAGCCTGGGCGCGCTGCTGCTGGGTCAATGTGACCCACTTGCTCATGCGCCGGTGCACTTTGGCCTGCTCTTCGGGGGAAAGTGACTGGAAGTTCCGGGAAATGGCCAGCCATTTGAGCTTGCGCTCTTCGCTCAGCCAGCTCCAGTGCTGTGCCAGCGGCTGCAAGGCCTGCTGCTGGGCGGGTGTCAGGTCTTTCCAGGCCGGCTTGGAATGTACGGGCTGGGGTGTCGCGGGGGTCGACCGCAGATTGCTGTGGTGCACGGAGCGACCGGTAACCGTCTGGCCCGCTGTCCCCTCCGACGGCGCCGCGGCGACGGAGAGGGACATGGAAAACAGGAGTGCAGGCAGCAGCGCCGCAGCCGGCAGGCGGCAGGGACGGAGCAGGGGGGCGCAGGCTGCTTCACGCATGGGGTTCAGTCCTGCTTGAGCTGGTCCAGTCGGGCTTTCAGGAACTGGGCAAAGCCCGGGTCCGTGTAGGCGTCAGGTGGCAGGTCGTCGGTCAGGATGGCCGAGTCGATGTCGGCGAGTTCCTGGGCGATCTGGTCGGTACCCAGGACCTGGATGGCGATCAGGCCGGCAATCAGGGCCATCAGGGGAACGAGCGACACCAGGCGCGGCCACCAGCCGCCTTCCTCACCACCGCCCAAGGCAGCAGCGCCGCCACCCACGGAAACGGGGGCAGTTTCCAGAACGCGGACGTCGCGGTACTTGCCCATGGCCTGCAGGCGGGCGACACGCAGACGCTCACTGATGTCATGCGGCAAACCCGCTGCAGACGCGTCAAGGCGGGCCGCCATCTGGCGGCCAAAACGGTCTTGTGCAGACAAGCTGACGGCAATCGGTTTCTGGCTTTTCATAGTTGTATCCCCTTGGCTCTCAAGGCTTTGTTAAGAGCCTGGACCGCCCTGGAACAGTGCGTTTTCACGCTACCTTCCGAGCAACCCATGGCCGCAGCGGTTTCCGCCACGTCCAACTCCTCCCAGTAACGCATCAGGAAGGCTTCCCGTTGACGGGCTGGAAGTTGCTGGATCTCCTCCTCGATTTCATGCAGGATCTGTGCCCGTTGGGTCGAGGTTTCGGCGCTTTCCACCTGCTCCGAATCCCCCGAGCCATCAAAAGTTTCCAGCAGGTCGAAATCCCCGTCGTCGCTGTCGGATTCGAAGTCGCCCATGTTGGAGAACAGGGCGTTGCGGGTCTTCTGGCGACGAAACCAGTCCAGTGTGGTGTTGGACAGGATGCGCTGGAACAGCATGGGCAGCTCGTCCGGCGGCTTGTGGCTGTAGTGCTCGACCAGCTTCATCATGCTGTCTTGCACGATGTCCAGCGCCGCCTCGTCGTTGCGCACGTGGTAGACCGAACGCTTGAAAGCGCGTTTTTCGACGCTTTTGAGGAAGTCGGACAGTTCTTGTTCGGTTGCCAAGGGCTTAGACCAGCGGGCGCGGAGTGTCTTGGGTGCGTTTCACGGTCATGTCGACCACTTTGCGGGCGAATTATGGCACCTTGGGGTGATTTTTTGAGTCAGGCGCGTGAATTTGAATGCTGCGGTGCGATAATACGCATTGCATATCAAAAAGCAAACGGATCACGGTCCGGCGCGGCAGACCATGGCGCCCATGTCCCTGATCTCAAGTCCCGACGCGATGCCACAAGTGTTTGCGAAGGGGCACCCAAGGTTTTTCGTTAGAGAAATTCACAAAGGTTCATCATGGAAATTTCCAAGGCTGAAATCACTTCCGCCGCGGCCGCCGGTGCCGGCAGCCACGCCGAAGAACTGCGCGGTGCCGAGATCCTCGTCAAGGCCCTGCAGGCAGAGGGCGTGAAATACGTCTGGGGCTACCCCGGCGGCGCCGTCCTGCACATCTACGACGCTTTTTACAAGCAGGACACCATCCAACACATCCTGGTGCGTCACGAGCAGGCGGCGGTGCACGCGGCCGACGGCTATGCGCGCGCCACGGGTGATGTGGGCGTGGCCCTCGTGACGTCCGGCCCGGGCGTGACCAATGCCATTACCGGCATCGCCACCGCCTACATGGACAGCATCCCCATGGTGATCGTTACGGGTCAGGTGCCCACGGCCGCCATTGGCCTGGACGCTTTCCAGGAATGCGACACCGTGGGCATCACGCGCCCCATCGTGAAGCACAACTTCCTGGTCAAGGACGCCAACGACCTGGCCGAGACGATGAAGAAGGCCTTCCACATCGCCCGCAGCGGCCGGCCCGGCCCGGTGGTTGTGGATATCCCGAAGGACGTCTCCTTCAAGAAGGTGCCGTATGCCGGTTACCCCGAGTCGATCACCATGCGCTCCTACAACCCGGTGCGCAAGGGCCATGCCGGGCAGATTCGCAAGGCACTGCAGTTGCTCCTGACGGCCAAGCGGCCCTACATCTACACGGGTGGCGGTGTGCTGCTGGGTAACGCCACGGGCGAACTGCGTACCCTGGTGGACATGCTGGGTTACCCGGTCACCAACACCCTGATGGGCCTCGGTGCCTATCCGGCCACCGATCCCAAGTTTGTGGGCATGCTGGGCATGCACGGCACCATCGAGGCCAACAACGCCATGCAGAACTGCGACGTCCTGCTGGCCGTGGGCGCACGGTTCGATGACCGCGTGATCGGCAACCCCAAGCACTTCGCCCAGAACGAGCGCAAGATCATCCACATCGACATCGACCCCTCGAGCATCTCCAAGCGCGTGAAGGTCGACATCCCGATCGTCGGCGACGTCAAGGACGTGCTGACCGAGATGATCGCCATGATCAAGGAAAGCCCCGTCAAGCCTGATACCAACGCGCTGGGCGCCTGGTGGGAGGCCATCAACGGCTGGCGCAAGCGTGACTGCCTGAAGTACGACCGTGGCAACAAGGACGTGATCAAGCCGCAGTTCGTGATCGAAACGCTGTGGAACATGACCCGCGATGTCGAGGCCTACATCACTTCCGACGTCGGTCAGCACCAGATGTGGGCGGCCCAGTACTACAAGTTCAACGAGCCGCGTCGCTGGATCAACTCCGGCGGCCTGGGCACCATGGGTGTGGGCATTCCCTACGCCATGGGCATCAAGCTCGCCAAGCCCGAGAGCGAGGTTTTCTGTGTCACGGGTGAAGGCTCGGTGCAGATGTGCATCCAGGAACTGTCGACCTGTCTGCAGTACAACACCCCGATCAAGATTCTGTCGCTGAACAACCGCTACCTGGGTATGGTGCGGCAGTGGCAGGAGATCGAGTACTCCGGCCGCTACAGCCACAGCTATATGGACGCGCTGCCCAACTTCGTGAAGCTGGCCGAGGCCTATGGCCACGTCGGTCTGCTGATCGAAAAGCCGCAGGACGTCGAGCCGGCGCTGCGTGAGGCACGCAGGCTCAAGGATCGCACGGTGTTCCTCGACTTCCGTACCGACCCGACCGAGAACGTGTTCCCGATGGTGCAGGCCGGCAAGGGCATCACCGAAATGCTGCTGGGCGCCGAGGACCTGTAAGGTCGTCCGTCCCCCTTATCAACTTTTAGACGAATCTATTGTCCGCCGAGCCCGTGCATTACCGTGCACGGGGGAGGGCGGCAAAAAGAGGAATCGAACATGAAACACATCATTGCCGTTCTCCTGGAGAACGAACCCGGCGCCCTGTCGCGCGTGGTGGGCCTGTTCTCGGCCCGTGGCTACAACATCGAATCGCTCACCGTGGCGCCGACCGAGGACGCGAGCCTCTCGCGCATGACCATCCAGACCACCGGTTCGGACGACGTGATCGAGCAGATCACCAAGCACCTGAATCGCCTCATTGAGGTGGTCAAGGTCGTGGACCTGACCGAGGGCGCCTACATCGAGCGTGAGCTCATGATGGTCAAGGTCCGTGCGGTCGGCAAGGAGCGCGAGGAG
>DALYHW010000189.1:0-5752 GCA_031970695.1 Hylemonella sp.
CGGAGCCCTGGCGCACGCGGCTCACCACATTGCGCAGGCCGTCCTGCATGGTGGCCAGCGAACGCAGCAGCTGGGCCATCTCGTCCTTGCCCTCGCTGCGGATGTCGCGGCTGAGGTCACCTTGCGCGACGGCGTTGGACGCCTCCATCGCCTGGGCGACGGAGCGCGTGATGCCCCGCACCAGCGTCCAGCCGAAGAAGAATGCAAAAGCGATGCTGAGCACGATGGCGGCGATGGAGCCGTTGCGGATGCGCTCGTATCGCGCGACCGCAGCGTCGAATTCCTGCTTGGCCACGTCCAGCTGCAGGTTGATCAGCCCTTCGATGCTCTTGCGCACCGGGGCGTACTGCGGAATCATGCTGGACGACACCAGTCGCTTGGCCTCGTCCGTGTTGCCAGCCGTAAGGGCCTCGACCACGGGTTTGAGGGCACTCTGCTCATATTTGGCACGCGCCTCCTCGAAGGATTTGGCGAGAGCGGCCTCCTCCGTGGTGAGACTGGTCGCCATATAGGCTTTCCAGACCGTGTCGATCTCCTGGGTGCCGGCTACCGCCTCGTTCAAGGCACCCTTGATTGCCTCGGGTGTCGGGTTGAACAGGGCCGCGTCCAGGCGCAGGCGGATGCGCAGCAGGTTGCGCTGCACTTCCGACAGCTGGCCGATCGGGACGGTACGGTCTTCGTACACCGTCTTGAGCGCCGCATTGGACTGGCTGATACCGATCAGCCCCCAGCCGCCCAGCAGCAGCAGCAGCAGGCAGAGCACACCCGTCAGGATGAGCAGACGCGTGGAAATCTTGAGGTTGTTCATGCCAGGCTCCGGAAGACGGCGCCGGAACACCATGTCCGGCAAGCCATGTCGAGGCGGCGCCATTATGACGCGGCCGGGCCCCTGACAAAAGGCGAAATTGGCTGGTATTTCAGCGCTGGCGCCGGCCGGGGCGCAGCCGCCAGCCCATGACGACGCCCAGTACGGCGATGCCGGCAAAGCACAGGAAGGACCAGTTCGCGATCGAGCCGCCCAGGAAGGTCCAGTCGACCTTGCTGCAGTCGCCCGAACCCCGGAAGATCATGGGGATGGCCCGCTGCATCGGGAAGTTTTCGATCATGCCGTAGAAGTCGCGTCCGCAGGTCACGATCTCGGGGGGATACCACTGCAGCCAGCTCTGGCGGGCCGCCACGAAGGCACCAAACCCCGCGAGCACGACCATGACCAGGGCCATGGACACCAGCGTGCGCGGCCCCTTGAAGGCCGCCGCCAGCGCCGCCACCAGGGCGATCAGGATCAGCGTGTAGCGCTGCACGATGCACATGGGGCACGGCTCCAGGCCGACCACGTGTTGCAGGTAAAGGCCGAAGGCCAGCAGTGCGATGCAGGCGGCGGCGATCAGCGCAAAGGTGCGCCGGGGATGGGTGTCAAGCAGTTTGAGCAGCAAGGTCTTCTGTTCCTTCGACGAAGACGCGGGCCTTGCGGGGTGTCAGCACCAGCAGCTCGCCCTCCGTCAGTCCGAGGTCCCGGTATTGTGACGCAGGAATCTGCACCTCGATCACCGGTTGCTGTGCTGCTTGAGTCGCATCTTCGGGCAAAAGTTCCAGGCGGGCGATCGGTCCGACCACGATGGCACGGTTCAGGCGCGCGGCGATACCGGTGGCGCCCGTGGCCCAGCGGTCCACCTCAAAGTCGTGCGGACGCACGTAGGCGTAGGCGCGGGCCTGCTGGGCGGCGGCGTGCTCGGGCGTCTCCAGGCGCACGCCCTGGTGTTCGCTGCCGATCAGCACCTCCCCCTGCTCCACCCGGCCGTGAAAGAGGTTGACGTCGCCCAGGAAGCCGTAGACAAAAGGACTGGCTGGCTGGTCCCAGACCTGCTGGGGCGTGCCGATCTGCTCGATGCGGCCGTGGTTCATGAGCACGACCCGGTCCGCCACTTCCAATGCTTCCTCCTGGTCGTGGGTCACGAAGATGCTGGTGACGTGCAGTTCATCGTGCAGCCGGCGCAGCCAGCGACGCAGCTCCTTGCGCACCTTGGCGTCCAGGGCACCAAACGGCTCGTCCAGCAGCAGCACCTTGGGCTCCACGGCCAGGGCACGCGCCAGGGCGATGCGCTGGCGCTGGCCGCCTGAGAGCTGGGAAGGGTAACGGTCAGCCAGCCAGTCCAGTTGCACCAGGTTCAGCAGCTCGTGCACCTTGGCCTTGATCTGCGTTTCGCTAGGCCGCTGCGCGCGCGGTTTCATGCGCAGGCCAAAGGCCACGTTGTCGAAGACGGTCATGTGGCGGAACAGCGCGTAGTGCTGGAACACGAAACCCACATTGCGCTCGCGCACGTGCACTTCGGTCGTGTCCTCCCCGCTGAAGAGGATGGCCCCGTGGTCCGGCGTTTCCAGGCCGGCGATGATGCGCAGCAGCGTGGTCTTGCCGCAGCCCGAGGGGCCGAGCAGCGCGACAAGCTCGCCGGACTCGATGTCCAGGCTGACGCCGTCCAGGGCGCGGAAGTCGCCAAACTGCTTGCTGATGTTGCGGATTTCGATGCTCATGATGGACTCTCAGGTAGCGGCAACCGGGCCGCCGGGATGGGCGGGCCGTGCGTTCGGGTTCTCGGGCGGCAGTTCGGCGGCGGCCTTGAGCTCACGCTCGTGTTTCCATTCGGCGACGGACTTGATGACCAGGGTCACCAGCGCCAGCAGGGCCAGCAGCGAAGCCACGGCGAAGGCGGCCACCGACTGGTACTCGTTGTAGAGCACCTCCACGTGCAGGGGCATGGTGTTGGTCTGGCCACGGATATGGCCGGAGACCACAGACACGGCGCCGAACTCGCCCATGGCGCGTGCGTTGCAGAGAATGACGCCGTAGATCAGGCCCCATTTGATATTGGGCAGGGTCACGTACCAGAAGGTCTGCCAGCCGGTGGCACCCAGCACGATGGCAGCCTGCTCCTCGTCGTTGCGGGATCAGTTCGCGCGCGATGAAGGGAAAGGTCACGAACACGGTGGCCAGCACGATGCCGGGCACGGCAAAGATGATCTTGATATCGTGTGCCGCCAGCCAGGGTCCGAGCCAGCCCTGCGCGCCGAACACCAGCACGTAGATCAGGCCGGAGACCACAGGCGACACCGAGAACGGCAGGTCGACCAGCGTGGTCAGGAACGCCTTGCCACGGAACTCGTACTTGGCGATCGCCCAGGCGGCGGCCACGCCGAAGACCAGGTTCAGGGGCACGGCGATCGACGCCGTGAGCAAGGTGAGGCGGATGGCGGACCACGCGTCAGGCTCCTTGAGCGCTTCCCAGTAGGCGTCCCAGCCCTTGCGCAGGGCCTCGGTGAAGACCGCGGCCAGTGGCAGTACCAGGAAAAGGAACATGAAGACCAGCGCCACGCTGATCAGGCTGACACGCACCCAGGCCGGTTCGGTGGTCCCGGCGCGCGCATTGCGGACTGTCGTCTGGCCCATGCTCAGGCTCCCGAACGCTTGCGCTGCCAGGACTGCAGGCCGTTGATGACGAGCAGCAGGATGAACGAGAGCACAAGCATCACAGTGGCCACGGCTGTGGCACCGGCGTAGTCGTACTGTTCCAGCTTGCCAATGATGATCAGCGGCGTGATCTCGGACACCATGGGCATGTTGCCCGCAATGAAAATGACCGAGCCGTACTCACCAATGGCGCGCGCGAAGGCCATGGAAAAGCCGGTCAGCAAGGCCGGCGTGATGGATGGCAGGATCACATGGCGGAAGATCTGCCAGCGCGTTGCGCCCAGGCTGGTAGCGGCCTCCTCCAGCTCCTTCTCCGTGTCCTCCAGTACCGGCTGCACCGTCCGCACCACAAACGGCAGGCCGATGAAGATCAGCGCAATGATCACGCCATTGGGGTTGAACGCGAGTTGTATGCCGTACGGCTCGAAGAACTGCCCTACCCAGCCGTTGCCGGCCAGCAAGGCGGTCAGCGAAATTCCCGCCACCGCGGTCGGCAGTGCAAACGGCAGGTCCACCAATGCATCGACGATCTTCTTGCCGGGAAAGCTGTAACGCACCAGCACCCAGGCCACCAGCAGGCCGAAGACCACATTCACCAGAGCCGCGATCAGCGCGGCGCCGAAGGTCAGCCGGTACGAGGCCAGAACCCGCGGCGAACTGACCGCGGCCCAGAACTGCTCCCAGCTCAAGGTGAAGGTCTTGAACACCAAGGCCGAGAGCGGGATCAGCACGATCAGGCTCAGGTACAGCACGGTATAGCCCAGCGTGAGATTGAAGCCGGGCAGCACGCGCCGCGGCGCACGCCGGGGCGCAGCGCCGGCGGGCAACGGCATGGCAAGGGTGGCGGCAGTCATTTACTTGACGGTGTAGAGCTGGTCGAATTTGCCGCCATCGTTGAAGTGCACCTTCTGCGCCTCGGTCCGGCTGCCGAAGTAGTCCTGCACGGTGAAGAACTGCACGGGCTTGAAGGTGGCCGCGTATTTCTTGAGCACCGCCGGGTTACGCGGGCGGATGGCATGTTTCGCGGCGATCTCCTGCGCCTCCTCCGAGTAGAGGTAATCGAGGTAGGCCTTGGCCAGTTCGCCCGTGCCTTTCTTGGCCACGGTGCGCTCGATGACGGCGACAGGGTTCTCCGTCACCAGGCTGGTGGACGGGTGAATGGCGTCGACCTTCCCGGCGCCGAATTCACGGTCCACGGACACCACCTCCGACTCAAAGGTGATCAGCACGTCGCCGATGTTGCGCTGCAGGAAGATGGCGGTGGCATCGCGCCCGCCCTTGGCGAGGATGGGCACGTTCTTGTAGAGCTTGCCCACGAATTCGGCAGCCTGCGCGTCGGTGCCGCCCTTCTTGCGCACCGAGCCCCAGGCGGCAAGGTAGGCCATGCGGCCGTTGCCGCCGGTCTTGGGATTGACCACCACGACCTGTACGCCGGGCTTGACGAGGTCGTCCCAGTCCTTGATGTTCTTGGGATTGCCGTTGCGCACCAGGAACAGCATGGTCGACGTGGTGGGCGTGGCGCCTTGGGGGAATCGCTTGGTCCAGTCGGCTGCCACCAGGCCCTTGGCGGCCAGGAACTCGATGTCGGTCGTGGTGTTGAAGGTCACCACGTCAGCGTCCAGCCCGTCGGCCACGGCACGCGCCTGGGTGCTGGTACCGGCGTGCGACTGGTCGATCTTCACGTCCTTGCCCGTGGTCTTCTTGTAATGCGCCACGAAGGCGGCGTTGTAGTCCTTGTAGAACTCGCGTGCCACGTCGTAGGAGGCATTGAGCAGGGTCTGGGCGCTGGCCATCTGGCTGGTGCCAAGGGCAAGTGCGGCAAGGGCCTGGACGGCGTAATACGTGATCTTCTTCATGAGGTGCGTAGGGAAAAATGAACTCGAAGCGGTGAAAAGAATTGTGGGCACACCGTTCTCAAACTCAAACGACAGTTTTGTAGTTAATTCATAACCACCGGTTGGAAGCAAGGACCGGCGGCGGTTGGCCGACCGCACGCCGATTTGCATCACGGAGCGGATCGGCCGGTGTTACCTGTTGGCGTAGATCTGGTCGAAGGAGCCGCCATCGGCGAAGTGCTCCTTGTCGGCCCTGGCCCAGCCACCGAAGGCCTGGTCGATGGTGAACAGGTTGAGTTTCGGGAACTGGCTGGCGTACTTCGCCTGTGCCTTGGCCGAGATCGCGGGCCGGTAGAAGTTGCGACCAATGATGTCCTGGGCTTCCTCGGTGTAGAGGAACTGCAGGTAGGCCTCGGCCACGGCTCGAGTGCCTTTCCTGTCCACGTTCCTGTCG
>DALYHW010000190.1:0-884 GCA_031970695.1 Hylemonella sp.
GGGCCAGCCAGGGCAGCAGACGCAGAATACGGCGACGCCCGGGCATCCGCTGCCCTCCGGTCACGGATGCAGCTTGCCCTTCAGCAGGGCCCCCACCTCACCCAGCGCGACCTGCGTGGCCGACGGATCACGACGGTGCTGGTACTCGACCTTGCCTTCCTTGAGGGTGCGGTCACCAATCGTGACACGATGCGGCACACCGATGAGTTCCCAGTCCGCAAACATGGCACCCGGTCGCTCGCCACGGTCGTCCAGGATCACGTCCACGCCGGCTTCGAGCAGTTCGTCGTAAAGCTTCTCGGCAGCGGCCTTCACTTCGGGGCTGCGGTCCGGATTGATCGGGCAGATGACGACCGTGAACGGCGCGATGGCATCGGGCCAGATGATGCCCTTGTCGTCATGGTTCTGCTCGATCGCGGCTGCCGGCAGGCGCGTGATGCCAATGCCGTAGCACCCCATCTCCATCAATTGCGGTTTGCCGTTCTCGTCCAGGAAGGTGGCATTCATGGCCTTGGAGTACTTTGTACCAAGGTAGAACACATGGCCCACCTCGATGCCACGCTCGATCGCCAGCGCGCCCTTGCCGTCGGGCGACAGGTCGCCCGCGACCACGTTGCGGATATCGGTCACAAGGTCCGGCTCGGGCAGGTCGCGTCCCCAGTTCACACCGGTCGTGTGGAACCCGAATTCATTTGCGCCGCAGACCCAGTCGGACATCACGGCCACCTCGCGGTCGGCCACGACCGTCACGGGCTGCTTCAGGCCGACCGGCCCGAGGTAACCCGGTTTGCAGCCGAAATGGTCCACAATCTCGGCCTCGGTTGCAAAGCGGAAACCCAGGTCCAGGCCCGGCACCTTGCCGACCTTGACCTCGTTCATGTCGT
>DALYHW010000190.1:919-5735 GCA_031970695.1 Hylemonella sp.
CCACCTCGTCGCGCTCGTTGATCTCGTCGGTCGCCAGCACGATGGACTTGACCGTGCGGTTCAGGGGTAGGCCCAGCAGTTCTGCCACATCGGGACAGGTGCTCTTGCCCGGCGTCGCGACCTTCTGCAGGGCCTGGGCGGCAGCCGGCCGCGGCTGCTGCGGCGGCAGGGCCTCGGCCTTCTCGATGTTGGCCGCGTAATCGCTGCCCGGGCAATAGACGATGGCGTCCTCTCCGGTTGCGGCGATCACCTGGAACTCTTCGCTCAGGTCGCCGCCGATGGCGCCACTGTCGGCGGCCACGGCGCGGTACGTCAGGCCGAAACGATCAAATATCCGGCGGTACGCCTGTGCCATGACCTGGTAGCTCGCCTTGGCGGAGGCCTGATCCCGATCGAAGGAGTAGGCGTCCTTCATGATGAACTCGCGGCCACGCATCAGGCCGAAACGCGGGCGACGCTCGTCGCGGAATTTGGTCTGGATCTGGTACAGGTTCTTGGGAAGCTGCTTGTAGCTCTTGATTTCCTGACGCGCGATATCGGTCACCACCTCTTCGCTGGTCGGCTGGATGACAAAGTCGCGGTCATGGCGGTCCTTGATGCGCAGCAGTTCGGGGCCCATCTTGGCAAAGCGCCCCGTCTCCTCCCACAATTCGGCCGGCTGCACCACGGGCATGGTGAGTTCCACGGCCCCCGCGCGATTCATCTCCTCGCGCACGATGGCCTCCACCTTGCGGATCACGCGCAGGCCCATGGGCATGTAGTTGTAGATGCCGGCACCCAGCTTCTTGATCATGCCGGCGCGCATCATGAGCTTGTGGCTCACTACCTCGGCGTCAGCCGGGGCTTCCTTGAGCGTGGAAACGAGAAATCGGGAGGCTTTCATGGGGTGAATTTTCGACGGAAATGGTCTGATCCTCTTGCTGCGCGGCAGGTGCCGTGCATAATGGATTCAGTTCAAAAATTTGGGGTTTGATTATGCTTGACCGGGACGGCTTTCGGCCCAACGTCGGCATCATCCTGCTCAACCAGAAAAATCAGGTTTTCTGGGGTAAACGGATACGCACCCACTCGTGGCAGTTCCCGCAGGGTGGCATAGACCGGGGTGAAACCCCGGAACAGGCCATGTACCGCGAGCTCAACGAGGAAGTTGGGCTCCAGCCCGAACATGTGCGCATCGTGGCCCGGACCCGCGACTGGTTGCGCTATGAGGTGCCGGACCGTTACATCCGACGGGAAGCGCGTGGCCACTACAAGGGCCAGAAACAGATCTGGTTCCTGCTGCAGCTCACGGCGCAGGACTGGAACCTGAACCTGCGCGCCACCGACCATCCTGAATTCGACGCCTGGCGCTGGAACGACTACTGGGTCCCGCTGGACGCTGTGGTGGAGTTCAAGCGTGGCGTCTACGAGATGGCGCTGACCGAACTGGCCCGTTTCCTGCCTCGTACCGACCACCGCAACCGCTATTTGCGCCAGGGACATCGGCCGCGCGAAGCGGACCACGTCCATCATGTGGCACCACCCGGGCACGGGATGGAACTGCCACCAGGTGCGACTTTCGAGCCCGATCCGCAAACCGCTCCGGTCGCCAAGGATCGCGCAGAGCCGCAGGGGCAGTGAGGACCCGGCGGGGCCTTGAGGCTGCTGCCTAACGCGCCAGCACCAGGTTGTCCCGGTGCACCATCTCGGGCTCGCCGGTGTAGCCCAGCAGCTTCTCGAATTCTGTCGACGGTTTACGGCAGAGCAGCCGCGCCTCGGCGCTGGCGTAGTTGGCCAGCCCGCGAGCGATTTCGATCCCCTGCTCGTCTCGCACCGCGATCACTTCGCCACGCGAAAAGTCGCCCTCCACGGCCGTCATGCCGATGGGCAGCAGGCTCTTGCCTTCGTCGAGCAGTTTGCGTGCGGCGCCGGCATCGACTACCACCGCACCGCGCAGCTGCAGGTGGTCTGCCATCCATTGCTTGCGCGCCTGGTTCTTCGGCGTCTGGGCCACCAGCAACGTGCCGATGGACTCGCCCCGGGTCAGACGGACGAGGGCGTCGGGTTCGCGCCCCCAGGCGATGACGGTGGATGCGCCGGATCCCGCCGCCCGCTTGGCAGCGAGGATCTTGGTGATCATGCCGCCCTTGCCAATGCTCGATCCGGCACCACCCGCCATGGCTTCGAGCGCCGGATCACCGGCCTGCGCCTCGTGCACAAACTGCGCCGCCGGGTCCTTGCGCGGATCGGCGGTGTAAAGGCCCTTCTGGTCGGTCAAGATGATGAGCGCATCGGCCTCCACCAGGTTCGCCACCAGGGCACCCAGGGTGTCGTTGTCGCCGAACTTGATCTCGTCGTTGACGACCGTGTCGTTCTCGTTGATCACCGGCACCACGCCCAGCTTGAGCAGGGTCAGCAGGGTGGAACGGGCGTTCAGGTAACGCTCGCGGTCGGCCAGGTCGGCGTGAGTCAGCAGCACCTGCGCGCTGCCCAGGCCATGCGCCTTCAACCGTGTTTCGTACATCTGGGCCAGGCCCATCTGGCCGACCGCAGCGGCAGCCTGCAGTTCGTGGATTTCCCTGGGACGGCTGCTCCAGCCGAGGCGTTTCATGCCTTCGGCAATGGCGCCGCTGGACACCATGATGACCTCGCGTCCGTCGCGCACGAGGACCGAGATCTGGCGGCTCCACTCCTCGATGGCGGCCTCGTCCAGGCCGCGCCCCTCGTTAGTGACGAGACTAGAGCCGACCTTGACCACGATGCGCCGCGCGCTGGACATGACGCGGGATGCGGATTTCTGATTCATCTTGCGAAGACTCGCCCGGCCGGTGCCGGGAACGCGTAGGAGAAGCGCCGATTCTAGGCGTCGGCAACGGGCTTGAAGCGCGGGTCGATTTCCTCGGGCGCCGGTGGCTGGTCGGCCACCTGCTGAACCCGGACCTGCTCGTAGACGGACTTGACCAGCTGCTCGCAGCCCTCATGCGTCAGCGCCGAGATCTGGAACACGGGCCCCTTGTACTTCAGGCGCTTGATGAAATCCTTCACCCGCGCCTCGCGCTCCTCGGCCGGAATCATGTCGATCTTGTTGAGAACCAGCCAGCGCGGCTTGTCGTACAGCGCGGGGTCGTATTTCTTCAGTTCGGCCACGATGGCCTTGGCCTGGGCCACCGGGTCGACGTTGTCGTCGAAGGGCGCCAGGTCAACCACGTGCAGCAGCAGCCGGGTGCGCTGCAGGTGGCGCAGGAACTGGTGGCCGAGGCCCGCACCCTCGGCTGCGCCCTCGATCAGGCCCGGGATGTCGGCCACCACGAAGCTCTGCTCCGGACCGACGCGCACCACACCCAGATTGGGATGCAGGGTGGTAAAGGGGTAATCGGCAATGCGCGGGCGCGCATTGGAGATGGCCGTGATGAGCGTGGACTTGCCGGCGTTGGGCAGACCCAGCAGGCCAACGTCGGCCAGCACCTTGAGTTCGAGCTTGAGGCTCTTGCGCTCGCCGGGCCAGCCCGGTGTCTTCTGGCGCGGGGCCCGGTTGATGGCGCTCTTGAACCGCAGGTTGCCGAAACCGCCATCGCCGCCCTTGGCCAGGACGAGGGTCTCGCCGGGCACCAGCAGTTCCAGCAGGACCTCGCCAGTCTCGGCGTCGCTGATGATGGTGCCAACCGGCATCTTGAGCGTAATGTCCTCCCCAGCAGCACCGAACATGTCCGAACCCATGCCGTGCTGGCCACGCTTGGCCTCGAAACGGCGCGTGTAGCGGAAATCGACCAGCGTATTGAGGTTGGGATCGGCTACCACGTAGACGTGGCCACCCCGGCCGCCATCGCCGCCATTGGGGCCGCCGAATTCCTTGTATTTCTCGTGACGGAACGAGACGCAGCCGTTCCCCCCATCGCCGGCGGCGACGTCGATCGTGGCTTCGTCTACAAATTTCATGAGAACGATTATCCCTAAAGACAACCCGTTCGCGGGTTGCGTTGCGGACTGACTTCGCGCAGCGAAGTCAAATACAAATACGGCGGGCCGAAAACAAAAACCCTGCGCGGTAGGCGCAGGGTTTCGTGCGTGAATGCAAGCGGTCGTCAGGCCGCCGTGACGTTCACCGTGTGCTTGTTCAGCGCACCCTTGGTGGCAAACGACACTTCGCCATCCACCAGCGCGAACAGGGTGTGGTCCTTGCCCACGCCGACATTGGTGCCGGGGTGGAACTTGGTACCACGCTGGCGCACGATGATGGAACCGGCGCTGACCTGCTGGCCGCCGAACACCTTCACGCCAAGCATCTTGGGCTGCGAATCGCGCCCGTTTCGCGTAGAGCCGCCGCCTTTTTTCTGTGCCATGTCTGCTGCCCCTTATGCGGAGATGGCGCCGATCTGCAGTTCGGTGAACTGCTGGCGGTGCCCTTGACGTTTCTGATAGTGCTTGCGACGGCGCATCTTGAAGATGCGAACCTTGTCGTGCTTGCCGTGCGCCACCACCGTGGCTTTGACAGTCGCGCCGGACACCAAGGGCGTACCGACCTTGAGTTCAGCGCCGTTGCCGACTGCCAGAACCTGGTCGATGACGATCTCCTGGCCTACGTCCGCAGCAATCTGTTCTACTTTGATTTTCTCGCCAGCAGCAACACGATACTGTTTGCCACCGGTTTTTATGACCGCGTACATGAATGACCTCTTAGATTGATCCTCTGCAGACGGATTTCCGCAGAGCCGAATATTGTAGCACGGTTTGCGCTTACTGACATAGCAGCCTGCGGTGCCTGCGGCACCGGTCTGGCGTCTCCCTATAATCCCGCCACCCCTGTACCGGTTTCAGCGCCCCAGTCCCGTGAACGCCC
>DALYHW010000191.1:0-5734 GCA_031970695.1 Hylemonella sp.
CGTGTTGATCTGCGCCATCTGCGTGGTCATCTGCGCGTTGTCCATCGGATTGAGCGGGTCCTGGCTGTTGATCTGCGCGACCAGCAGCTTGAGGAAACGGTCCTGCATGCCGGCCACGCTGCCCAGGTTGTTGCTGCCCAGGGAAGCGGTGGTGCCGGTGGTGTTGTTGACGGCGGTGACCATGAAGGCTCCTTGGCTTACTGGCCGAGCTGCAGCGTCTTGAGCAGCAGCGACTTGGCGGTGTTCATCACCTCGACGTTGTTCTGGTACGAACGTGAGGCGGAAATCATGTTGACCATCTCCTCCACCGGGTTGACGTTGGAGTGCGTCACGTAGCCCTCCGCGTCGGCGGCGGGGTGGGTGGGTTCGTAGATGCGCCGGCCCGGGGTCTGGTCTTCCTTGATGGTGCTGACCTTGACACCGGCCGAGGACTGCGAGTCCATCAGCGCGGTCTCGAACACGACCTGGCGGGCCTTGTAGGACTTGCCGTCGGGGCCGGCCACCGCATCCGCGTTGGCCAGGTTGCTGGCCACCACGTTGAGGCGCTGCGACTGCGCGCTGATCGCGCTGCCGGAGACGCCGAAGATGGAGAACATGGACATGATGAGGTTCCTTATCCGGAGTCAGCGGCTCACTGGCCGGAGATTGCGCTCAAGATCGTGCGCGAATAGCCGTTAATGAAACGCAGGGTGGATTCGTAGCGCACGGAGTTGTCCACGAAGTTGCTGCGCTCGCGGTCGAGGTCGACGCTGTTGCCGTCCATGGCCGGCTGCGTCTGCTGGCCGTAGCCGAGGTTGGAACCCAGGGCACCACCGCTGGCATTGAGCGGCAGGTGGCGCGGATCGGCGGCGGTCGCCGCGGGCTGGGCCAGGGCGGCGCTGCTTCGCCCTTCGAGCGCCTGGTTCATGGCGTCCTTGAAGTTGAAGTCGCGCGCGACGTAACCCGGGGTGTCGGCGTTGGCAATGTTGCTGGCGATGGTGCGCTGGCGTTCGGCGCGCAGCACCAGGGCCTTCCCGTGGAAGTCCAGCGTGCCGGTCAGTTTGTCGAACATAGTCACACCTCTGCTTTCGCGGGGCCATGGAAGGCGGTCGCCGGGACCCCGTGCGGAAATTATGGGAAGAACTTGAATTTCCGAGCCGGCGAAATACGGGGGAAAAGCTGCGCATTTGCCCCCTTTGCGTTCAACGCCCGTACGTATAGTCGGCAATGTGGGTGTAGTCCTGAGCTCTTTTTTGTAACACCCTGGACAGACGGCTCGGGCAGGAAAGCAGACGGTCATGAAACAGGTTTTGACGGATTGCAGGCGCTGGGTGGTCTCCGTGACCGCGGCCGTCCTGTGCGTCTTCATACAGTCGCCGGCGCAGGCCCAGTCGCTGGCCGTGGCCAGCGAGGCCGACCTGCCCGCCCTGGCCCAGCGCTGGGTCAACCAGACACTGGCCGAACAGCAGGCACGGCTCGGCCAGCCCGTGCACCTGCAGGCCACACTGGGTGCGCTCGACAGCCGCCTGCGCCTGGCCGCCTGCGCGCGGGTTGAACCTTATATGCCGCCGGGCAGCCGCCTCTGGGGACAGACCCGGGTGGGTCTTCGTTGTATGGATGGCCCCAGCCGCTGGAACGTGACCCTGCCGGTCACGGTGCGCGCCACGGGCATGACCTGGGTGCTGCGCCGCGATGTTGCCCCGGGCGCCGCACTGGACGAGGCTGACCTGATGCTGGCCGAGGCCGACTGGGCCGCCGATCCCAGCCCGGTGCTGGCGCAGCGTGACCAGTGGCAGGGCCAGGTCGCCGTACGCGCCCTGAGCACCGGGCAGACCCTGCGCCAGAACATGGTGCGCGCGGCCCAGGTCTTCCAGGCTGGTGCCCCGGTGCGGGTATTGGTGCAGGGCGGTGGTTTCCAGATCAGTTCCCAGGCCCAGGCCCTGTCGGCCGGGGTGGTCGGCCAGCCGGCGCGTGTGCGCATGGATAGTGGCCGCGTGCTTTCTGGCGTGGTGCTGGATGCGCGTACAGTCAAATTGGAAATGTGACGGATCCTGATTGAAGGAAAAGCGCGAAAAAACCTAAAGTCGGTCATGATGCTGCCGATACCCAACGTACGGGGCTTAATCCCTGGCAGCACTGGAGAACGTCATGAAAGTAGGTCAACCGGCAGAAATGCCCAAAGTTTCGGCGCCGTCCACGGCGGCGTCAGACGCGGCTGCACCTGCGAAAGTCCGGCAGGAAGCGGCAGCCACCGCGTCCAGCACGGCCAGCTCGAGCGGCGTTGCCGTCACGGTGTCCACCGCCGTGCGCACGCTGGAGCAGGCCAATCGCGGTGAGGCGGCTGACATTGACATGGAGAAGGTCAATGCGGTGCGCCAGGCTATTGAAGACGGTACCTATGTGGTCAATCCCGAAGTGATCGCTGACAAATTGCTCGCCAACGCTCAGGAAATGCTGAACCGCACGCACAACTGAGCCCACCCGGAGTATCCATGCTGCCCGTTGAGATCGAAAAATCCCTGGCCCTGATCGAGTTGCAGTGCGAGACCCTGTCCGCCGCCGTGGTCAGCGGCGAGCCCCAGGCCCTGGAAGTCACCAGTGAGTTGCTCAAGCAGGCGGCGGTGGATTTTTCGGACCTGATGGCACAACTCGGCGGCGCCGCCGAGGCCGGCCCGCAACTGCGCGCCCGCCTCAAGAACATTGCCGTGAAGCTCGGCATCCAGCGCGAAAACCTGCTGCGCCGCAGCGCCTTTGTCGAGCGCTCCCTGCACACCCTCGTGCCCTCCACCCAGAAGAGCACCTACGCCCCGGCCGGCCGCGTCAGCGCCTACCGCGGCTTTGCGTCCTGAGACGCGGATCTCGCTCCTGATGAAAGGCTGCCGATGGCAGCCTTTTTTGTTTCGGCCGGAAACGCGGCCGATTTGCGCAGTTGGTTATGAGGCGGCGCTGGCGGTATATTGATGCGAACTCTTCAAACAAAACAAGCACTTGGTTTGCAGCCAAGGGAGGCGCCCGGATGATCGTCCGTTCGTGTTGTTCGGCACCTTGTGGGTCCATATCACGTTAGATCGCATGGCACCACGTGTGGCTGTATCGAAGCTAGAAGCTGCGCAACGGCAGCTTGACACCGGTATTCGCCTGCTGTTCGAACAGGCCGACCCGATTGCCGTCCATACGCTCATCGGAGCCGCAGCGACGCTCTTATCAGATCTCGTTGCGCACAAGGACGCTTCGAGTTCGTGGGACCGGAAGGCCCAAGAGGCTACTGGTTTGACTCCATCACAGTACTTTCGCATCATGCGTGAGCCTCAGAACTTTCTGAAGCACGCGAAGGAGGATCCCCATGGTAGGTACGAGTTGGACCCTGGGGATACAGAAGCACTCGCCTTCTGGGCGGTTATGAACGCAAGCGAACTGATGCCTCTCTCCATCGAATCGTCCTTGTTTCAGCTTTGGTATATCGCCGCACGGTCTCCTTTTGCCGACCCGCAACGCTCTCCGCTAAAGGACGCCGTCGCGATATTTGGGGATCTCCGTGGGGAGGACAGGAGCGTTCGCCTGCAGAAAGGCTTGCAAGTTCTTCTGTCGGAACGTGGGCGGGCGGCCTAACTGGTCGGTCGACTCGGACGAATTGCGGCTCCTCGCCACAACGTGCTTGTTACCTTCACGTTGAAGTGACTCCTGCAAAAAGACAAAAGGGCTGCATCAAGCAGCTCCTTTTCATCGCTCATCGCAGCTCAATGCTGGCGCATCTTCGCCCTCAGCCGCGCAATCGACTGGCTGTGCAGCTGGCACACGCGTGATTCGGTGATGCCCAGCACGGCCGCGATTTCCTTGAGGTTCATGTCCTGCTCGTAGTACATGCTCATGATGTACTGCTCGCGTTCGGGCAGGTGCTTGATGGCGTCGACCAGCGCGCCGCGGATGCGCTGGTTGCGCAGCAGCTGCATGGGGTCGGAGTCGCCGTCAACCATGTGGCGGTCGAGGAAACCGTCTTCACCCTCGCTGCCGCCGGTCATGTCTTCCAGGTACACGAGCTGCGTGCCCTTGACCTTGTTGAGCAGGGTCTGGTAGTCGCTCAGGCTCATGCCCAGTTCTGCGGCGATCTCGGATTCGGTGGGCGTGCGGCCAAGCTTGTGCTCCAGCTTGGTGAGGGCGACCTCGATTTCCTTCTGGCTCTTGCGCGAGCCGCGGCTCATCCAGTCGTTCTCGCGCAGCTCGTCGATCATGGCGCCGCGGATGCGCTGGGTGGCGAAGGTCTCGAATTGCACGCCCTGGGTGGCTTCGTAGCGCGTCAGCGCCTCGGACAGGCCGATCAGGCCGACCTGGATCAGGTCGTCCACCTGGATACTGGGTGGCAGCTTGGCCATCATATGGTGGGCCAGGCGGCGCACGAGCGGCGAGTATTGCCGGATCAGGGCGTCGCGGTCGAGCTGGCCTTTGGCGGTGTACATCACAGGCTCCTCACGGCAACAGCATCGGCACCGCGCGCCGTGGCGGGGCCGCTCCAGCGCGGGGCCTGCAGCGCGCTTTCCAGCGTGCGCAGCGCCAGCCGCTGCATCTCCTCGGCATGCGTGGGGCACACCGTGAGTGCCGGAACCTCGCAGGCAAGGAAGTCGCGGGCACAGTCCTGCAGGTTCCTGCTGATGCTGTGTCCGGAGACGCGGGTGGCCAGGGCGGTATCGTCCATCACGGAGACTATGGTAGGACGAAGTTTACCGATGTTCAACAGCTGCTTGAGCGCGTGGTAGGCGCTCAGCATCGCGGCTTCCTGGGTCGAGACCGGCAGCAGCGGCGACAGGCGGCTGGCGGGCAGCAGGCGCGCCAGTTCGTGCGCCGGTGCGTAGACCAGGATCAGTTCGTATTCATGGAACAGCGTGGCCAGGCGGCGCACGCGCGCTTCGCTGGCGGCGGCGGGCGAGCTGGCCTGCGGCGTGCCCAGCGCGGTCAGGCCGAGCGCGGCCGGCACGATGGGCCAGTCACCGTCACCGCGCACCACGCGCGCAGGTTCGTCGCTGTCGAGCAGCAATTGCTGCAGGCCGGGCTGCTGCGCGGTCTCCCGCACGTGCGCGTCGAGTACCACCAGCGGATAGTCCAGCGCCGACCAGGCCGAGCACAGCTGCCACAGCAGGGGCAGTTCGCTGCGGCGGTCGCCATGGCTGGCCAGCGCCACGATGCGTGGCACGCAGTCCGCAGCAAATGCGCCCAGCCCGGCGGCCTGGTGGGTGTCGGTGTCAAGCATGCAGGCGTCCCGGGTTGGGGTTCAGGCCCTGCAGGCTGGGCTGCGTGAAGTACAGGCCCAGATCGCTCATCTGCGGGTCGAAGGCCGACTTGCCACTGGAGCGCATGGACTGGCGCACCAGCGTGGCGGCGTTGGCCCGCTCCCAGTCGTCGGGCACGCGCTGGCCGGTGCTCACGCCGCGCAGCACCAGGTGGTGGCGGATCGCCGCGTCGAGCACGGGGCCGAGCTTGACGGCTTCGTCGGTCTTGGTGAGCACGGCCTGCTGGGCACCCGTACCCCCCACGCTGGCGCGGAAGGAGGCCACGGCCTCGTCCTGCGTGTCACCGTGGCTGGCGGCATTGAGCACCAGCAGGCGCTTGATCTGCGGCAGGTCCAGCATGTCCAGCATTTCGCGCTTGCGTGGGTCGCGCGGGGCGACGCCGGTGGTGTCGATCAGCACGAGCTTGCGGTTGCCCAGCAGGCCCAGCAGGTCCTGCAGCGCGGCGCGGTCGTGCGCCATGTGCGCCACCACGC
>DALYHW010000192.1:0-5720 GCA_031970695.1 Hylemonella sp.
GCCTCGTAGTCGGGCACCGGGTTGTTCAGGTAGGCGGCGCGCTGGCGCTTGAGGGCGGCTTCCAGCGTGGTCCGGGTCAGCACGGCGGCTGCATCATTGACGGCATTCATCGGGACTCTCCGGGTTCAGTTCGCGATATAGCGCCCCGCACGGTGGTTGATGGCCAGCGTGAGGTTGAGCACTACGGCACCGGCCACCGACAGGGCCACCTGCAGCAGCGGGGCCGTGGCCAGCGCAGCCAGCAGTATGAGCGTATCCACGGCCATTTGCACGTGGCCCGCTCGCCAGCCCCGCGTCTCCTGCAGCCAGAAGGCCAGGATGCCCACCCCGCCCAGGCTGGCGCGGTGGCGGAACAGGATGAGAAAACCCACGCCCAGCAGGACGCCGCCCACCAGTGCGGCATACAGTGGCTGGACCTGTCCGAAGGTGATGAAGTGCGGTGTGAGTTCGGTCAGGGCTGACACCAGGGCAACAGCGATCATGGTCTTGACCAGGAAGGCGCGATCCATGCGGCGCCATGCCAGTACGTAAAAGGGCAGGTTGAGCACGAAGAACACCGGTCCAAAACTCCAGCCGGTCCCATAGTGCAGCAGGAAGGCGATGCCCGCCGTCCCGCCGCTGAGCAGCCGGGCGTGCTGGAACAGTGTCACGGCCAGCGCAATGAGCGCCGTGCCCGACAGCAGGGCCAGCGCGTCTTCGGCCTTGCTGTGGCGCAGGGGAGAGGCTTCTTGCGGGGAATTCATCTGCCGGAATTGTGGCACCGGTCGGCCTGCCGCAGGTGCGGCGCTGGGTGAAAATCACCGCATGGCGAAGAAAGAGCACGTTTCCGAAACCCCGGCCACCCAGCTGTTGAAGGCCCACAAGGTTGCATACACGGAGCATCCCTACGAATATCTGGAGCACGGCGGGGCCCAGCACAGCGCGCAGGTGCTGGGCTGGGATCCCTACCATGTGGTCAAGACCCTGATCATGCAGGATCAGGATGCCCGTCCGCTGGTGGTGCTGATGCATGGCAACCGCAAGGTGTCGACCAAGAACCTGGCGCGCCAGATCGGTGCCAAGTCGGTCGAGCCCTGCAAGCCCGAAGTGGCCAACCGGCACAGTGGTTACCTGGTCGGAGGGACCTCGCCGTTCGGGACGCGGCGGGAGATGCCGGTCTACATCGAGGAAACCATCCTCGCGCTGCCGCGCATCCTCATCAATGGCGGGCGGCGCGGTTATCTGGTCGGCATCGATCCGCACGTTTGCGTTCAGCTGCTGGCGGCCCGTCCGGTGCAGTGCGCGCTGGCAGAATAGCGCGACTTGTAGAGGAGACTGTCTTGGATACGTTCTATCCCGTGCTGGCGGCCATCGCAGCGTATCTGGTGGGTTCTCTGTCCTTTGCCGTCATCGTCAGCCGCGTCATGGGCCTGAACGACCCACGCACTTATGGCAGCAAGAATCCCGGGGCGACCAACGTGCTGCGTTCGGGCAGCAAGAAGGCCGCCGTGCTGACCCTGCTGCTCGACGCCGTCAAGGGCTGGCTGCCGGTGGCGCTGGTGCAGTGGTACGGGCAGCCCTACGGCCTCGGGGCCGGCACCCTGGCCATGGTGGGGCTGGCCGCGTTTCTCGGTCACCTGTACCCGGTGTTTTTCCGCTTCCAGGGGGGCAAGGGCGTGGCCACGGCGGCCGGCGTGCTCATGGGGGTGCACTGGGCGCTGGGCCTGGCCACGCTGGTCACCTGGATCCTCATCGCCGCCTTCTTCCGTTATTCCTCGCTGGCGGCGCTGGTGGCGGCCGTGTTTGCGCCGGTGTATTACATCTTCGGGGACGGCCTGGCCTGGCGCATGGACGGCGAGGTGCTGTTCGCCGTGGGCCTGATGTCGCTGCTGCTGATCTACCGGCACGCCGAGAACATCGGCCGGCTGGTGCGCGGGACCGAGTCCCGGCTGGGACAGAAAAAATCCTGAGTTGCGGCCCCGGACGGGGTCGCCCTCAGGCCAGCTGGGCGGCGCGGGCGCCCAGTTGCAGGATCAGGTGATGGTTCAGGCGCAGGCGCACCAGCGATGACGCCAGTGCCGCCTGGATCGTCGGGCGGCCCGTGATGGTGCGGTGCAGGCGGGGCTGCGGCAGCACCTGGCCGTCCGGCCCGGTCACGATCGCCACATGGGGCAGGTTGGGGCGCACGCTGCGGCGCATCACCACGGCCAGCGTGTTGTCTTCCAGACGCACGTAGGTGCCCGGCGGGCACAGCCCCACGGCCCGGACCAGCGCATGACCGATCTCGTCGTTGTAGGCGTTGGCGCCCGTCATGATGGTGCGCACGGATTCGGTCGTGCTGCGGCCTTCCCGTGACTTGCGCGGCGAGATCATGGCGGCGTAGCGGTCCACCACGTGCAGGATGCGCACCAGCCGCTTGTGCGGCGGCAGCAGCGCCAGCTGGATCTTCTCGGAGTACTCGTCGTGGTGCGAGGACACCACTTCGACCCACAGGGCGTCGGTCACGCCCAGGCTGTTGGCCAGCATCAGGCCACCCTTGGGGGCATGCAGGCGCACGGCCTCCAGCTGCGCTTCCGTCAGCTTGTCGGTCTGCAGGGCCAGCTGGTCCTGCAGCTCCGTCATGGCGATGTTCATGGTCAGCGCGGCATGCACCAGCGCATTGCGCTCGCGAAGCTCCAGCTTGAGTTCGGCAGCGAGGAGGTGGCACAGCACGCCGCAGACCAGGCCGTGCGAGGCGCTGTAACCCACCGAGGAATTGGTGGCCAGCTGGAACAGCAGGTACAGGCCGACGTCGGTGTCGCGCTGCAACAGTGTCTGCATCCAGCGGTCGTATTGCCAGACGCGCTGCTCGAATTCCTGCACGCTGAGCGGGCTGCCCAGCAGGATGCCGAGGCCGGCCTCCAGGTCGGACCACAGCCCGAGCAGGTCTTCGTATTCGTTTTCGTCTTGTACTGTCACGGTGTTCCGGCGAAATCCGCTATTGGGGATTAGGATACCCCAGCTTTGGCCGGACCGGCACGGGCGGCGCCTTGCCGGACGTGACTTATGCCTGTTTGACCCGTTTAGTAGCGACGCTCCAGCACCAGCTGGTCATTGGTACGGGTCATCTGGAAGCGGGTCAGGAAGCTGTTGCCCAGCAGGACAAAGGGCATGCTGGCGGGCATCACCACCGCATCGACCTCGTGGACGGTGGTGTTGCCGATCCGCACGGAATTGAGCTTGACCCGCCAGGCCTGGGTGGAGCCGTTGGCCGTGCCCATGACGATGGGCTGGGCCGCCTTGAGGTTGACGCCCAGGCGCTCGGCATCGGAGGCGCTCACGGACACATAGCTGGCGCCGGTGTCCACCATGAAACTGATGCTGCGGCCGTTGATCTGGCCCAGGGTCATGAAGTGGCCGTTGCCCGAGGCATGCAGCACGATCCGGCTGTCACCCTCGCCGGCAGGGGCGCCACCCTGGCTGACCGGCGCGCCGCCGAGCAGCAGGGTCTGGCGGGAGCCGTCCACCTCGACCACGGCCTGCCCGGACTGGGTGGATACCACTTTCACGCCCCGCCAGGTCTCGCCGACCCCCACCGCCTTGGGCGGGGCGCCATCGATCACCAGAAGAGCCTTGCTGCCCAGCACCCCGGTGAGCGCCACGTTCTGGGCGGCAGCCGCACCTGCCAGCGCCATTGCACCGGCGACCGTGAGCAGGGCGCGCGGCAGCATGGTGGTCAATCGCGGAAGTTGTTGAAGTCCAGCGGGACGTCGGTCACTTCCTTGCGCAGCAGGGCAATGGCCGCCTGCAGGTCGTCGCGCTTGGCGCCGGTGACACGCACCTTCTCCTCCTGGATGGCGGCCTGGACCTTGAGCTTGCTGTCCTTGATCAGGCGCTGGATCTTCTTGGCCAGTTCGGACTCGATGCCGTTGCGTACCTTGACCAGCTTCTTGACCTTGTCGCCGCCGATCTTCTGCAGGTCGCCGATGTCCAGGAAGCGCACGTCCACCGACTGCTTGGTCAGCTTGTTGCGCAGCACGTCCAGGATCTGTTCGAGCTGGAAATCGGCGTCACCGATGACCGTGATTTCCTTGTCCTTGATCTCGATGCTGGCCGAGGTGCCCTTGAAGTCGAAGCGGGTGGCGATTTCCTTGGCGGCGTTGTCAACGCCGTTTTTCACCTTGACCATATCGGCTTCGCATACGGTATCGAAAGAAGGCATGTTCGTAGATTTCTGTTGACGGGGGCTAATGAGAGAATCCAGCCGATGTTAGTCGAGAAAAACGTTCCGCTCCAGCCACATAACACCTTCCGCATCGTCGCGCGCGCCCATACCCTGATCCGGGTCGGGGATGAGGCCGATGTCCGGGTGGTTCTGGCCGATCCCGCCCTGGGTCCGGCCCCCAAGTTTGTGCTCGGCGGCGGCAGCAACATCGTGCTCACGGGTGACGTCAGGCCGGTGGTGCTCAAGGTCGAGATCATGGGGCGGCGACTGGTCGAGGAAACGCCCCGCGCCTGGATCGTGGAGGCCGGCGGGGGCGAGAACTGGCATGAGTTCGTGGGCTGGACGCTCGCGCAGGGCTGGCCAGGGCTGGAGAACATGGCCCTGATTCCCGGGACCGTGGGCGCCGCCCCGGTGCAGAACATCGGCGCCTACGGTGTGGAGTTGCAGGACCGCTTCGAGTCCCTGGACGCCATCGACCTGCAGACGGGGCAGGCGCTGACGCTCAATGCGGCCCAGTGTGGTTTCGGCTACCGGGATTCGGTCTTCAAGCACGCCGCGCCCGACGCCGCTGGCGGATTCGGACTGGCGGGCCGCGCGCTCATCACGCGGGTGCGTCTGCGTCTACCCAAGCCCTGGAAACCCGAGTTGGGTTACCTGGACCTGCAGCGCAAGCAGGCGGAAACCGGCATCGCCGAGCCGACCGCGCAGCAGATCTACGACTGGGTTTGCGAGATCCGTCGCGCCAAGCTGCCGGATCCGGCGGTCATAGGCAATGCCGGCAGCTTTTTCAAGAACCCGACGGTGACACCCGAGCAGTGCGCCGACATCATCGCGCGTGATCCGGGCATCGTGCACTACCACCTGGCCGACGGAACCGTGAAGCTGGCCGCGGGCTGGCTTATCGACGCCTGTGGCTGGAAAGGCAAAAGCATCGGACAGGCCGGCGTCTACGAGAAACAGGCGCTGGTGCTGGTCAACCGCGGCGGCGGGGAGCATGGCGCCACGGGCGGTGAGGTGATGACCCTGGCCAAGGCCATCCAGACCAGCGTGTACGAGCGTTTCGGCATCCTGCTCGAGCCGGAGCCCGTGGTGGTCTGAGCCGCTCCGGAAGCGACAAGGCCCGCATGAAGCGGGCCTTGTCCGGGAAAAAAGGAAGCCTGAATTACTTCAGCTTCGTTTCCTTGTACTCCACATGCTTGCGAGCCTTGGGATCAAATTTCATGATCGCCATCTTCTCAGGCATGGTTTTCTTGTTCTTGCTGGTCGTGTAGAAGTGACCGGTACCGGCCGTGGATTCCAGCTTGATCTTTTCGCGTCCGCCTTTGGTGGCCATGGTGCTGCTCCTGTTTCAGTGATTAGGCTTGGCCACGTGCGCGCAGGTCGGCGAGCACGGAGTCGATGCCGTTCTTGTCGATCAGACGCAGGGCGGCGCTGGAAACGCGCAGACGAACCCAGCGGTTCTCGGACTCAACCCAGAAACGGCGGTATTGCAGGTTCGGCAGGAACCGGCGCTTGGTTTTGTTGTTGGCGTGGGAAA
>DALYHW010000193.1:0-5649 GCA_031970695.1 Hylemonella sp.
GTGGCCAACTCCAAGCGGATTGTTGTCCAGCCGGGGCAGCAGCCCGATCTCGCGCAGGAGTATCAGTTCGAAGGTACGCAAGGCCGCTTCGAGCACCTCCGCATGCCCGGAAGCCAGCACTTGCACCACGTGGGCGTAGACGTCGAACAAGGCGGGATGGGGATCGTCACGGGCCAGCAGACGCAGCAGCAGTTCATTGAGGTAATAGCCGGACAGCAATGCGTCGCCGGTGGGCATCACGTGGCCGCCCACCCACTCCGCTCCCTTGAGGGTGCGGATTTCAGCCTCGCCGCCGAAGCTGATCTGCAGCGGCTGCAGGGGCAACAGGACGGGACGAAAACTGGAGCTGGGCCGCTTTGCGCCCTTGGCCACCAGGGCAATGCGCCCGTGGTGACGGGTAAGGACCTCCAGGATCAGGCTGGTTTCGCTCCAGTCGTAGTGATGGAGAACGTACGCGGGCTCGTCAGTGATGCGTCGGGTGGCCATACGGCATCACCACATCACTCGTAGCCAAAGGACCGGACCCGCGCTTCGTCATCGGCCCACCCGGAACGGACCTTGACCCAGAGCTCCAGGAACACCTTGGCGTCCATCAGCTTCTCCAGCTCCACGCGTGCCTCGGTACCGATGCGCTTGATGCGCTCGCCCTTGTCCCCGATCACCATGGCCTTGTGGCCATCACGCTCCACGACGATGGTCGCGGCGACGCGGACCAGCCGCTTGAGCCCTTTCTTGGGCGGCGCTTCTTCATCAAATTTCTCGACGACGACGGTCGAGGTATAGGGAAGCTCATCGCCCGTGAGGCGGAACAGCTTCTCGCGCACGATCTCGCCCGCCAGGAACTTCTCACTGCGGTCCGTCAGCTCGTCCTCGCCGTACCACCAGTCCTGCTCCGGCAGGTATTTTTCGCAGATGGCATAGAGGCGGGTGATGTCCTTGGCGCTCTTGGCCGACAGGGGCACGATCTCGGCAAAAGGATGTTTCTGCTGCATTTCCTGCAGCCAGGGCGCAATCTCGGCGCGCCGGTGCACGGTATCGAGCTTGTTGGCCAGCAGCAGGACCGGCACACCCGGCGCCAGCAGCTTGAGCACCCGCTCGTCGGCCTGATTGAACTGGCCGGCCTCGACCACAAACAGCACCAGATCGACATCGCCCACGGCACCCTGGACCGTCTTGTTGAGCGAACGGTTAAGGGCATTGCCATGCCGCGTCTGGAAGCCCGGCGTGTCGACGAAAACGAACTGGGTGGCCCCCACGGTACGGATGCCCGTGATGCGGTGGCGCGTGGTCTGAGCCTTGCGCGAGGTGATGCTGATCTTCTGGCCGACCAGCGCATTGAGCAGCGTGGACTTGCCGACATTGGGCTTGCCGACGATGGCCACCAGGCCGCAGCGGTGGACAGCCGGTTCGGGTGTGGATGGTGTCTGCTCGGTCATGTCGTTCACTGTTT
This sequence comes from Hylemonella sp., assembly GCA_031970695.1. Taxonomy (GTDB): domain Bacteria; phylum Pseudomonadota; class Gammaproteobacteria; order Burkholderiales; family Burkholderiaceae_C; genus Hylemonella. The sequence continues at coordinate 1,451 of DALYHW010000193.1, forward strand.
GTCACGCGCCTTGAGGGTCTGCAGCATGACGGCCGCAGCCGCCTGCTCGCCCGCACGGCGGGAATTGCCGATGCCGCGCTCGGCCAGGTTCAGGTCCGATACCTCGCACTCCACGTCAAAGGTCTGGCGATGGGCTGCGCCCAGCGTGCCAACGACCCGATAGAGAGGCAGCTTGAGCTTGCGCGCCTGCAGCCACTCCTGCAGTTCGGTCTTGGCATCCTTGGCACTGGCCTGCATCTGCGGATTGATCTCGATGTCCTGGAAGAGGTGCTGCACGAGCGCCTGCGCCGCGCCGTAGCCGGCATCCAGGTAGACAGCACCAATCAGGGCCTCGAGCACATCGGCCAGGATCGAGGGACGGCGGTTGCCGCCGGAGCGCACCTCGCCCTCACCCAGGCGTACAACCTCGGGCAGGCCGAGCGTGACGGCCAGCTGGTGCAGGGTGTCCTGCTTGACGAGGTTGGCACGGATGCGGGACAGATCCCCTTCCGGCAGGGCGCTGAGACGCTGGTACAGGAGATCGGCGACGGCCAGGTTCAGCACGGAGTCGCCGAGAAACTCCAGGCGCTCGTTGTGATCGGCGGAGAAGCTGCGGTGCGTGACCGCCCGCACCAGCAGGGCCGGATCGGAAAATTGATGCTGCAGGCGGGCCTGCAGCGCGGTCAGACTGTCAGCCACGCTACTTGGAATTCCCCTCGTACTTGAGCGTCAGCCAGGCGGGACCCGCCAGATGGATTTCACGCTCGTATGCGAAGGACACGACGACCCGGTCGCCCTCTTTCGTGATCGTCAGGTCCTGGCTGGCGATGGACTTGATGTTGTCGATCTGTGCCGCCTTGTCAAAACTGGCGCGCACATCAGCCACCGTCGCGCCTTCGTTGGCCGCCCGCTTGGCCGCCTTGTGGATTGCCTGCAACTCGATCAGGGTCGGGACGACCTGCGCCAGGATGACCCCGCTGACCGCCAGAATGCCGCCGATGAACAGCAGGCCCAGAAAGGTGATGCCACGCTGTCCGGACTTCAGTTGCCTTGCCATAGTTTTCCCCTGTCAATGTCAGTTGCTTGATGACGTCAATTGAATGAGCCGATGCGCTTGAGATTCCCGAAATTCATCCAGACGAGGAAAGCCTTGCCCACGATGTTCTGGTCGGGCACGAAGCCCCAGTAGCGCGAATCGAGCGAATTATCGCGATTGTCGCCCATCATGAAATAGTGTCCCTCGGGAACCTTGCAGACCACGCCCTCAACGCTGTAGCGGCAGTTCTGCCGGTATGGAAAATCACCGATTTCCGCCTCGGAAAAACCGCCGCGGCGGTCATCGTCGTTGAGCAGGCGGTGGGGAACCGCGCCGAGGGACTCCTCGAACTGGCGGGCGTATCGACCGCTCTCCTCGTCCAGGTATTCCGTCAGGGGACGGGTCTCCACGGGCTTGCCGTTGATGGTCAGGCGCTTGTTCAGATAGGCCACCTCATCACCGGGCACGCCCACGACACGCTTGATGTAGTCCTGGCTGGGGCGCGGCGGGTAGCGAAACACCATCACGTCGCCACGCTGGGGCTTGTTGCCCTCGGTCACCTTGATGTTGAGCACCGGCAGGCGAATGCCGTAGTGGTATTTGTTGACGAGGATGAGATCGCCCACCAGCAGCGTCGGAATCATGGAGCCCGAGGGGATTTTGAACGGCTCGAACAGGAAAGAACGCAGCAGGAACACCACCACGATCACCGGAAACAGACCGGCGGTCCAGTCCAGCCACCAGGGCTGCATCAGCAGCCTGTCGCGGGCCTGCGTGACGTCCGTCTCGTCGGGCTTGATGCCCAGCTTCTGCAACTCCTCGCGGCGCTGCAGGGTCTCGGCCTCCAGATGCGCGGCTGCGGCCTGGCGGCGGGGCAGGAAATAGAAACGCTCGGCCAGCCAGTACAGGCCTGTGACCACCGAGGCCAGGAACAGCAGCAGGGCAAAGTTGCCCTCGATGGAACCGACATACCAGACGCCGATGTAGCCGGCAAATGCCGCCAGCACGATCGCGGTCAATACTTGCATCATTCCTCCACCTGCAGAATCGCCAGGAAAGCCTCCTGGGGCACTTCGACCGAGCCGATCTGCTTCATGCGTTTCTTGCCCGCCTTCTGTTTCTCCAGCAGCTTGCGCTTGCGGGTGATGTCGCCACCATAGCATTTTGCCAGCACGTTCTTGCGCAGGGCCTTGATGTTCTCCCGCGCGATGATGTTGGCACCGATGGCGGCCTGGATGGCCACGTCGAACTGCTGGCGGCTGATAATCTCGCGCATCTTGGCCGCCACGGCACGGCCACGGTACTGCGACTGGCTGCGGTGAACGATGATGGACAGGGCATCGACCTTGTCACCGTTGAGCAGGATGTCGACCTTGACCACGTCGGAGGGGCGGTACTCCTTGAATTCGTAGTCCATCGAAGCGTAGCCACGGCTGACCGACTTGAGCTTGTCGAAGAAGTCCAGCACGATCTCGCCGAGCGGCAGTTCGTACGTCAGCATGACCTGACGGCCGTGGTAAGCCATGTTGATCTGGACGCCGCGCTTCTGGTTGGCCAGGGTCATGACCGGACCCACGTACTCCTGCGGCATGTACAGGTGCACCGTCACGATCGGCTCGCGGATCTCCTGGATCTTGCTTTGCTCGGGCATCTTGGACGGGTTCTCGACCATGACGACTTCGCCGTCACCCTTGAGCACCTGGTAGACCACGCTGGGCGCGGTGGTGATCAGGTCCTGGTCGAACTCGCGCTCGAGCCGCTCCTGCACGATCTCCATGTGCAGCAGACCCAGGAAACCGCAGCGGAAACCGAACCCCAGGGCCTGGGACACCTCGGGCTCGAAGTGCAGTGAAGCGTCGTTGAGCTTGAGCTTTTCCAGGCTGTCGCGCAGGGCGTCGTACTGGTTGGCCTCGGTCGGGTAGAGGCCGGCAAACACCTGCGGCTGGATTTCCTTGAAACCGGGCAAGGCCTCGGCGGCCGGACCGAGGTTGTTGGGTAGCTTCTTTTCGAGAGTGACGGTGTCACCCACCTTGGCCGCCTGCAGCTCCTTGATGCCCGCGATGATGTAGCCCACCTCGCCCGCCTCCAGGCTATCGCGCGGCTGGTTGGCCGGGGTGAAGACGCCCAGGCTCCCCGCCTCGTAGGCGGCATTGGTCGCCATGAGCTTGATGCGCTCGCCCTTTTGCAGCCGGCCGTCCACCACCCGGACCAGCATGACCACGCCGACATAGCTGTCGAACCAGCTGTCGATGATCATGGCGCGCAACGGCGCGTCGGGGCGGCCCTTGGGTGCCGGAATCTTGGCGACGATGGCTTCCAGGATGTCATCCACGCCCATACCGGTCTTGGCTGAGCAGGGAATGGCTTCGGAGGCGTCGATACCGATCACATCCTCGACCTCTTCCTTGGCGCGCTCGGGATCGGCCTGGGGCAGGTCCATCTTGTTGAGCACCGGCAGCACCTCGACACCCAGGTCCAGCGCGGTGTAGCAGTTGGCCACGGTCTGGGCCTCGACACCCTGGCTGGCGTCAACCACCAGCAGAGCCCCCTCGCAGGCCGAGAGCGAACGGCTGACTTCGTAGGAGAAGTCCACGTGACCGGGTGTATCGATCAGGTTGAGGTTGTAGACCTGGCCGTCGCGGGCCTTGTATTGCAGCGCAGCGGTCTGCGCCTTAATGGTTATCCCACGCTCCTTCTCGATATCCATGGAGTCGAGCACCTGCTCCTCCATCTCACGCTCCTCCAGACCGCCGCAGCGCTGGATCAGGCGATCCGCGAGCGTCGATTTGCCGTGATCGATGTGCGCGATGATCGAAAAATTTCTGATGTGCTTCATCAACGGGGACGCTTAAGTGCTTGAATTTAAAAAGACGCAGGCAAGAAAAAAGGGCGCGTCGGGTTGTGACGCGCCCTGAACCAACAATCTATGGCAACTGCGATAGTTGGAGCTTCATTGTAGGCAAAAAGGATGCCCCGTACAGCCCGAAAAATCGCAATTTCCCGTCGTTGCGCCGTCACAACAGGAATTTATCAACAGGTTATCAACAGAATTGGTCCGACTTGACGTGAACAAGTTGTGGGCGATCTGTGGATCGACTCCAGGCCCGATCCGTCGATCCCGCATCGTGGATTGGAAATCGGGCTATATGCAAGAAATCACCATCCACCAGCGGTCAATTCTAAC
>DALYHW010000194.1:0-5632 GCA_031970695.1 Hylemonella sp.
GACATGGGAAAGCTCCAGAGTTTAAAAACCGGTCCGCGCCCGCCAGCACGCCGGGGGTGCTGGTGACGCCCATGACAACGGCCTGCCTTTGCTCTTTTTCTCGTGGGGCGCTGCGTTGCATGGAAGAATCAGGGGGTGAAACTGCAATTTTATTCCCGCCCCATGTAAATCATGCTGTTTTTGCATGTAACCCGATAACAATTTCTGGTCCGAGACCTGCACCATGCCCAACCGCACCGTTTTCTTCATCTCCGATGGCACCGGCATCACCGCCGAGACCTTCGGTAACGCCATCCTGGCCCAGTTTGACCTGGAACTGCACCACGTGCGCCTGCCTTTCGTCGATACGGTCGACAAGGCCCACCAGGCGGTGCGCCAGATCAACCATACGGGCGAGGTCGAGGGCAAACGGCCCATCGTCTTCACGACCCTGGCGAACGAAGACGTGCACAAGGTCATCACCGAAGGCTGCAAAGGCATGCTGCTGGACATGTTCGGGACTTTCGTCAATCCGCTGGAGGACGAGCTGGGCATCAAGTCGCACCACCGCATCGGCCGTTTCAGTGACGTGAGCAAGAGCCAGGCCTACCACGACCGCATCGAGGCCATCAACTTTTCGTTGGCCCATGACGACGGGCAGTCCAATCGGGACCTGGCCAGTTCGGATGTCATCCTCGTCGGCGTGAGCCGCAGTGGCAAGACGCCCACCTCCCTGTACCTGGCCATGCAGTACGGCCTGAAGGCCTCCAACTACCCGCTGATTCCCGAGGACTTCGAGCGCCACCAGTTGCCGCCGGCCTTGGTGCCGCACAAGCACAAGATCTTCGGCCTGACCATCAATCCGGAGCGCCTGAGCGAAATCCGCAACGAACGCCGGCCGAACTCCAAGTACGCCTCGCTGGAGAACTGCCGCATGGAGGTGGCCGAGGCCGAAGCCATGATGCGGCGCGCGGGCATCCGCTGGCTGTCCACGACCACCAAGTCGATCGAAGAGATTGCCACCACCATCCTGCAGGAGGTGCGTCCCGAACGCCTCAGTTACTGAGACAAGCTCCGACGCCGCAGCCCACGACCGCCCCCTCCGGGCGGTTTTTTTGACTCTTTTCTGAAAATCGTAATGCGAATGATTTGTATTTATATATAATTCACTCCATACTCCCCTAGCAAGCCATACCCGCCGTCCGGGCGCCGGTTGTAGCCAGCCAGAAACCACCACCCCACGATTGCTACAGCCATGTCCAGAAAACACCCGTCCCGATGCAAGACCGCCCGCCGCCGGCCGCAAACCGTACCCGCGCCGTCGCAGGCGCGCAACGCCGCCCTGCTGCCCTTGGGCGCCATGCTGCTGGCAGGGTCCATGGGCGCCCTGGCGCAAGACGCACTTTCCGGCGAGAAGTCACTGGAGTCCGTCGAAGTCAAGGCCAGCGCCGAACTGCCGGAGGCCAAGACCTCGCTGCGCGCCACCGACACCAGCATCGGCAAGGGCCGGCAGAAACTGCGCGATATCCCCCAGTCGATCACCGTACACACCGAGCGGCTCATGGATGACCGCAACCTCGACGACCTGAAGGAGGTGCTGCGCACCACAGGCGGCATCACCTTCCTGTCCGGCGAAACGGGCGAGGAAGACATCCGCCTGCGCGGCTTCTCGTTGCTGCAAGCCGGTGACGTCTACATCGACGGCATGCGCGACCCGTCGATCTACGAGCGCGATACGTTCAACAACGACCGCGTCGAGGTGCTCAAGGGCTCGGCCTCCATGCTGTTTGGCCGCGGCTCGACCGGCGGCGTGGTCAACCAGGTCAACAAGGTCCCCTACCTCATGACCCAGCACGAGGTCAATGCCATGGTCGGTACCGCCAACGAGACGCGCCTGACCGGCGACTTCAACTTCAAGACCGGCGACGATGCGGCCCTGCGACTGAACGTGATGAAACACGACGGCGGCGCCTACGGCACGCGCATCGACAAGCGTGGCGTGGCGCCCAGCTACCGCTGGGGCATCGGCACGGCCAACGAGTATCTGGTCTCGCTCTACCACCTTGAGTACGACAACCGCCCGATCTACAACGCACCCTGGCGCACCTCGGACGGCGAGATCCAGACCACGCTGGACCCGCGCAAGTACTACGGCCTGGCCAGCGACTACAACCGCGGCAGCGCGAGCTACGGCACACTCGGCCACACGCACCGCTTCCTCGACGGCGCAGAGCTCAAGACCACCTTGCGCTACGGGCGCTACACGCGCGACCTGTGGGCCAGCGTGATCGGCTTCCAGGCGCCTGCCCCCGCGACCGTATCGGCCATCAACGACAGCACCGTGCTCACGCGCACGCAGAAAGGACGCGTGGCCCGCAGCACCATCGCCAACCTGCAGAGTGACTACAGCGACAGTTACCAGTGGCTGGGCCTGCAGCACAAGGTGATCATGGGTCTGGACCTCTCGAATGAAGACGCGCTGCGCAACAACAACTTCAGCGGTGGCAATGCCCCGGCGCCGCTCAACACGACCCTCGTCGGCACACCCGGCGACGGCGAGGCCCGCGCCGACCTGCGCGGCGACCCGCCCATGAACAGCTTCAACGCCCGCAACCTGGGCTTTTATGTGCAGGACACCGTGGAGCTCAGCCCGACGGTCAAGCTCGTGGGCGGACTGCGCAATGACAACTTCCGCGCAAGCTACTACACAGTCGCCGGCGCGAGCAACAGCCGCGCCGACTCGCTCTGGAGCCCGCGCCTGGGCGCGCTCTACCAGCCCAGCGACGCAGCCTCGTACCACGTGTCCTATGGCACCTCCTACAACGTCTCGGGTGACACCTACCAGTATGCGGTCCAGGGACCAACGGCGCGTGTGGCCAACACGCCGCCGGAAAGCAGCCAGAACGTCGAACTGGGTGGCAAATTCGACCTGTTCCAGAAGAAGCTGATGCTGTCCACCTCGGTCTTCTATTCCGAGAAGTACAACGAACGCAACACCGACCCGGACACGGCTGCGACGCAGGAACTGCTGTCCGGCAAGCGCCACGCCAGCGGCCTGGACGTGGACGTCGCCGGGCGGATCAGCCCGGCGTGGGACGCCTTCCTGTCCTGGACCTGGATCCCGGACGCCCGGATCGACAACAGCGTGGCCGTCACCGGCAACACGCCCGGCGAAGGCGACCGGCCAGGCCTGACGCCGGTACACAGCGCGAGCCTGTGGACCACCTACCGCCTCAACGCCGACCTGCGCGTCGGTGCGGGCCTGAACTACCGGGGCCGCCAGACGCCGCTGACGAACAAGACCCTGAACGCCAAGGAGTTCACGACGCTGGACCTGATGGCCGAATACATCCTCACCGACATGGCTACCCTCAAGTTCAACATCAACAACGTCACGGACGAACGCTATGCCGATGGCCTCTACACCAGCTTCTACACGCCGGGCGCCCCCCTCTCGGCCCAGATGACCCTCAAGCTGCAATTTGAATAAAAGGCACGGCGGCCCGGCCCGGTTCCGTAAAGCACCCACACCATGCTCATCCACATCCAGAACGTCCTGGGCCCGGAGGACCTCCAACAGATCCGGGCCGAACTGGCCCAGGCCAGCTGGCTGGAAGGCCGTGCCACCGCGGGTGCCCAGGCACTGCAGGTAAAAAACAACCAGCAACTGCCGCAGGACAGCACGGTCTCGCAACGCCTGCAGGCGCGGGTCCTGCAGGCGATCAACCGGCACGCGACCTTCTTCTCGGCGGCCCTGCCGCGGAAGATTTTCAACCCGCTCTTCAACCGCTATGGCGGGGAGCACGACCATTACGGCGCGCACATCGACGCTGCGGTGATGCACTCGCGCCACCCGGACCAGTACGTGCGCTCCGACGTGAGTTGCACGCTGTTTCTCACCGACCCGGACGACTACGAGGGCGGCGAATTGACCATCCACGACACCTATGGCCAGCAGCAGGTGAAGCTGCCGGCTGGCGACATGGTGCTCTACCCCGGCACCAGCCTGCACGAGGTGCGGCCCGTGACACGCGGATTTCGCCTGGCCTGCTTCTTCTGGGTCCAGAGCATGGTGCGCAGCGACGAGCAGCGACGCCTGCTGTACGAGCTCGACATGAACCTGCTGCGCCTGCGCCAGCAGCATGGCGATGGTCCCGAGACGACAGCCCTGACCGGCACGTATCACAACCTCCTGCGCATGTGGGCCGACGCATGAGTCAGATTCCCGCCCTCGCCCAGCTGCCCCCCGGCATCGTGACGCTGGCTGACCACGAAGCCCACGCGCGCACCCGTCTGGAGGCGGCGACCTGGGCCTATTTGAGTGGTGGCGCGGCCGATGAGATCACGCTGCGCGCCAACTGCGACGCCTGGGACCGGTTGCAGCTCCTGCCCCGCGTCCTGCAGCCGCTGGCAGGCGGCCATACCCGCGTGCAGCTGCTGGGGCGCACCCTGGCTCACCCCATGCTGCTCGCACCCGTGGCCTACCACCGACTGGCCCACGCGGATGGCGAGCTGGCCACGGCCCATGCAGCGGCAGCACAGCAAGCGGGCCTGGTGCTCAGCACCCAGGCCAGCACGCAACTGGAGGATGTGGCCCAGGCCATCCGCCACGAGCCGGATCGCGGGCCCCTGTGGTTCCAGCTCTACCTGCAAGCCGATCGCGGTTTCACGCGGGAACTGGTGCAACGCGCCGAAACGGCAGGCTACGAAGCCCTGGTGCTGACCGTGGACGCCCCCGTCAGCGGCGCGCGTGACCGGGAGCGTCGTGCCGGCTTCCGGTTGCCGCCCGGGGTGCGCGCAGTCAACCTCGATGGCCTGTCACGCTCGGCGCCCGTCCGCAACGGAGCCGCGACGCTGTGCGACGGGCTGCTGCAGCACGCACCGTCCTGGGACGACGTGGCGTGGCTGCAGGCGCAGACGCGGCTGCCCATCCTGCTCAAGGGGGTGCTGCATCCCGACGACGCCCGTCAGGCCGCCACCCTCAAGATCGCGGGCCTGGTGGTTTCCAACCACGGCGGGCGCACGCTCGACACCACACCGGCCACCGCGCCTGGCCGAAGCCGTGCAGGGCACACTGCCCTTGCTGGTCGATGGCGGCATCCGGCGCGGCACCGATGTGCTCAAGGCCGTGGCCCTGGGCGCCAGTGCCGTCATGATCGGCCGCCCCTATCTCTGGGGCCTGGCCAACGCGGGGGCCCTCGGGGTGGCCCACGTGCTTCGCCTGTTGCGCGACGAGCTGGAAATGGCCATGGCGCTGTGCGGGTGCCGCACGCTCGGCCATGCGACACCGGCACTGTTCTGGACAGGTTCGCCGCAACGCACCGAGCACACCAGCGCCCCATCTATTGCAAATAATTCTCATTTATAATTTACCCATGTCTTTGCCCGTCCTCCTCGGCAGCCTTGCGCTGGTCATGCTCGCCACCGGCTGGATCCTGCGCCGATGACGTGCCACCTCCACGACGCTCCAGGCATGACAATATGAGCTTCGCCCTGTCCGCACCCCGCCCACCGCTCATGAACCGCCGCCTCGTCATTGCGTCCAGCGTGCTGCTGCTGCACGTGGCGGTGCTGTGGGCCCTGCAATCCGGCCTGATGCGGCGTGCCGTCGAAGTCATCGTCCCGGGCGAGGTCCTCAGCGAACTGCTCAGCC
>DALYHW010000195.1:0-5617 GCA_031970695.1 Hylemonella sp.
TGCGCCCGCTGGTGCTGCGCGAGATTGCCGACGAGCTGGGCCTGCACGAGTCCACGATCAGCCGTGTGACCACGGCCAAATACATGGCGACGCCCTTTGGCACCTACGAACTCAAGTACTTCTTCGGCTCGGGCCTGGGCACCGAATCGGGCGGCAATGCGTCGAGCACGGCGGTGCGGGCGCTGATCAAGCAGTTCGTGGCGGCCGAGGACGCGAAGAAGCCGCTGTCGGACAGCCAGCTGTCCGAGATGCTCAAGGAGCAGGGTATCGAGTGCGCGCGGCGCACCGTGGCCAAGTACCGCGAGGCGCTCAAGATCGCGCCCGCGAATTTGAGGAAGGCGCTGTGAGATGAACACCCCCCGAGACGCTGCGCGTCTCCCCCCTCAAGGGGGGCGCCGCCAGCGGCCCGGCGAAGCCGGTTCCGCGGGCGCCCGCGCACAAGACAACTTATGAACCAACTGACTCTGTTTTTGCCCTGCGCCGCTGGCGTGGAGGACTACCTGGCGGCCGAGATCCTGCGGATCACGGGTCTGCCGCCGGGCTGCATCACCAAACAACGGGGTGGTGTGGCGGTGCGCACCTCGTTTGCGCATGCGATGCTGCTCAACCTGTACAGCCGCCTGGCGCAACGAGTGCTGGTGCTGGTGTCGCAAACGTTGTACCGCAGCGAACAGGACGTCTACCGCGCCGCCATGGAGGTGGCCTGGGAGCGCTGGTTCACGCCGAAGGAAAGCATCAAGGTCGAGATCACGGCCCAGCACAGCCCGCTGACCTCGCTGAACTTCGCGGCCTTGAAGGTGAAGGACGCGGTCTGCGACCGCTTCCGGGAAACCTCGGGCGGCGTGCGCCCCGACGTCGACACGCACTGGCCCGACGTGCGGATCTACGCGCACCTGACCACCGATCAGTGTTCCCTCTACATCGATACCTCGGGCGAACCGCTGTTCAAGCGCGGCTGGCGCGAGGACAAGGGCGACGCTCCCCTGAAGGAGACCCTCGCGGCGGCCATGATCGCGGCCAGTGGCTGGGCCGAGGGCGATGGTGACCTGCTGCCACTGTACGACCCCTGCTGCGGCAGTGGCACCGTCGTCATCGAGGCCGCGCAGATTGCCTGCAACATCGCGGCCGGTTCCCTGCGGCGCTTCGCTTTTGAAAAGTACCGTCCTTTCCGCGCCCAGGAGTGGGCCGCCATGAAGGCCGAGGCCGCGCAGGCGGTGGTCAAGCCCGAGCCGGGCCAGGCCACGCTGATCTTTGGCAGTGATGTGTCGCACCGCATGGTGGACTTCGCCCAGCGCAATGCCGAACGTGCCGGCGTGGCCGACGTGATCGAGTTCCGCGGCGGCGACGCCCTGCAGCGCATGCCACCTTGCGCCACGCCCGGCGTGATGCTGATCAACCCGCCTTATGGCGAGCGCATCGAGGCCGGTGGTTTTGCCGGCAAGGCGCGCTGGGGTGCGCGCGAACTGCCGGAGACGGATGCCGCCGAGGGCAACGACTTCTTCAGCAAACTCGCCACCCACTGGAAGAAGCACTACAGCGGCTGGACGGCCTGGATGCTGACGCCCGACCTCAAGCTGCCGGGCAAGATGCGCCTGAAGGAATCGCGCCGGGTGCCGATGTGGAATGGCCCGCTGGAATGCCGGCTGTTCAAGTTCGAACTCGTCAAGGGCTCGGCGCGCGAGAAGCCGGCCAGTGCGCCGGCCGGCCCATGATCGTCCTGGACACCAACATCGTGCTGGACCTGCTGGTGTTCAGCGACCCGGCCACCCCGCCGCTGCGCGCGGCGCTGGACGCGGGCGAGCTCCGGTGGATCGCCACGCCGCCCATGCGCGAGGAACTGGCACGGGTGCTGGCCTATCCGCAGATCGTGCCGCGCCTGGCCTACTACCAACTCAGTGCCGCCGACGTGCTGGCGGCCTTCGACCGGCAGGTGCAGCTGGTGGCCGTGGCGCCGCGGGCCCCCATGGTCTGCAAGGATCCGGACGACCAGAAGTTCATTGACCTGGCCGTGGCCCACCGGGCCCGCCTGCTGAGCAAGGACCACGCCGTGCTCAAGCTGCGCAAGCGCCTGCTCACGCAGGGCGTGACCGCTGACCGCACGCTGGTCGCGAGCTAGTCGTGGCTGGCGCGGGCCGGGGGGAGCCGGGTCCGCGCCCGCAGCTTCTACAATCGCACACCCTCCCACCCATCCGCTTGCGGCACGTTTGCCGCCCAGGGCGCCCATGAACGTTCCAGCCACTCCCTCCACATCGATCGGTGAGCTTCTGGCCGCAGAAGATTTCGACGAGCCCGACGCCATCCTCGACGACCTGCGCACCCGCGACGACGAGACGCCGCAGTGGGAGTTCTGCGAAGGGGTCATGGCGGCGCTCGTGTGCTGCCGCCGCCCGGTTCCGCAGGGCGAGTACCTGCCGGTGCTGCTGGGCACAGGGGATGACGGCGTGGCGCCTTTTGCCGATGTGGCCCAGCGCGAACGTTTCCTGGCCCTGTGGGAACGGCGCTGGCGGGAGGTGGCCACGTCCCTGGACGCCGAGGTCGAGAGCCTGGAGGACGAAGCGGCCTATCACCCGGAGGTGATGGACGTGCGGGGCGCCGTGGCGGCATTGCCGGCCGAGGAGCGTGATGTCCTGGGTGAGCAGGAACTGCCTTCTTTTGCCCAGGTCTGGGCCCTGGGCTTCATGTACGTGGTCGAGAACTGGCCTGAGGAGTGGGCGCCACCGCGCGACAAGGATTCCGCCCGCTGGCTCGACAGCGCGTTGCAGGCCATCGTGGCCATGACCGAGAACGACGAGGGCGTGCCCGAGATCGCCCCCTTTGGCGATGGCAGCCCGCCCTCCGTCAGCGTGGCCCGCATCAACGCCTTTGGCGAGGCCATCTGGGCCGTCTACGACCTGCGCGAACTCTGGCGCAGCATCGGCCCGCGCGTGGAGACCGTGCGCAAGGAGGCGACGCCCGGCCGTAACGACCTCTGCCATTGCGGCAGCGGCAAGAAGTACAAGAAGTGCCACGGCGCCACCTGAGCGCGCAGCAGTCTCTCAACGGAAGAAGGCCTGCAGCGCCGCTGCGGTCTCGGCGGGTAACTCCTCGGGAATGAAATGCCCGGCCGGCAGCGCCTGGCCACTGACCGTGCCCCGGCACTGCGCCTGCCACAGTTCCAGGGGCTTGAACATGCGCTGCACGACGCCGCGCGCCCCCCACAGCACCAGCATGTCACAGGCGATTTTCTGTCCTTGTGTGCGGCTGGTCCGGTCGTGCTCCAGGTCGATGTCCGCGCTGGCGCGGTAGTCCTCGCAGGCGCCGTGGATGGCCTCGGGCCGGCAGAAGCAGCGCTCGTACTCGGCCAGCGCCTGGGATTCGATGTAGCCCAGCCCCTGGCTGCCCCAGCCACCGAGCTTGGCGTGCAGGTAGGTTTTGGCGTCGGCGCCGATCATCTTCTCGGGCAGGGGCCAGGGCTGGATCAGGTGGAACCAGTGGTAGTAGGCGCGCGCAAACGCCATGTCGGTGGCGTTGTACATGTCCAGCGTCGGGGCGATATCGACCACGCACAGCTTCGTGACCTTTTCCGGGTGGTCCAGCGCCAGCCGCGCCGAGACGCGGCCGCCCCGATCGTGGCCGCACAGGAAGAAGGTGGTGCAGCCCAGCTGGTCCATCACGTCGACCAGGTCCTGCGCCAGGGTGCGCTTGCTGTAATTGCTGTGGTCCGGCAGGCCGGCGGGCTGGGACGAATCACCGTAGCCGCGCAGGTCGGGCATGACGATCCAGTACGCCTGCTGCAGTCGCTGCGCCACGCGATGCCACAACACATGCGTCTGCGGAAAACCGTGCACCAGCAGCAAGGCGGGCTTGCCGCCGCGTGGCGTCGTGGGGATGCGGGCGTGGATCTGCACGCCGTTGACGTCGAAACGGCGGGACTCGAAGCCCGCGAACCAGGGTGTGCTCATGATGTCAGCTCGGTCAATCGTTGCAGCGCGTGGTGGACGGTGGCGGCGCGCACGGCGGCGCGGTCGCCGGGGAAACGCATCGACTCGCTGAGCACCCGACCGGGCAGGGCAAAGGCAAACCAAACCAGGCCCACCGGCTTGTCCGGGGCGCCGCCCGTCGGGCCGGCCACGCCGGTCACGGCCACCGACACCTGCGCGGCCGAGCGGCGCAGTGCACCGTCGGCCATGGCGCGGGCCACGGGTTCGCTGACGGCACCGTGGTGCTCGACGAGCCGGGCATCGACGCCGAGCAACTCCGTCTTGGCTGCGTTGGAGTAGCTGACGAAGCCGCGCTCAAACCAGTTGCTCGAGCCACTGAGGTCCGTGCAGGCACCGGCGATCAGGCCGCCCGTGCAGCTCTCGGCCGTGGCCAGCATCCAGCGCTGCCGCAGCAGTTGTGCCGCGAGTTGTTCGACCAGCGGCAGCGTGTCCGTGGTCACAAGGTCCTCCAGAGCGCGATGAGCAGCAGCGTGCAGAAGGCGGCGACCAGGTCGTCGAGCAGGATGCCCCAGCCCGCCTTGGCCCAGCCGTGGCGAGTGTGCACCGGGTCCATGTCATGGTAGAGGCGGTCCGCCCAGCCCACGGGGCCCGGCTTGGCCGCGTCGAAATAGCGGAACAGCACGAATGCGAGCAGCTGTTCCGGCCAGCCGGTGGGCGTGATCAGCCACAGCACCAGCCAGAAGGCAATGACTTCGTCCCAGACGATGCAGCCGGGGTCGGCCACCCGCAGGTCGCGTGCGGTGACGCTGCAGGCCCACCAGCCCAGCGGCAATGCGATCAGCAGCAGCAGGCCCCAGCGTACCTCGTCCATCCAGGGCTGCAATGCCACGAACGCGGCCCAGGCCCACAGGGTGCCCACGGTGCCGGCGGCCCGGGGGCTCATGCCCGAGCCAAAACCCAGGGCGATGGCGTGTGCCGGATGCGCCAGCAGGAAGCGGGCGGTGGGTCGCACGACGGGTGGGTGCAGGGCGTTCGGGGCGGTCATGGCGCGTCAGCGGAAATGGTCGAACGAAGCGTAGCAGTTCGGCTGCTCGTGGCCTTGCGCATCGACCAGACGCAGGCCTGGCGTGGCATCGATGCGACCGATGCGCGTCAGGGGCACCGCGGTCCGCGTGCCCGCCCGCAGGACGGCCTCGCGTCGCTGCGGGGATGCCGTGAACAGCAACTCGTAGTCATCACCCCCGTTGAGCACCAGGCTCAGCACCTGCGCCTCGTCCAGGCCCGCCTGTGCGGCAGCGGTGGCCAGCAGGCCGCGCAGGGCCGGTGTTTCCAGTGTGGCACCGCAGGCCGAGGCCTCGAGGATATGGCCAAGGTCACCGGCGAGGCCGTCGCTCAGGTCCAGTGCCGCGCTGGCGACGCCGCGCAGCGCCTGGCCCAGCGCGACGCGGGGTGTGGGCTGCTCCAGCCGCGTACGCGCTGCGCGCAACAGGTCCGGGGGCAGTGTCAGTTCACCCCGCAGGGCCAGCAGGGCGAGGCGCGCGTCGCCCAGTGTGCCGCTGACCCAGATGTCGTCACCGGCTTGTGCGCCTGAGCGCAGCAGCGCCTGGCTGCGACCGTTGACGACCGGCACTTCACCGAAGACCGTGATGCAGATGTTGAGCGGGCCGCGCGTGGTGTCACCGCCGATCAGCGTGCAG
>DALYHW010000196.1:0-5607 GCA_031970695.1 Hylemonella sp.
GCACGGCGGGTGCGGGCCGCGCCGGGCCCAGGCCGCGCACGGCCTGGCTCTCGCTGCGCAACTCCCAGGCCTTGGTGCCCAGCCCCGCCAGACGGAGGCGCTCGCGGAAACGCGACATGGGCATGAAATCCGCAATGCGCGGCGACGCCGGGTTCACGATCCAGCCGGCCGAATCTTCCGCGCCGACGCTGGCCTCGTAGTAGCCCTGGCTGCTGATCGCAATCCAGCGCCGGCTGGCCGGCTGCAGGTAATACGACATCACCGCTTCGCCGGTGGAATTGCGGAACACCCACAGCATGCCGTTGGCCGTGGCCGCAACCACCAGGTCACGCGACTCGATCAGGTTCACCGCCAGCACGTCCGAGCCCAGGTACTTCACCCACAGGCGCTCGCCTTTGCCGGAAACCTTGTACAGCCGTTCCCAGTTCGTGCCCACGATCACGGTGCCCTCGGTCGAATGTGCCGCCACGGCGAGCGACCGCTCGCTGCTGCCCACCATGGGGAAACGCGTGCCATTCACCGTGCCGTCCTGCGTGCCTTCCCAGGCCAGCACCGTCACGCCACGGCCGGTGTCCGATGGCTTCTTCCAGTCACCCTGCACGCGCTGCACCGGCGTGTACCCCGGGTCGGCCAGGTTGAAGGCCACATCACGCTTGCCGTCTTCGCCGGGCACCGGCAGCCACACCTGCCCGGACTCGGTCACCTTCAGCAATTGCGGGCGGCGCTGCAGGTCCGCCACGTCGGCCGCCACGCGCCAGGCCAGCTTGAAATCCGCATCCACCATGGCCACGGCGCCGTTCTCGGCCACGTACACCACCTCGCCCTTGCGCGTCACGGCAATGTCGGCCACACGCGGGTCCGGCAGGTTGAGCTGGTCGGTCTTGTCGCCCATGGTGGTGCCGGCCCAGCGCCGCATGAAGCCCTGTGTACCCTGGTTGGACCAGGTGGTGCCGTAGAAATAGCGGCCATCCGCCGACTGCACCACGCGGGCAAAACCCGTGCCGGGCGGCACACCCGTGCGGTTGAAAGCATGTTGCGGCAGCTCGACGAGGGTCTCGCCGTCGAGCCGGGTGTGTGCACCCAGCAGGATGGTCTTGCCCTCCACATCCCAGTGGCTGCGGTAGTCGCCCCAGCGCGGTGTCTTGGTCGCCACCTCGCGCCAGCCGCCGTCCTGCGGCTTGTAGAGCTTGAAGAACGACTGGCTCTTGCCGTCCCAGGTGGCCGCGTAGAAAGACCCGTCGGCGCGGAACTCCAGCCCCGAGATCAGGGCCGGGAACTCCGTGTCGCGGAACACCTCCTGGCCGGTCGCCACCTCGTAGACGCGGACGCCGGGTTGCCCCACCGCGCCCTTGGGCTTGCCCGCCGCGAGGTACTTGCCGTCGCGCGACCAGGCCAGGATGTTGGAGTCTTCGGTGCCCGTGATGGTGCGCTCGATCTGCCCCGTCTGCAGCGACAGGATGAAGATCGCGCGGCGCATGTTGTGCCCCGTCACCGCGATGCGCTCGCCGTCCGGCGCCATGGCCAGGCCGCGTAGCAGCGTGCCGATGGGCGCGCCCTTGGGCAGGAAAAAGCGTTGTTGCAGCTCACCCGTCTGCACGTCCCACACGCGCACGCTGCCGTCGTAGGCGGCCGTCACCGCGCGCCGGTCGTCGGGTGTCAGGACAATGTAGAAGGCCTCATCCGAATGCGCCTTGGCATCGATGGCCAGGAAGGGCCGCTTGGGCAGGCCGCTCCAGTTGCCGCTGTTCTGCGCCCAGGCCGGGCTGGCCAGGCCCGCCAGCAGCGCAGCCCCCAAAATAAAATTTGATAAAAACTGCAACATGCCGGAATGCTAGCAAGGGCGGTGCAGCCTGTCTACCCCGGAGGGTTCAGCGGGGCCGCAGGCCCGCCGGCACCCAGCTGCCCAGGCGCCGTTCGATGGCGCTTTCGTGCCGCTGCCACCAGATACCCAGCGCCACCACGCCAAGTCCGAGGAGAGTGAGCGCAAACGGAAACAGCAGGCTGTTCTGGAACACGCGGTGCGACAGGTAGCCCAGGTAACCCGCCACGCCCAGCGCGCCCAGGATGGTGAAGATGCGCCGGCCGATGGCCGCGCCCCAGAACACCAGGCCCACGTTGAGCAGCGCGTACAGCGCCTTGCCCACCTCCGAGCCACTGCGCTGCACGCTCAGCCCGCCCCAGAACATGATGGCGCCGAAGATGTAGAGCCAGAACGCGTAGTCCTGCCGCCACTCGCCGCTGGCGCGGCGGCTGCGCACGTCCACCCACATGGCGATGAAGCAGGTGGCCAGGCCAAAGACCAGGGACATGTCGCGCATGAACTGGAACTCGAAACCCTGCGTCTGCATGAGCATGTGCGCCGTGTCCATGTACATGTACCAGAGCGTCACCGCGATCGGCATCACCATGAAGGGCAGGCGGTAGCGCCACAGCATCACCACGCCCGCGGCCAGCGTGGCGAACTCCAGCGTCATCCAGCGCCAGTCGATCAGCTCGTGGTACGCCCGGTAACTGGACGGCCCGCCCGGCGGCCACAGGCCCAGCCCGCTTTGCAGCGCGAAGACGGCCAGCGGCACCAGGCAAACTGCCAGCGTAGCCAGGATGCCCGCGGGAATGCGCAGCCCGCGGGCCTTGAGCCCGTCAGCCACCTTGAGGCAGGCGAACAGGTAGGCCGCGGCAATGGCCAGCAGCCCCCAGTCGCCAAACTGCTGCCAGCCCAGCGTCATGAACAGCGTCATGGCGCCGATGGCCACCATGCCGCCGAAGTAATAGAGCACGTTGGTGAACGAGAAGCGCGGTCCCTGCAGGCCGGGCGCGGCCAGGTGGTCCGGGTCGGCCAGCGGTGCGGGCTGGGTCTCGTGCAGGCGCACCTGGCTGGTCCAGTGCGCCCACAGATCCTGGGCCTGTTGTGCGGTGATGAGGCCCTCGTGGACGGCCGCCTGCAGATCGGCGTGTTGCAGAGACACGCTGCCGCGGCTCAAGGGCTGGGACGTTGCCATGATGTCGAAATCTCTCCTGCGGCCTCATGGTAATCCCGCCGAAACGCGTCCCGGCGCCGCAGATACTCCGGGGTCTAAAATTCCTCCATGAGCACGCCAACAATTCCCGGAAACAAAGAAAAATCGGCCGAGCCGGCCAAGGCCAGCAACTTCCTGCGCCAGATCATCGAGCACGACCTCGCCGCCGGCACCTACAGCGGCCGCACCTGGGGCCACAAGCCCGGCACCGCCACCGAGCATGCCGAAGCCAAGGGCAGCGTGGCCGACCCGGCGCGCATCCGCACCCGTTTCCCGCCCGAGCCCAACGGCTACCTGCACGTGGGCCACGCCAAGAGCATCTGCCTGAACTTCGGCCTGGCGCGCGACTACAACGGTGTCTGCCACATGCGCTTTGACGACACCAACCCCGAGAAAGAGGAGCAGGAGTACGTCGACTCCATCACCGACGCGGTCAAGTGGCTGGGCTTTGGCTGGGAAGCGCATGGCGACAGCCACCTCTTCTACGCCAGCAACTACTTCGACTTCATGTACCGTGCCGCCGAGTACCTGATCGAGACCGGCCACGCCTACGTGGACGAGCAGACGCCGGAAGAAATGCGCGCCAACCGCGGTGACTTCGTCAACCCCGGCAAGGACAGCCCGTTCCGCAACCGCACGCCCGCCGAGAACCTGGCGCGCTTTCGCGAGATGCGCGCCGGCAAGCATGCGGACGGCAGCATGGTGCTGCGCGCCAAGATCAGCATGGCCAGCCCCAACATCAACCTGCGCGACCCGGCCATCTACCGCATCAAGCATGCCGAGCACCACAACACCGGCAACCGCTGGTGCATCTACCCCATGTACACCTTCGCGCACCCCATCGAGGACGCGCTGGAGAACATCACCCACAGCATCTGCACGCTGGAGTTCGAAGACCAGCGCCCCTTCTACGACTGGACGCTGGAGCGCATCGTCCCCATCCTGCGCGCGCCGCAGTTTGCGCAGGCCAAGGCGCTGATCGAGAAGATCGAAGCCCAGGGCCTGGAAGCGCAGAAGGAATTTGCCCTGCACTGCTACAACCACGCCGACAAGCTGTTTGCCAGCGCGGCCGAAGGCCAGATGCGCGCCCTGTTTGCCAAGTGGGAACACGACAAGGCCGCCGTGGTGCACGACCTGGGCGCCTTCTTCGCCCTGCTGAAGAAAGAGACCGCGCAGTTCACCCCGCTGCTGGCCCACGCACTGGACGGCCAGCGCCCCAACGTCTTCCTGCTGCCGCACCAGCACGAGTTCGCGCGCCTCAACCTCACCTACGTCATCACCAGCAAGCGCAAGCTGGCGCAGCTCGTGAACGAAGGCCGCGTGAGCGGCTGGGACGACCCGCGCATGCCCACCATCGTCGGCCTGCGTCGCCGCGGCTACACGCCCGAGAGCATCCAGCTCTTTGCCGAACGCATCGGCGTCACCAAAGACTATTCCTGGATCGACTACGGCACCCTGGACGGCTGCCTGCGCGAAGACCTGGAGAACAAGGCCCACCGCGGCATGGCCGTGCTGGACCCGGTGAAACTGGTGCTCACCAACTGGGCCGAAGCCTTTGGCAGCGACGGCTATACCGAGGAATGCACCCTGCCCGCCCTGCCCCATGTTGAGGAGGGCCAGGTGGCCCCCGCCCCGCGCCGCTTCCTGATCGGCCGCGAAGTGTGGATCGAACGCGAAGATTTTGAGGAAGTGCCGCCCAAGGGCTACAAGCGCCTCTTCCCCGGCAACGTGGTGCGCCTCAAGGGCGGCTACGTGATCGAATGCACCGGCTGCAAACGCGATGCGGCGGGCAAGGTGACCGAAGTGCATGCCAAGGTCATCCCCGGCACCAAGAGCGGCACCCCGGGCGCCGACAGTGTCAAGGCCAAGGCCGCCATCACCTGGGTGGGCGTGGCCGACGGCGTGGCCGCCGAAGTACGCCTGTACGACCGCCTCTTCACCGACCCGCAACCCGACGCCGGCGGCAAGGACTTCCTGGCCAGCCTGAACCCCGAGAGTCTCAAGACCGTCACCGCCTATGTGGAGCCCTCACTGGCCCAGGCCGCGGCGGACGACAAGTTCCAGTTCGAGCGGCATGGTTACTTTGTGGCGGACCGGAAGGACCACACCAAGGGTAAGCCCGTCTTCAACCGTGTCACCGGTTTGAAGGATAGTTGGGGGAAATAGCTTCGATACGTAAATCAGGGAGACAGCATGGCGATCAGCAAACTAAGAATCGAAAACTTCAAAGGCATTGATCAACTGACAGAGTTTGATATCCGCCCAATCACTCTGTTAATCGGGCCTAACTCGTCCGGGAAGAGTACGTGTATTCATGCTCTTGCCGCACTCGCTCAAACATCAAAGCTTCTTAGTTCGGCGCGCCCCCTGGTGCTGGACGATGAGTACGCACAAGTGCACTTAGGCCGATTTATTGAGGTCATTCATTCCAAGTCTTACGCCGACCCAATTGGGTTCGGCTTTGACATTAACGATATAGAGGCATCGAGCCCATTTGTTAGCAATGAAGATCGAAAAATCAAGTTGGGTGATCGATGAATCGCCCCGGGTTTTGAGGAGGCTCCAACTCTTAAGAGAATGGAGCCATGAA
>DALYHW010000197.1:0-4855 GCA_031970695.1 Hylemonella sp.
CCGACACGCGGATTTTCAATCCGCTGCTCTACCAACTGAGCTACCGGGCCAAGAGATGGAATTATAGCAGGACTTGGCGGCTGTCCGGCAGCAGGGCTCAGGCGCCGTTGCGCTTGCCGCGGCTCAGGTCCACGCCGAGCTGCTTGAGCTTGCGGTAGAGGTGGGTACGCTCCAGGCCGGTTTTCTCGGCCACGCGGGTCATGGAGCCACTCTCGCGCGCCAGGTGGTATTCGAAGTAGGCTTTTTCGAACTCGTCGCGCGCCTCGCGCAGCGGCTTGTCGAGCTGGAAATTCTGCTGTGCCTGGGGACCGAGCTCCGCGCCCAGGACCACAGGCTGGGCCTGGATGCCCGGCAGTTCGCTGCCGGTCGTCGAGGGCTGGCCCGCCTGGACCGCCGCCGCCGGCTGCGCGGCATTGCGCGCCAGGCCCTGTTCGACCGCCTTGAGCAGTTTTTGCAGCGTGATGGGTTTTTCCAGGAACGCCTGCGCGCCGATCTTGGTTGCCGCAACAGCCGTGTCGATGGTGGCGTGCCCGCTCATCATGATGACCGGCATGGTCAGCAGACCGGCGGTAGACCACTCCTTGAGCAGCGTGACGCCGTCGGTATCAGGCATCCAGATGTCCAGCAGAACGAGGTCTGGACGCTCGCGCAGGCGGGCGGCGCGTGCCTGCGCCGCATTCTGCGCCACCTCGACGGCATGGCCCTCATCATTCAGGATTTCCCACAGCAGGTCGCGTATGCCGAGTTCGTCATCGACTACCAGGATGTTTGCCATGATGGGTACGCTGCGTCTCTTGCGGATGGTGCGGCCCGGTTCATACCGGAACCGGTTTCTCTATGCTGAATGATAACGATACTTGGGCCCCTACCACCTGATCCTCGGCCAGGCGGTTGGCGAGGTCGATCCGGGCCCCGTGTTCGTCGGCAATCTTCTTCACCACGGCCAACCCCAGACCTGTGCCCTTGGCCTTGGTCGTGACATAGGGCTCGAAGGCCCGCTTGAGGATGGGCTCGGGAAAACCCGTGCCGTAATCCAGCACACTCAGGCGCACCCGGCTGCTCGCATCCATCCACTGGGTGCGCACGGTCACGGGGAATTCGGGCCCGGTGCGACCGGCGGTTTCCGTGGCGTCCTGGGCGTTCTGCAGCAGGTTGTGCAGCACCTGGCGCAACTGCTGGGCATCCCCCAGGATGGGCGGGCAGCGCGCATCCAGATCGACGCGAATGGGCACACGCACGCTCTCACCACCGTAGAGATGCAGGACTTCACCGACCAGGTTGTTGAGGTCCAGCGGCTTGAGCTCGGCCGCGGGCAGGCGCGCGTAGTCGCGGAATTCGTTGACCAGGCGTTTCATGGCATCGACCTGGTCCACGATGGTCTTGACCGACTTGGCCACGACTGCCTGCTCCGGCTCCGCCACCTTGCCGCTGAGCTTGCGCTCCAGGCGTTCCGCCGAGAGCTGGATGGGCGTAAGCGGATTCTTGATCTCATGCGCCAGGCGGCGTGCCACCTCGCCCCAGGCCTGGGCCCGCTGCGCGGAAACGATTTCGGAAATGTCGTCGAACACCAGCAGCCAGGCCTTGCCCGGCAGTTCGGCGCCGCGCGCCACGAGGGTGATGGTCTCGCCACCGGTCCCGGCGGCCGGCGAGCCCGAGGGCGGGCCAAGCTCGAAGGACTCCTGCCAGTGGTCGAGCGAGTGTTCAGCGCGCTCCTCGACGAAGCGATCGAACTGCTGCTGCACATGCCGCGCAAATTCCTCCAGACCCTCGATGTCGGCCAGGCGCCGGCCTTCGGCCGCTGCCAGTGGCATACGCAGGATGCGGGTCGCACCGGGATTGACCGACTGGATCACGCCCTGGGCGTCGAGCACCATGACGCCCGCCGTGAGGTTGTCGAGGATCGTCTGCAGGTTCTCGCGCGCGGCGTTGACCTGCTCCATGCTGAGCTCCACAGCGTGGCGCGCGTCCGCCAGTTGCTGCGTCATGTCGGCAAACGACCGGGTGAGACCACCCAGCTCGTCGCGACCCTGCAGTGCCGCCTTGGGCGTCAGGTCACCAGCGGCCACCTGGCGCACGCCGTCGGCCAGCAGCAGCAGGGGTCGCGTAATCTGGTTGCCCAGCACGATGGCCAGCAGCACGGCGCCGAACACGGCAAGGAAGAGGCTGAGTGTCAGGGTGCCGATGTACATGCGGCGCAGCCCCTGGCGCGCCAGCGCCCGCTCCTGGTATTCGCGGTGCGCTTCGGTCACGGCCAGTGCATTGGCGACCAGGCTGTCGGGCAACGCCTGCGTGACCAGCAGATAGCGTGGTTCGTCCAGCATGTCCAGGCCGGTGCGCGGCACGGGCACCAGGGCCTTGATCCGCGCCTGCGGCGGACTGTCGGCGCTGGCATCGTCCAGCCCCTCGATCCAGGTGAGTGCCCGCTGGCTGCGCGCCTTGCGAAACTGGGCCGGAGCGGGCTTTTCCGGGTTGAACTGGAAACGCGAGGCGCCGGCGCTGCCCAGCAACTGCCCGTTGCTGCCCCAGAGCACGACGTCGCGCACTTCCAGCTGTTCGCGCATGCGTTCGAGCATCAGCGCGGCCACGACATCGGGGGCATCCTGCAAGGGCACGGCGGCCGCGCGGGTCTTGGCCGCCAGGTCGCTCGAAAGCGTCTCCAGCGTCGATCGCCCGAGGCCCAGGCCCGCCTCGAGCGCGCCTTCGACCTGTACGTCGAACCAGCTTTCGATGGAACGCGAGACGAACTGGTAGGACACCACGTAGATCAGCACGCCCGGTGCAAAACCGGCGAGCGCAAAGATCGCGGCCAGCTTGATGAGAAGCCGGCTGCCGAACCGGCCCTGGCGCAAGCGCTTGAGCAGGCGCCAGCCGATCCATCCGATGACTCCCAGCAGCAGCAGCGCCACCACGACGTTCACGACAAACAGCTGCGCGTAATAGCGCTCGTAGAGCTCGCGGTTGCCGGTGGCCAGCGTGAGCAGGAACAGCAGCACCAGGCCGATCGCGACCACGATGGCCAGCACCACGCCCAGGGTCCAGCGCAGAGCGTTGGACCGGCGCGGGTCGCGGCCCGCGTTATCGGGTGTCACTTGAGGCTCTCCGGCAGCAGGCGCTGGCTGGCATAGACCGCCAGGCTCCAGTCGCTCGTGCCCAGGGCACCGATCTGCAAGGGGCGCGGCAGCTGCGAGGTGTCCAGTCGGAAGCGGAATTCGACGCGGTGGCGGGCGCCATTTTCGAGCTCCGCATAGTCCGCAATGCGCCAGCCTGAAACGCGGCGGATCACGCCCAGTGCCTCGTCCAGGGTGTCAAAGGTCTGGGACAGCGCCACGCCGGAATCGGCCTGGCCGATGGGCCCGGAGGACACGGCGAGGCGCCAGCGGCGCGTGAGCGGCTGGAACAGCAGCCGCATGTGACGCTGCACGCCCGCGACCCGGCGATCCAGCCAGTACCAGCGCTCACGGTAGATCTCGGCCTCGGCGACGAAGATCAGCGGCACGCCCTTGAGCAGGGCGTCCTCGACCGCCGCCGGCAGGTCAAAACGCACGGCCGTGGCCAGTTCGACGCCGTCACCATTGCGGCTGAGCGCCAGGGCACCCGCCTCCGGGGCGGCGCCCTGGGCGTGGACGGCGCCGGGCAGCAGGCCCCAGAACAGGACGCAGGCGATCAGCGCGGACAGGTCAGCCCGCGCCCTTCTCCAGCAGTGCGTAATAAAAGCCGTCGTGGTCACTGATCCGATTGTCCGTGACGGCGTTGCCTTGCGGCGACAAAGAGGGCCATAAATGGCCGGGGGAGGGGAGCAAATGCGCCCCTTTGTTGTGCGCAAGAAACGCTTGCACCTGCTCCTCGCCCTCAGGTCGGAAGACCGAACAGGTGCAGTACAGCAAGCGGCCGCCGGGTTTCAGCAGGGGCCACAGCGTGGCCAGGAGGCGTTTTTGTTGCGCCGCGAGCTGGGCCACGTCGCTGTCGCGGCGCAGCCAGCGCACGTCCGGGTGGCGGCGCACGATGCCCGAGGCCGTGCAAGGCGCGTCCAGCAGGATGGCGTCAAAAGGTTGCCCGTCCCACCAGACGGCCGGCTGGCCGGCATCGGCCGCCAGCACCCGCGCCTGCAGGCCCAGGCGCTGCAGGTTCTCGGTGATGCGCCGGCAGCGTTGGGCGTCGATGTCGAGCGCCGTCACCTCCACGTCGGCCAGCTCCAGCAGATGGGCCGTCTTGCCCCCCGGCGCGGCGCAGGCGTCGAGCACGCGCAAGCCGGGCTCGCGCGGCAGCCCCTGCAGCAGCAGGGGCGCTGCCATCTGGGCGGCAGCATCCTGGACCGAGACTTCACCCTGGGCAAAACCCGGCACCTGCTGCACGGGCAGCGCCTCGGCGAGAGTGACACCGTGGTCGCCGTTGCGGGTGGCGTGGATGCCGGCAGCGGCCAGGCCGGCCAGGTAGTCCTCGACCGTGCGCCGGCGCACGTTGACACGCAAGGTCAGGGGGGGCTGGCGATTGTTGGCCTGCAACACGGCCTGCCAATGCCCGGGCGCGTCGTGGCGAAGCCGGTCGATCCACCAGCGCGGGTGGTTCCACACCGCCACCGGGTCCTTGTCGGTCTGCGCCACCAGGACCGCACGCTCGCGCAGGAACCGTCGCAGGCAGGCGTT
This sequence comes from Hylemonella sp., assembly GCA_031970695.1. Classification (GTDB taxonomy): domain Bacteria; phylum Pseudomonadota; class Gammaproteobacteria; order Burkholderiales; family Burkholderiaceae_C; genus Hylemonella. Next base: position 4,644 of record DALYHW010000197.1, read on the forward strand.
GACGAAACTGGCCTGCGCCTGCGTGGCCTCGCTGCGTTTGGCCGCCTCGACGGCCTGGTTGACCAGGGTATGAGCCTCGTAGGGCGCCCCCTCGTCGCGCCAGGCCAGGGCCAGCGCCACGCACAGCAGGGCATCCACCGCGGGCGGCGGCTTGCGCGCGGCCAGCAGCTTGCGCAAGGCCTCGGCGCGGCCCAGCTCACGCAAGGCCGCGT
>DALYHW010000197.1:4865-5607 GCA_031970695.1 Hylemonella sp.
TGGCGCAGCAGCGTCTGCTGGAACAGCCCGTCGAAGGCCGCGTACGCCAGGGCCTGTACGCCCGGGCGCAGCGCGCCGGGCACGGCATCCAGCGCGGTGGTGCCGGAGGCGCCCGCGCGGACCGCCGCCAGCACGCTGGCTGCGGCCTGCAACTGCCGCCAAAGTGCGGGCGCCTGCGTGACCTCGCTCATGCCTGACTCCAGGAAAGACTCATGTCGTTTCGCTCATCGGAAGAAAAATGCCCCAGGCACGGCAGCACCTGGGGCACGGTCAACGGGGTCGCAACCGGATTTACTCGGTGGCCGCACCCTCGTTGCTCTGGGCCAGCTCGGCGGCTTCCGCGTCGGCGATGGCGCGGCGCTCGGCCTCGTCCATGTTCTCGCGGACCTTGCGGGCCTCGTGATAAGCCATGCCGGTACCTGCGGGGATCAGGCGGCCGACGATGACGTTTTCCTTCAGGCCACGCAGGTCGTCGCGCTTGCCCATGATGGCGGCTTCGGTCAGCACGCGCGTGGTTTCCTGGAAGGACGCGGCGGAGATGAACGAGTCGGTGGACAGCGAAGCCTTGGTGATGCCCAACAGCACGTTGCTGTAGGTGGCAGGCACCTTGCCTTCGCCGCGCAGGGCGTCGTTGGTGTTGAGGATCTCGGAACGCTCGACCTGTTCGCCCGCGATGTAGGACGAATCGCCAGGGTTCTCGACGATCACACGGCGCAGCATCTGGCGAACGATCACCTCGATG
>DALYHW010000198.1:0-5590 GCA_031970695.1 Hylemonella sp.
CGGTCAATGCACTGGGGTACGGGTGGTTGAGTCAGCAGGCAATCGTGGCGGGCTTTGGAACCGTGGCGCTGTATGCCCTGTCGCCCCGGCTATCGGGTGCCATCCCGCGTATGCCCGGCCTGACCTTCTACGCCATATATCCACTCCACTTGGCCGCTATCTTCGTGTGGCATGGTCCTGTGTGACCGCCGGTGGAGCCAGCAGCTGGTGCCCGGGGCCGGACTCGAACCGGCACGCCTTGCGGCGGGGGATTTTGAGTCCCCTGCGTCTACCAATTTCACCACCCGGGCTGGGGGCATGCAGAGCCGCAAATTATGGCACAGTGAGGCTTATGAAGTACCCGACCATCGAAGACGCCATCGGCCGTACGCCGCTTGTGGCACTGCAGCGCATCGGCGCCGCCGAGAACGCCGTACGCGGCAATGTCATCCTCGGCAAGCTCGAGGGCAACAACCCCGCCGGCTCGGTGAAGGACCGGCCCGCGGTGTCCATGATCCGGCGCGCCGAGGAGCGCGGGGACATCAAGCCCGGCGATACCCTGATCGAGGCGACCTCGGGCAACACCGGCATCGCACTGGCGATGGCCGCGGCCATCAAGGGCTACCGCATGGTGCTGATCATGCCGGAGGACCTGTCCATCGAACGCGCGCAGACCATGAAGGCCTTCGGGGCCGAGCTGATCCTTACACCCAAGTCCGGCGGCATGGAGTACGCACGCGACCTGGCCACGCAGATGGAGCAAAGCGGCAAGGGCCGCGTGCTGGACCAGTTTGCCAACGCCGACAACCCGCGCATCCATTACGAAACCACTGGTCCCGAGCTTTGGGAACAGACGGGCGGTCGCATCACGCACTTCGTCAGTGCCATGGGGACCACCGGCACCATCACGGGCGTGTCGCGCTTCCTGAAGGAAAAGAACCCGGCCATCCGCATCATCGGCGCCCAGCCCAGCGAAGGCTCGCGCATCCCGGGCATCCGCAAGTGGCCGCAGGAATACCTGCCCAAGATCTACGACCCCGGCAGTGTGGACGAACTGGTCTACGTGAGCCAGGTCGACGCCGAGGACATGTGCCGCCGGCTTGCCCGCGAGGAAGGCATCTTCGCCGGCATTTCCGCTGCGGGCGCCTGCTGGGTTGCCCAGCAGGTGGCGGCCCAGGCGGAGAACGCCACGATCGCCTTCGTCGTCTGCGACCGCGGCGACCGCTACTTGTCGACCGGCGTGTTTCCCGCGTGAAACCTCGCGTCGGCTGATGGACAGCTACCGTTACTGCCCGTCCTGCGCCACGGCGCTGGCCCCGGTCCGGCTGCAGGAAGACGGCGGCGAGAAAGAACGCCTGCGCTGCCCTGCCTGCGCCTGGACCCACTGGAACAATCCGACACCGGTGCTGGCTGCCGTGGTCGAATACCAGGGGCGGATCCTGCTGGCACGCAACGCCGCGTGGGAGAGCAGGATGTACGCGCTGATCACCGGTTTCATGGAAGCCGGCGAGACACCGCAGGAAGGCATCCGGCGCGAGATCCTGGAAGAAACCAGCCTGCAGGCACTCGAGCTGCACCTGATCGGTGTCTACGATTTCCAACGCATGAACCAGGTCATCATCGCCTACCACGCCCTCTGCGAAGGCGAGGTACGCCTCTCGCCCGAGCTGGTGGACTACAAGCTGTATGCCCCGGAATCGGTGAAGTGTTGGCCCGCCGGTACCGGCTATGCCCTGGCAGACTGGCTGCGCTCGCGCGGCCACGATCCGCAGTTCTTCGAAAACTGGAAATCCCCACAGGACCGTCCGGCCGGCGGCTGAGATGGGGATTGCTTAAAATCGCGACTGAAAACGAATACCGGACCCGCAATGAACGCAGATCGTGAACTCGACACCCGTGGCCTGAACTGTCCCCTGCCCATCCTCAAGGCCAAGAAAGCCCTGTCGGAAATGGAAAGCGGCCAGACCATCAAGGTGATCTCCACCGATTCCGGTTCGGTGCGCGATTTCATGGCCTTCGCCAAGCAGACCGGCAACGAATTGCTGGAGCAGACGACCGAGGGCAAGGACTTCATCCACATCCTCAAGCGGCGCTGAAGCCCGCGCGGGCCGGCCCACGTGCACGGCCCGACAAAGAAAATCCGGCTGCCTCGCCGGACCCGTCGCGCAGATGCTGCAGACGTCGCTGACGCCCTGTATGCAGCCGTCAGACCTTGAGCGACTTCAAGTAATCGCGGAAACGCGCCCCCACCTCCGGGTGCGCCAGAGCCAGTTCTACCGTGGCCTCGAGGAAACCTTCCTTGCTGCCGCAGTCGTAGCGCTTGCCGGCATAGGTGTAGGCGTACGCCGCTTCGTGCCGGAGCAGACCCGCAATGCCGTCGGTGAGCTGGATCTCCCCGCCCGCGCCACGCGGCTGCTGGCGGATCTGGTCGAATACGGCGGGCGTCAGGATGTAACGGCCAGCCACCGCCAGACGAGAGGGCGCGACTTCCGGCGCCGGCTTCTCGACGATGCGCTCGATCTGCAGGAGACGCTCCCCTGCCGCCGCACCGGCCACGATGCCGTAGCGGCGGACCTGTTCCTGCGGCACCTCCTGCACGGCCAGCACCGAGCCGCCCAGGCGCTGAAACACCTCGGCCATTTGCGCCAACACCGGCGGCCCACCGGCCGGCCCCATCATCAGGTCATCGGCCAACAGCACGGCGAAAGGCGCGCCCTCGGTCAGGTGCTCGGCGCACAGCACCGCATGGCCCAGGCCCAGCGCACGCGGCTGGCGCACATACGAACACAGCATGTCCTCGGGCTGTACCGAACGCACGATGTCCAGCAGCGCCTGCTTGCCCGCCTGTTCCAGTTCGTTTTCCAGCTCGTAGGCCGTATCGAAATGGTCCTCGATGGCGCGCTTGTTGCGGCCGGTCACAAAGACCATGTGGCGGATGCCGGCGGCGTAAGCCTCCTCCACGGCGTACTGGATCAGCGGCTTGTCCACGACGGGCAGCATCTCTTTCGGCGCAGCCTTGGTGGCGGGCAGGAACCGCGTGCCGAGGCCGGCGACGGGAAACACGGCCGTTTTGATCAGATGGTTCATGCGTCGATTCTCCCGTTGTCCGTCACCGATACGTTCACTTCAATCGCGCCAGCTGATCCTGGATCTTGGCCAGCGTGGCCGTGAAGTCGGCGACGCGCTTCTTCTCCTGCTCGATCACGGCCGGCGGCGCCTTGGCGACGAAGGCTTCGTTGGACAGCTTGCCGTGGGCCTTGGCGATTTCGCCCTCCAGACGCGTCGCTTCCTTGCTCAGGCGCGCCTTCTCGGCGGCCACGTCCACTTCCATGTGCAGGCAGAGACGGGCCGTGCCCACCACAGCCACCGGCGCGGCCTGGGCGGCGGCCACCCAATCGGACTCGCCCTTGAAGACCTTGACCTCACTGAGTTTGGACAAAGCCTGCAGCACGGGGGCCCATCGCGTGATGAAAGCGGCCTCGCTGTCGTCGCTGGCCAGCGCATAGAGCGGCAGGCGCGTGGAGGGCGAAACGCTCATCTCGCCGCGCAGGGTGCGGCAGGCGTCGACGAACTGGCGCAGGCGCGCCACCTCGGCCATGGCCGCGGCATCGATGCGCTCGGGCTGGGCCACCGGATAGGCGGCGACACTGACGGACTCACCGGCGCGGCCCGCCACAGGCGCCACCTTCTGCCACAGCTCTTCGGTGATGAAGGGAATCAGCGGGTGCGCCAGACGCAGGATGGTCTCCAGGGTACGGATCAGGGTGCGGCGCGTGCCGCGCTGCTGTGCGGCGTTGCCGGCATTGATCTGCACCTTGGCGATTTCCAGATACCAGTCACAGAACTCGTTCCAGACGAAGTCGTAGATCGTGTTGGCGACGTTGTCCAGCCGGTAGTCGGCAAAGCCCTGCGCCACGTCGGCCTCGACCTGCTGCAGCAGCGAGACGATCCAGCGGTCGGCAGCGCTGAATTCGAGGAAACCACCTGGCACGCATTCGCCGGCGCCATGCTCCTGCAGGCCGCAGTCGTGGCCCTCGCAGTTCATCAGCACGAAACGCGTGGCGTTCCACAGCTTGTTGCAGAAGTTGCGGTAGCCCTCGCAGCGCTTGCTGTCGAAGTTGATGTTGCGCCCCAGGGAAGCCAGCGAAGCAAAGGTGAAGCGCAGTGCGTCGGCACCGAAGGCCGGGATGCCGTTGGGAAACTCCTTCTCGGTATTCTTGCGCACCTGCGGTGCCGTCTCGGGCTTGCGCAGGCCGATCACACGCTTGTCGAGCAGGGGCGCGAGCGCGATGCCGTCGATCAGGTCCACCGGGTCCAGCACATTGCCCTCGGACTTGCTCATCTTCTGGCCCTGCGCGTCGCGCACCAGGCCGTGGATGTAGACATGCTTGAACGGCACCTTGCCAGTGAAATGGGTCGTCATCATGATCATGCGCGCGACCCAGAAGAAGATGATGTCGTAGCCGGTGACCAGCACGGTCGAGGGCAGGTAGAGGTCGAAGTCCTCCGTCTGTTCCGGCCAGCCCATGGTGCTGAAGGGCACCAGCGCGGACGAATACCAGGTATCGAGGACGTCTTCATCCCGCGTGAGCTTCTTGCCCGGCGCCTGGGCCTGCGCTTCGGCCTCGCTGCGCGCCACGATCACGTTGCCCTGCTCGTCGTACCAGGCCGGGATCTGGTGGCCCCACCAGAGCTGGCGCGAGATGCACCAGTCCTGGATGTTGTTCATCCACTGGTTGTAGGTGTTGACCCAGTTCTCGGGCACGAACTTCACCGCACCGCTGTCCACGGCGTCGATGGCTTTTTGCGCAATGCTCTTGCCCGTCGGATCCTGGTCGGATACCTTGCTCATGGCCACGAACCACTGGTCCGTCAGCATAGGCTCGACGATCTGGCCCGTGCGGGTGCAGATGGGCACCATGAGCTTGTGCTTCTTGGTTTCGACCAGCAGGCCTTGTGCCTCCAGGTCTTTCACGATCTGTTTGCGCGCCACGAAACGGTCCATGCCGCGATAAGCCTCGGGCGCGTTCTCGTTGATCTTGGCCTGCAGGGTCAGCACGCAGATCATCTCCAGCTTGTGACGCTGGCCGACCTGGTAGTCGTTGGGATCGTGCGCAGGCGTGACCTTGACCACGCCGGTGCCGAATTCCTTGTCCACGTACTCATCGGCAATCACCGGGATCTGACGCCCCACCAGCGGCAGCGTCACCATCTTGCCGATCAGCGCCTGGTAACGGTCATCCTCCGGGTGCACCATCACAGCCACGTCGCCCAGCATGGTCTCGGGGCGGGTGGTCGCCACGACCACGCTGCCCGAACCGTCGGCCAGGGGGTAACGGATATGCCAGAGTGCCCCGTCCTTCTCCTCGTTTTCCACCTCCAGGTCCGACACGGCCGACTGCAGCACCGGATCCCAGTTCACCAGGCGCTTGCCACGGTAGATCAGGCCCTGCTCGTACAGCTGCACAAAGGTCTCGGTCACCGTCTTGGACAGCTTGTCGTCCATGGTGAAGTACTCGCGGCTCCAGTCCACGCTGTCGCCCATGCGGCGCATCTGCGTGGTGATGGTGTTGCCGCTCTGCTCCTTCCACTCCCAGACGCGGGCCACGAA
>DALYHW010000199.1:0-5555 GCA_031970695.1 Hylemonella sp.
GCCCGAAAAGCTGGCGGCGGTGGCCAAGGACTACAAGGTCTATTACAAGCGGGTGGAGGGCAAGACACCGACCAGTTACACCATGGACCATTCGGCTGGTACGTACATCTACGACACCCAGGGTCGCCTGCGCCTGTACTCCCGTTACGGCAGCGGTGCCGGCGCGTTGGCCAGCGACATCAAGCTGCTGTTGAAACAGCAGAAATAGTTTGCGGCTCGCGTGAAACTGTACGCACGCCGCCGTTATCCATCGCCGCGGCGTGCCTCACTCGGCCTTGATCGACCGTTCCGTGATGATGCGCCCCAGCGTGGCCGTGTCGGCCTTGATGCGCAGGGCCAGTGCCTCGGAACTGCCGCCCACCACTTGCCAGCCCTGCTGGAAGAGCTTTTGCCGCACCTCCGGTTCGCGGGCGATCTCGCTCAACAGCGTCGAGAGGCGTTGCACCACCGGCCTGGGCAGTGAGACCGGGCCGGCGACGGCGTTCCAGATCTCGAGCTGGAAGTCCTTGACCCCGGCCTCGGCCAGGCTGGGCAGCTCGGGTGCCAGCGTGCTGCGGCCAGCCGAGGTAACACCCAGGACCCGGATCTTGCCGGCGCGGGCTTGCGTCTGCGCCAGGCCCGGGGGCAGCATGGAGAGCTGGATCTGCCCGCCGACCATGGCCGTCACCACCTGCGGATAGCCGGGGTAGGGCACGTGCACGGGCGCCATGCCGACACGTGCCTTGAGCAGTTCCATGCCGATATGGCCCACGGTGCCCACACCGGGTGAACCGTAACTCCACTTGTCGCCGCTGGCGTGCGCCGCGGCCAGGAACTCGGCTGCAGTCTTGCCCGGCGCATCGGCCGGCGCGGCCAACACCAGGGGCGCGGTGCCGATCAGGCTGATGGGCGTCAGGTCCCTGAGCGGGTCGTACGGGGTCTTCGGGTTGAGCAGCCGCGCGATGGTGAGGTTGCCATTGATCATCACGCCGAGGGTGTGGCCGTCGGTGGCCTTGGCGACCGCATCGGCAGCGATGTTTCCGCCCGCGCCGGGCTTGTTCTCCACGATCACCGGCTGGCCCAGCGCTTTGCCCAGCGGTTCGGCCAGGGTGCGCGCCACCAGGTCGGGCGAGGTGCCTGCCGGGAAACCGACGATGATCTTCACCGGCTTGGCGGGCCATCCCGAAGCGGGCTGGGCGGCGGCCGCCAGGGCCAGGGTTGTCAGCCCGAAGGCGAGCAGGGCGCGGCGCAGGCGCGTCGGGGTGGGCATTGCGATCTCTCCAATGGAAAAGGGGAAAAGGCCCCGGATTCTGGCGAACCCGGGGCCCGTGTTGAGGCGTACGCCAGATCAGGCGTATTCTGCCAGCGCGGCCTTCATCTTCTTCATGGCGGCCACCTCGATCTGGCGGATGCGCTCGGCGCTGACACCGTACTCTGCAGCCAGTTCGTGCAGCGTCATGCCGCCGGTGCCGTCGTCGTTCACCTTGAGCCAGCGTTCCTCCACGATGCGGCGGCTGCGCGGATCCAGCACCTCCAGCGCCGCGGCCACGCCGTCGCTGGCCAGGCGGTCGCGCTGGTGGGCCTCGATCATCGCTGTGGGCTCGTGGCTGGCGTCGGCCAGGTAGGCAATGGGGCCGAAGCTGTCCTCGCCGTCCTCGCTCGGACCCGGGTCCAGCATGACGTCGCCGCCCGAGAGGCGGGTCTCCATCTCGATGACCTCTTCGCGCTTGACGTTCAACTCCCTGGCCATCAGGTCGATTTCACGCTCGCTGAGGGTCTCGCGGTGCGTGCCGGCATCGGCCGCGGCCGCGTCGGCCTTGTAGCCCTGCTTCATGGAGCGCAGGTTGAAGAACAGCTTGCGCTGGGCCTTGGTCGTCGCGACCTTGACCATGCGCCAGTTCTTCAGGATGTATTCGTGGATCTCGGCCTTGATCCAGTGCAGCGCGTAGCTCACCAGGCGCACGCCCTGCTCGGGGTCGAAGCGCTTGACGGCTTTCATCAGGCCCACATTGCCCTCCTGGATCAGGTCGCCGTGGGGCAGGCCGTAGCCCAGGTACTGACGCGAGACGGAAACGACCAGGCGCAGGTGAGAGAGCACCAACTTACCGGCGGCCTCAAGGTCATTGGTCTCCCGGAACTTGCGCGCAAACTCCTGCTCCTCTTCCTGGGTGAGCATGGGCATGCGATTGACGGCCGTGATGTAGGCATCCAGATTGCCCAGCGGGGGCACCAGCGCCCAGGGATTCGCGACGGTCAGCGCAGAAGCGGAAACTCCAGTGACAGCGGTCATGCCAGAACTCCTTTGGTGATCATGCTTTTATATTAGCACTCCCTGAGAGAGAGTGCTAAGCCAGAAAGTTCCTGGGCTTTTGGACAGTTTTTTGAGGTGCACCGCAAATTCCCTATACTGGACACATGACCAGTGTTTTGATGCGTGTGATGGCCGGTCGTTCCGGACCCGCCGCAGGTTTGCGCGGCCCGCACCGCCGGATCTGAGGGGCTACCACGCCATGCACATTCCCGCCCGCCGCCGGCCCGAATTCGACGACGCCCGCCTCTACGAATACCCGCAGCATCTGCGGGACGCCGTGGAGGCGCTGCCGGCTGCGCCCGGTGTCTACATCTTCCATGGCGACAGCGAGTCCCTGCCGCTGTACATCGGCAAGAGTGTCAACCTTCGCGCGCGCGTGCTCTCCCATCTGCGCAACCCGGACGAGTCGCGTATGTTGCGCCAGACCCGCCACATCAGCCACATCCTGACGGCGGGTGAGGTCGGTGCCCTGCTGCTGGAGGCCAGCCTGATCAAGCAGCGCCAGCCGCTGTACAACCAGCAACTGCGACGCAGCCGGCAGCTCTGTGCCTGGCGTCTCGCGGAGGATGGCCGCCCCGAGGTGGTCTACGCGCGCGAGATGAATTTCGCCACCGAACCGGGCCTCTTCGGCCTGTACGGCAGCCGGCATGCGGCCGTCGAGGGGCTGCGCGGCCTGGCCGACCAGCACAAGCTCTGTTATGGCGCACTGGGCCTGGAAAAACTGGCTTCCGGGCGGGCCTGCTTTCGCGCCGCACTGCGCCACTGCGCCGGGGTATGCCGCGGTGACGAGAGTCCTGCCGAACACCACGGACGCCTGCTCGCCGCGCTGGAAGCGCTGCGGGTAGCCTGCTGGCCCTATGCCGGCGCCGTTGGCCTGGTCGAACGCCACGAGGCGCTGGAGCAGATCCATGTGGTGCGCAACTGGTGCTACCTTGGCAGTGCCCCCGATGCTGACGCGGCGCGCGGGCTCGATGTGCCCGCCGCCGGATTCGATGCCGACGGCTACCGCATCCTGTGCCGCCCGATGCTGTCGGGTACGGCGGAACTTGTGGCCCTTTGAGCGAGTCTGCCAAGGCGCGCAGATCGACCCGGGCAGTGGGCTGACGATCCCTCGCGGCTGGGCTTTGCTTCTGATGATTCATATTTTTTGAAACAGATCGTCAATCCGCTTCAAAAACAAATGTATTGTGTGTCCCTAGACTTCCAGTCCATGAACAACACCAAGACCACCCGCTACGGCCTGACGGCCATCGCCTTGCACTGGTTGCTGGCCCTGCTGCTGGTGGGCCTGTTCGTGCTGGGCCTGTACATGACCAGCCTGCCGTTCTCACCGCAGCGGCTCAAGCTCTACAACTGGCACAAGTGGGCCGGTGTGGTGGTGCTCACACTCTCCTTCGTCCGCCTGGTCTGGCGTCTGACCCACCGCCCGCCGGCGCTGCCCGCGGCCGTGGCCCAGGCCATGCCGGCCTGGCAGCACTGGGCGCACCATGGCACCCACTACGCGCTGTACGCCCTGTTTTTTGCCGTCCCACTGCTGGGCTGGGCCTACAGCTCCGCGGCCGGTTTCCCCATCGTGGTCTTCGGCGTGTTGCCGCTGCCCGACTTCGTGGCCGCCAACAAGCCACTGGCCGAAGCCATCAAACCCTGGCACGGCTACGCCGCGTATGCGATGGCCGCCCTGGTGCTGCTGCACGTGGCCGCCGCCCTCAAGCACCAGCTGGTGGATCGCGATGGCCTGCTGGCCCGCATGCTGCCGGGCCGCGCCTGACACCTATTCCAACAAGGACACACCATGCAATTCATCCGCAACCTTGGCCTGGCCGCACTGGCGCTGGGGCTCACCTTCTCGGCCCAGGCCCAGCAAAAGCTGGTGCCGGCACAGAGCGAGATCGTCTTCGTGAGCAAGCAGATGGGCGTGCCGGTCGAAGGCCGCTTCAAGAAGTTCGACGCCCAGCTGAGTTTCGACCCCGCCAAGCCGCAGACCAGCAAGATCGCCTTCACCGTCGACACTGGCAGCGCGACGCTTGGTGTGCCCGAGAGCGATGCCGAGCTGCCCAAGGCTTCCTGGTTCAACGTCGCCAAGTTCCCGCAGGCGACCTTCCAGTCCAGTGCCGTCAAGGGCCTCGGTGGCGGCAAGTTCGAGGTGGCGGGCAAGCTGGTCATCAAGGGCAACAGCCACGATGTCGTTGTCCCCGTGACCATGACCCAGGCTGGCGGCACCACCACGGCCAGCGGCAGCTTCACCATCAAGCGCCTGGTCTTCAAGATCGGCGAAGGCGAATGGTCCGACACCTCCATGGTCGCCGACGACGTGCAAGTCAGGTTCAAGCTCGCGCTCAGCGGCGTGGGCAAGCTTTGAACCGTTTTTTCAACCCGTTCCCAACCCACCTTTTCACAGGAGACCTTGTCATGCGCAAATTTGCCATCGCCCTCGCTGCTGCTGCCACCCTGGCAGCCGGTGTCGCCCAGGCCCAGTCGGCCACCTACGCCATCGATCCCACCCACACCTACGCCACCTTCGAGATCAGCCATTTCGGCACCTCGACCAACCGTGGCCGCTGGGACAAGAAGGAAGGTTCCGTGCAGCTGGACAAGGCCGCCAAGACCGGCAAGGTCGAGCTGAGCATCGACGTGGCCTCCATCAACACCGGCTCCGCCGCCTTCGACAAGCACCTGCGCAGCGCCGACTTCTTCGACGTGGAGAAGCACCCCACGGCCAAGTTCGTGGCTGACAAGTTCAGCTTCAATGGCGATAAGGTTTCCGAAGTGGCTGGCACCCTGACTCTCAAGGGCCAGACCAACCCGGTCGTCCTGAAGGCCAGCAACTTCAACTGCTTCCAGCATCCCATGCTCAAGCGTGAAGTCTGCGGCGGCGATTTCGAGACCACCATCGACCGCAGCGCCTATGGCATCAACTACGGCCTGCAGTACGGCTTCCCCAAGGAAGTGCGTATCGTGGTGCAGGTCGAGGCCGTCAAGCAGTAATCCGCTGCCCCCCCTCCCTGATAAACCGGCCCTCGTGGCCGGTTTCTTTTTTCCTGGGGCGCAAGCGTGGGCTTGCATCGCGCAGTTTCTGGCTGCGCAGTCGGCCCGGTGTGCTCTGCGACCGCGTGATGACGGTCCGGTTGTGTTGCGGCCTGTTTCCAACACTTGCATTCGTTCTGGTGGAAACGGCACGCGGATTGGCGCCGCCGCTCTATGATCGACTCAGGGTTTACCCGATGCCTCGGTTGGCGCGGGGTGGAAGCCGCAATGAGTTGTCTTG
>DALYHW010000200.1:0-5534 GCA_031970695.1 Hylemonella sp.
TCGGCGTAGTTGAGCAGCTTGCGCAGCTTCATGCCGATCCAGGCCGGGTCCACCACGCGCATGTCCAGCGACAGGATACGGGCCAGCCCATCGAGCGCGCGCGGGTAGTTGCCCGACAGGCCCATGGCACAGGGCCGGTTGACCGGCACGCCGTCGGGCCCGGGCAGGCTCACTTCTTTCAGCGTGAGCGTGAAGGCTTCGCCGGTGGCCGGGTTGTCGATGTCCACGGCCCAGGACAGCGTGCCGGAAGGACCGGTGACCGGCTCCTCCCGGCTGAACATGGCGTCGAGCACCGGCGTGGCCAGGGGCTTGGCGCGGTCGCGCCAGACGCCCAGCTGTTCGCAGCGCCAGCGGATCACGGCCGCGGTGGCGGCCACCACACCGGGGAAGAGGCGGCGCTCACCGTGCGGCGGGAAGGGCATCTCGAAGGCGCGCTCCTCGGCCACGGTGGCGAGTGCGTCGAGCTTGAGGCGCAGCCAGGCCGGGTCGTTGGCGCGCAGGTCCATGGACAGGGTCTTGGCCATGGCGCCCAGGCCGCGCGGCTGCTCGGTGCCATTGACCCAGACCTCGAAGGGCTGGGCCGGGCCACCTTCCTCGCCGGACAGTTCACCCACGAACAGGGCGAACTCGCCGTAGGGGTGGTGCACCATGAAACTCCAGGCCAGGTTGCCGCCGGGAAGCTCGGGCCGTCCGGGCCAGCGCAGCGAGGACAGCACCGGTGCGGGCAGGCGCTCCAGCGCCAGGCGCTGGTTGGCGTCGTTGATCTGCAGGGGCGCGGCCGTGGGCGTGACACTGAGCACCGAACCCAGCACGCTGTTGGGCCGGTAGGTGGCCAGGCCCTTGAGGCCGGACTTCCAGGCCTGCAGGTAGAGGTCCTGGAAATCGGCATAGGGGTAGTCGGCCGGGACGTTGACCGTCTTGGAGATGGCCGTGTCGACCATGGGCGCGACGGCCGCCACCATGGCGGCGTGGTCCTGCGCGCTCATCTCCAGCGCGGTGACGAAGGCCGGCGTCAGCGGCGCGGCCTCGCCCTTGAGATGGCGGTAAAGGCGCCAGGCGTGGTCCTCGACTGCGTACTCCTTGAGGCTGCCGTCGGGCATGCGTTTCTTGCGCTGGTAGTGCCAGCTGAAGGCCGGCTCGATGCCGTTGCTGGCGTTGTCGGCAAAGGCCAGGCTGATGGTGCCGGTGGGCGCGATCGACAGCAGGTGGGAATTGCGCAGGCCCTGCTTGCGGATCTTGTCCTTCAGCGCTTGCGGCAGGCGCGAGGCAAAACGCGGACTGCTCAGGTAGAGGTCGGCATTGAAGAGCGGGAAGGCACCGCGCTCGCGGGCCAGCTCGCTGGAGGCGTCATAGGCCGCGTCGCGCATGGTCTCGGCGATGCGGCGGGCCATGTCACGCGCCTCGACGCTGTCGTAGCGCAGGTTGAGCATGACCAGCGCATCACCCAGGCCCGTGAAGCCCAGGCCCACGCGCCGCTTGCTGCGCATCTCCTGCTCCTGCTGCGGCAGCGGCCAGACGGTGACATCCAGCACGTTGTCGAGCATGCGGGTCGCCGTGCGGCACAGGTCCGCGAAGCCCGCGAAGTCGAAGCGGGTGTTGTCGTCGAAGGGCTGGCGCACGAAACGGGTGAGGTCGATCGAGCCCAGGCAGCAGCATCCGTAGGGGGGCAGCGGTTGCTCGGCGCAGGGATTCGTGCTGGCAATGGCCTCGCAGTAGGACAGGTTGTTGTCGCGGTTGATGGTGTCGATGAAGAGCACACCGGGTTCGGCGTGGTCGTAGGTGGAGCGCATGATCTGCTCCCACAGGTCGCGCGCGCGGATCTTGCGGTAGACCCAGAGTTCGTGGTGGTCGCCGGTGTCCTTGCGGTAGGCGCCGGCTTCCTTCTGGGCCGTGCCGGGCTCGGCACGGTGCACGAGTTCGAAATCGGTGTCGTTGACCACGGCCTGCATGAAGGCGTCGGTCACGCCGACCGAGATGTTGAAGTTGCTTAAGGCGCCCGAGTCCTTGGCATGGATGAATTCCTCCACGTCCGGGTGGTCGCAGCGCAGCACGCCCATCTGCGCGCCGCGCCGGCTGCCCGCGGATTCCACCGTCTCGCAGGAGCGGTCGTACACGTGCATGTAGCTCACCGGGCCGCTGGCACTGCTTTGCGTGCTGCCCACCCAGGCGCCGCGCGGGCGGATGCGCGAGAAGTCGTAGCCCACGCCGCCACCGCGGCGCATGGTCTCGGCTGCCTCCATCAGCGCCACGTAGATGCCGGGGTGGCCTTCGTCGTCATGCGCGATGGAGTCGCCGACCGGCTGCACGAAACAGTTGATCAGTGTGGCCGTGAGGTCCGTGCCCGCGGCCGACTGGATGCGCCCGGCAGGCAGGAAACCCTGCTGCAGCGCGTGGAGAAAGCGGCCTTCCCAGTGCGTGCGCTGGTCCGGTGCCTCGACCTCGGCCAGCGCGCGCGCGACCCGCTGGTTCACGTCGAGGATGGATTTCTCGTCGCCCTTGGCGTACTTTTCCAGCAGCACCTCCTCGCTGATGCTCTGGGTTGCCATGTGTTCGGTGACGTGGGTCGGATCGCTCATACTCATGCAGTAGCCTCCATGGTTATCGTGTCGACGATGCTAGAGCGCGTGGCCGATGAGCCTTTGACTTGCCACAAACCCCGGGCGGGTCGGACACAGGCGTTGTTTCCAGGGGAACTGCTTGCCAGTGTGGCACGCTCTTGACGAAAATCAAGCCATGAACATTACCCACTTTGACGACCTGCTGAAGGCGGCCCGGCAACAGCCCGAGCCGCAGCGCCTGCTGCTGGTCTTTGCCGGCGCTGAACTGCCCGCCGGCAGCACCGCCGAAGAGGCCGCGAAATTTGAGGCCGGTCAAGGAGGCGCGCTCGTACCGCTGATGTGCGTGGACAAGACGCCGGACGAACTTGTCTCTTTTGCGTCACTGGCCGACGAGGCCAGCCAGTTTGGCCAGCCCTGGGTCATGGTCTTTGCCGCAGCCATGGTCGATGGTCGCGACGCCGAGGCACCCTTGCAGCGCATGGTGGAAGACATCAAGCGTGGCGTGATCGGGAATTTCATTCCCTTCAACGCCCGCGGCGTCGCCGTGCAACTCGGCTGAGGCCGCCTGCGCCATGGACAGCCCCAAATTGCGCGTCGGCCGCCCCATCACGCCGGAAGAATTCGAGCTGCTCGAAGACGAGCAGCTGCTGCGACTGATTCCCAAGGCCTACCGGGAATATTTCCCTGGCAAGGATTTCTGTGCCGACGGTTATTTCTATCTGCACGACGGCACGGCCTGGAGTTTTTACAAGGGCGGATTCCTGGACGAGTAGTTTTCGCAGCGGCGACCATCCGCGAAAACTCCTCGCGCCAGCAACCACCCGCCGCTGCGCGCGCCAAGTTCTTTCACCCCTTCGGGAGGGACCATGTCCAAGCTACGTGTCGAAAGTTTCACTCTCTCGCTGGACGGCTACGGTGCGGGGCCCGATCAGGACCTGAACAACCCGCTCGGGGTCGGGGGCACGGCGCTGCACGGCTGGGCGTTCTCGACGCGCACGTTCCAGCGTGCCGTGCTGGGGCAGGAGGGCGGTGCCACGGACGGCATTGACGAGGCCTATGCGGCCCGGGGCTTTCGCAACATCGGTGCCTGGATACTCGGGCGCAATATGTTCGGGCCGGTGCGCGGCCCCTGGCCGGACGAGTCCTGGCGTGGCTGGTGGGGTGAGAACCCGGTCTATGGTGTTCCCGTCTTTGTCCTGACCCACCACGCACGCGCGCCGCTGGTGATGCAGGGCGGGACGACGTTTCATTTCGTGACCGATGGCATTGCCTCGGCCCTGGCGCAGGCGCGTGAGGCGGCCGGGGGGCGTGATGTGCGCCTGGGCGGCGGGGTGAATGTGATCCAGCAATACCTGCGCGAGCGCCTCATCGACGAACTGCACATCGCCATCGCGCCGGTACTTCTGGGTGCAGGGGAGCGCCTGTTCGAGGGCATCCACCTGCCGGCCCTGGGATACGCCTGTACCCGGCACGAGGCCTCGCCGCTGGCCACGCATGTGCTGCTCACGCGGCAATGAAAGACAGGGAGGATTCCATGACAGCGATCACCAGGAACACCGTCTGCCTCTGGTACGACGGCGACGCCGAGGAGGCTGCGCGTTTCTACGCCGCCACGTTTCCGGATTCGTACGTGCACGCGGTCCACCGGGCCCCGGCCGATTACCCCGCCGGCAGGCGAGGCGATGTGCTGACGGTGGCGTTTTCCATCATGGGTATCCCCTGCCTCGGCGTGAACGGTGGTCCGGGCGTGCGGCACAGCTGGGCGTTTTCCTTCCAGGTCGCGACGGAGGACCAGGCGGAGACCGACCGCTACTGGAATGCCATCGTGGGCCACGGGGGACAGGAAAGTGCCTGCGGCTGGTGCACGGACAAATGGGGCCTGTCCTGGCAGATCACGCCGCGCGTGCTGACGGAGGCCGTGACCGGCCCCGACGCAGCCGCGGCCCGGCGCGTCTTCGAGGCGATGATGCAGATGAAGAAGATCGACGTGGCCGCCATCGAGGCCGCGCGACGCGGCTGACGCGCGCCGGCTGGCAAGCGTCGACCGATACGCGTAGAGTCCGGGGTTTTGACTGTGGCATCGAAGGAGTCCGCCATGAGCACTCATACTGTCCGCCTGCAACGTGTGCTGCGCGCACCACCCGAGCGCGTCTACCGCGCCTTCCTCGATCCCGATGCCATGGCCAAGTGGCTGCCACCGCATGGCTTCACCGGGCGCGTGCACGAGATCGATGCCCGGGTCGGCGGGCGTTTCCGCATGTCGTTCACCAGCCTGGGCAGTGGCCAGAGCCACGCGTTTGGTGGCGAGTACCTGGAACTGGTGCCGGGGCAGCGCATCGTGCACACGGACCGCTTCGACGACGCCAACCTCCCGGGCGAGATGCGCGTGACGGTGAGTTTCACCGCGGTGCCCTCGGGCACCGAGCTGAACGTGGTGCAGGAAGGAATCCCCGCACTCATTCCGCTCGACGGCTGCCATGTGGGCTGGCAGCAGTCGCTGGCGCTGCTGGCCCAGCTGGTCGAGGCCGAGATTCCCGGCTGAGGAGGGCCCCATGCTGACGGCACACGAATTCAACCAGCGCGGCGCGGCCATGCTGCCCGGGCACCTGGGCATCGTGATCACGCGCATCGCTGCCGGTGAGGTACACGCCGAAATGCCGGTGCGCCATGAACTGATGGCGCCCAATGGCTACCTGCATGCTGGCAGCATCGTGACGCTGGCCGACAGCAGTGCAGGGGCCGGCTGCCTGGCCAGCCTGCCGGAAGGAGCCAGCGGCTTCACCACCATCGAACTCAAGTCCAACCACCTGGCGACGGTGCGCGACGGCGTAGCGGTATGCGTGGCCCGCCTGGTGCATGGCGGGCGTACCACGCAGGTATGGGATGCGACGGTGACGCAGCGCGAGAGCGGCAAGACGCTGGCGCTGTTCCGCTGCACGCAGATGGTCCTGTATCCGCGCGGGGCCTGACGCGGGC
>DALYHW010000201.1:0-5492 GCA_031970695.1 Hylemonella sp.
GAAGACGCTGCAGCGCCGCATCGAGAAGGTCGAGGCCTGGCTGGCCAAGCCCGAGTTGCTCGAGGCCGACAAGGACGCCGAGTACGCGGCCGTGATCGAGATCGACCTCAACGACATCAAGGAGCCCATCGTCTGCTGCCCCAACGACCCGGACGACGCCAAGTTCATGTCGGAGGTGGCTGGCACCAAGATCGACGAGGCCTTCATCGGTTCGTGCATGACCAACATCGGCCACTTCCGCGCTGCAGCCAAGCTGCTTGGCGGTGCCCGTGACATCCCGGTGAAGCTGTGGGTGGCGCCGCCGACCAAGATGGACCAGAGCGAGTTGATGAAGGAAGGCCATTACGCCGCCTTCGGCACCGCCGGCGCCCGCACCGAGATGCCCGGCTGTTCCCTGTGCATGGGTAACCAGGCGCAGGTGCGCGAGGGTGCGACGGTCATGTCCACCTCGACCCGCAACTTCCCGAACCGCCTGGGCAAGAACACCAACGTGTTCCTCGGTTCGGCCGAGCTGGCTGCCATCTGCTCCAAGCTGGGCCGCATCCCGAGCGTGGCCGAGTACCAGGAAGCCATGGGCATCATCAACAAGGATGCCGCCAGCGTCTACCGCTACATGAACTTCGACCAGATCTCGGAGTACAAGGAAGTGGCCGACCAGGTCAAGGCCTGATCCCGAGTGAGTAAGTTCTCCGGCCCTGCGGCGCAAGCTGCAGGGCTTTTTTCATGGTCGCTTGGCCATAATCCGCGGTATGAACGCACTTTCGTCGACGCCCTTCGCCCTGCAGACAGTGCTGCTGCTGATTGGCAGCAACATCTTCATGACGTTTGCCTGGTACGGGCATCTTCGCAGTCTGGCCACAGCGCCCTGGTATGCCGCGGCGCTGGCCAGCTGGGGCATCGCGCTGTTCGAGTACCTGCTGCAGGTGCCGGCCAACCGCATCGGTTTTCAGCAGGCGGGCTTGACTGTGGCCCAGCTCAAGATCGTGCAGGAGGTCATCACGCTCAGCGTCTTCGTACCTTTTGCCGTCATGTACCTGAAAGAGCCGCTCAAGCTGGATTACCTCTGGGCGGCGCTGTGCATGGTCGGGGCCGTCTATTTCATCTTCCGCAGTGCCTGAGCGCCTGCGCGGCGGGGCGTCCGGTTAAACTTCTGCCCATTCCAGTCCAACGACCGAACCAGAATCAGGAGTGCTCCATGCTGTTTGGAAAGCTGATGCCGCGAGACGGCAATTTCTTCGAGATGTTCAACCAGCATGCCGACCGCATCGTCGAGGCGGCGCGTGCGTTCTCCCAGCTGGTGGCCCATTACAGCGACCCCAACCTGCGTGAGCAGTACAACCGTGACGTCGACAACGCCGAACGCGCGGCTGACCGCATCACGCACGATGTGAACAAGGCGTTGCACAAGACCTTCATCACCCCGATCGACCGCGAGCAGATCCACTCGCTGATCAACACCATGGACGATGTGGCCGATTTGCTGCAGGACTCGGCCGAGACCATGGCCCTGTACGACGTGCGCCACATGACCGAGGAAATCGTGCGCCTGACCGAGCTGAGCGTGAAATGCTGCGAGCGGGTCAAGGATGCCGTCTCGCTGCTGGGCAATATCGGGGACGCCAAGACGGCTGAGGCCGCCCTCAAGACCTGCGAAGAGATCGACAGACTCGAATCCGACGCGGACCGTGTCATGCGCAACGCCATGAGCAAGCTGTTCCGCGAGGAGCCGGACGTGCGCGAGGTGATCAAGCTCAAGGCGATCTACGAACTTCTCGAGACCGTGACCGACAAGTGCGAGGACGTGGCCAACCAGATCGAGGGCATCGTCCTCGAGAACGCCTGAGCGAGCGGCGCGTCCCATGGAAAACATCCCGCAAACCGCCCTCTGGGTGATCATCCTGCTGGTGTTCCTGGCGCTGGCTTTCGACTTCATGAACGGGTTTCATGACGCGGCCAACTCCATTGCGACCATCGTCTCTACCGGTGTGCTGCGGCCAGGTCAGGCCGTGCTGTTTGCCGCCTTTTTCAACGTGGTCGCCATCTTCATCTTCCACCTCAGCGTGGCGGCGACGGTGGGCAAGGGCATTGTGCAGCCCGGGGTGGTTGACACGCACGTGGTGTTCGGGGCGCTGATCGGCGCCATCACGTGGAACCTGATCACCTGGTACTACGGTATCCCCAGCAGCTCATCGCATGCGCTCATCGGCGGCATCGTCGGCGCGGTGATCGGCAAGGCCGGGACCGAGGCGCTGCTGTCGGCGGGCATCATGAAAACCGTGGTGTTCATCTTCGTTTCGCCATTCCTGGGCTTTCTGCTGGGTTCGCTCATGATGCTGTTGGTGGCCTGGGTGTTCCGGCGTACCGCACCGTCGCGCGTGGATGGCTGGTTCCGCCGCCTGCAGCTGGTTTCTGCCGGTGCCTACAGCCTGGGCCATGGCGGCAACGATGCCCAGAAGACGATCGGCATCATCTGGATGCTGCTGATTGCCACGGGTTACGTTACCTCCGTGGACAAGAGCCCTCCGTCATGGGTGGTGGTCGCCTGCTACCTGGCCATTGGCCTGGGTACGATGTTCGGTGGCTGGCGCATCGTCAAGACCATGGGCCAGAAAATCACCAAGCTCAAGCCCGTCGGTGGCTTCTGCGCGGAAACCGGTGGTGCGATGACGCTGTTCCTGGCGACGGCACTGGGCATTCCCGTGTCCACCACGCACACCATCACGGGTGCCATCGTCGGTGTGGGTTCTGCGCAGCGGGCCAGCGCCGTGCGCTGGGGCGTCGCGGGCAACATCATCTGGGCCTGGATCTTCACCATTCCGGCCAGTGCCTTCGTGGCCATCGTGGCCTACTGGGTCAGCCTCGGCCTGTTCTGAGCTTTCCCGGCTGCAGCAAAAAAGGGCCCGATGGGCCCTATTTCCTATCTGCGCTATGTTGCCTTGTTACTGGCTGATCTTGCGGGCTTCCTCGACCTGGTATTCGAAATAGCGCTGGAAGCTGAAGGCCAGCGTCGACATGAGCACCGTGGTGCCGATCAGCAGGGCGCAGGCAATGGCCCCGATGGTCAGCCAGCCGGTGTTGCCCGCCGGCTCGTCCGACCCGGCTTGCGGGTTGAAGCGGGCGTTCCATTTATCCGGTGTCATCAGCCCGTAGACGATGGCGTTGAGCGCGCAGGCCGCGAACGTGAACCCCAGCAGGGGAATCAGCACCCAGCTCCACTGGTCGTCCACGCCGTACTGCCGCACCCGCTCGATGCCATAGAGGCCCAGGGCTGTGGGAATGGGCAGCAGCCAGCCGGTCAGATCGAACAGGCCAAAGAGGTAGAAGCGGTGCAGGCCCAGCGGGCCGCCCACGAAGGCGAGCCAGGTCGCGAGAGTCTTGTTTTTGAGCATGGCGCTATTGTGCCGGGAAGCCGTGCCGGACCGGGCTTCCTTCCAGATCCTGCAACCAGACGAACCGGACACGGTATAATCGCAGGCTTTTCGGTGTGTCGCTGGCCGGGTGGCCAGTCGCGTGTCTCAAACACCGGAAGAACTATCACGTGGCTGCGGCCTGTTCGTATCTAATTCATACGGGCCTCAAGCACGGATCCACCCAAAGGACAAATCATGGTCGTGATTCGACTCTCCCGCGGCGGCGCCAAGGCCCGTCCGTTCTTCAACATCGTCGTTGCCGACAAGCGCAACCGTCGTGACGGCCGCTTCATCGAGCGTATCGGTTTCTACAACCCGATCGCAACCGAGAAGGAAGAAGCCATCCGCATCGCCCAGGACCGCCTGACCTACTGGCTCGGCGTGGGTGCTCAGGCCTCTCCGACCGTGGAGCGCCTGATCAAGCAGGCCGGCAAGAAGGCCGCTTAAACCTTCCCATGATGCCCGGCCTGGAAGCCGCCGAACTGCCGGCGGACGCCGTCGAAGTCGGGCGCATCCTTGATGCCTGGGGCATCAAGGGCTGGTTCAAGGTCCTGCCCTACAGCGCCTCCCCGGAGGCGCTGTTTTCTTCCAGGCGCTGGTTCCTGCTGCCGCCGGAAAAGGGTGCCAGAACCTTTTCCGGGCCGGTGGCGCTGGCTGTCAAGGAAACCCGGGAGCACTCGGATGCCGTCGTTGCCAGTGCGCACGACGTGCCGGACCGCAACGCGGCCGAGGCCCTGCGTGGCGCCCGCATCTTCGTGGCACGCTCCAGCTTTCCCACCCCGGATCCCGACGAGTATTACTGGGTCGACCTGATCGGCCTGGAGGTAGTCAACCGCGAGGGGGTGGTGCTGGGCTCCGTCAGCGAACTCATGTCGACCGGGCCGCAGGCCGTGCTGGTCATTGCCTGCGAGCAGGACGGCAAGCCGGCCGAACGCATGATCCCCTTCGTTTCGGCTTTTGTGGATGCCGTGGATCTGCCGGCGCGGCGGATCACGGTGGACTGGCAGCCGGACTACTGAGGCGAGGCGCCCGTATCATGCGCTTCGACGTCCTCACCCTTTTTCCCGAGTTGTTTGCGCCGCTGCTGGTCAGCGGCATCACGCGGCGTGCTTACGAGTCCGGTCAGGTCGAGGTGGCGTTGCACAACCCGCGCGATTTCGCGGACGGCAACTACCGCCGCGTCGACGACCGCCCCTTTGGCGGCGGCCCGGGCATGGTCATGATGGCCGAGCCGCTGGCGCGTTGCCTCGCGCAGGCTCAGGCGCGGCGGGCGGCGCCGGGGCCCGTCGTGCTGTTCTCGCCGCTGGGCCAACCGCTGGACCATGCCAGCGTGGCGCGCTGGGCCGCGAGCGAGGGAGCCGTGCTGGTCTGCGGCCGCTACGAGGGGCTGGACCAGCGTTTCATCGACGAACACGTGGATGAGCAGATCAGCCTGGGTGATTTCGTCCTGTCCGGCGGCGAGATTGCCGCCATGGCCATGCTGGACGCGGTGGCCCGCCTGCAGCCCGGCGTGCTGGGGGACGCCGACAGCCATGCCCAGGACAGTTTCAACCCGGCCCTGGACGGCTTGCTGGACAGTCCGCACTACACCCGTCCCGAGGTGTGGCAAGGTGTCCCGGTGCCGGACGTGCTGATGTCCGGCCACCACGCAAACATCGAGCGATGGCGTCGCGATCAAAGGCTCCGGATCACCCAGGAGCACCGACCGGATCTCCTGGCGGCTGCCCGGAGCGCCGGACGCCTGTCGCCCCGGGACGAGCGTGCCCTGGCAGGCCTGTCCGGAGCGCCTGCGAAAAGTGATGTTTGAAGGCTATAATCAAAGGCTTTTCGATCCTCTGCCGGGCCCATTGTGGTTGCGCTGGCACGATCGCCAGGAGAACTACGTGGATCTCATCCGCACCCTCGAACAGGAAGAAATCGCCCGCCTGGGCAAGACCATCCCCGAATTCGCCCCCGGCGACACGGTGATCGTCAACGTGAACGTCGTCGAAGGCACCCGCAAGCGCGTGCAGGCCTACGAAGGCGTCGTGATCGCCAAGCGCAACCGCGGCCTGAACAGCAGCTTCATCGTGCGCAAGATCT
>DALYHW010000202.1:0-5491 GCA_031970695.1 Hylemonella sp.
AGCAGGCCGCCAGCGAAATGCTGGACTGGCACGGCAGCGGCATGGGCGTGATGGAGATGAGCCATCGCGGCAAGGAGTTCATCAGCATCTACGAGCAGGCCGAGGCCGACCTGCGCGAGCTGCTGGCGGTGCCGAAGAACTTCCGTATCCTCTTCATGCAGGGCGGCGGTCTGGCGGAAAACGCGATCGTGCCGCTCAATCTTTCGCGCGGCGGCAAGATTGATTTTGTTGTCACGGGGGCCTGGAGCCAGAAGTCGCAGAAAGAAGCCCGCAAGTACGGCCAGGTCCACATTGCCGCCACGGACGAGGCCCACGGCTTCACCCGGCTGCCGGCGCCGGTGAGCTGGCAGCTCAGCCCGGACGCGAGCTACGTGCACCTCTGCTCCAACGAAACCATCCACGGCGTGGAGTTCCACGAGCTGCCGGATCTGAAGGCCCTGGGTTCGAACGCCCCGCTGGTGATCGATTTTTCCTCCCAGGTCGCCTCGCGCCCCGTGGACTGGTCGCGCGTCGGCCTGGCGTTCGGCGGCGCGCAGAAAAACATCGGTCCGGCCGGGCTCACCCTGGTGGTGGTGCGCGAAGACCTGATGGGCCATGCGCTGCCGGCCTGCCCCAGCGCCTTTGACTACAAGACGGTGGCCGAGAACGATTCCATGTTTAACACGCCGCCGACCTACGCCATCTACATGGCCGGGCTGATCTTCCAGTGGCTCAAGAAGCTGGGCGGCATACCCGCCATCGAGGCGCGCAACATTGCCAAGGCCCGGCTGCTGTACGAGGCCATCGACAACTCCCAGTTCTACGTGAACAAGGTTGCGAAGGACTGTCGCTCGCGCATGAACGCGCCCTTCTTCCTGCGCGATGAATCGCGCAACGAGGCCTTTCTGGCCGGCGCCAGGGCGGCCGGGCTGCTGCAGCTCAAGGGCCACAAGTCGGTGGGCGGCATGCGTGCCAGCCTGTACAACGCGATGCCGCTGGAAGGCGTGCAGGCGCTCGTCTCGTACATGCGAGAATTCGAACGCACCCAAGCCTGAACACAAGAATCCGTGCCCTGACGCCGATGGCCAAGACCCTATCCGAACTGCGCGTACAGATCGACGCCCTCGACCAGGAGCTGCTGGCCCTGCTCAACCGGCGGGCCGGATTGGCCCACGAGGTCGGTGAGATCAAGAAGGTCGAAGGCTCCCCCGTCTTCCGCCCCGACCGTGAAGCCCAGGTGATCGCCGGACTGCAGGCGGCCAACCCCGGGCCGCTCAAACGCGAAAGCGTGGCCACCATCTGGCGCGAGATCATGTCCGCCTGCCGTGCGCTCGAGGCGCCGCAGCGCGTCGCCTACCTCGGTCCGGCCGGCACCTTCAGCGAGCAGGCCGCCCTGCAGTACTTCGGCTCCAGCATCGAGCACATGCCCTGCGGCAGTATCGATGAGGTCTTCCGCGCCACGGCGGCCGGCGCCGCGCAGTATGGCGTGGTGCCCATGGAGAACTCCACCGAGGGCATGGTCTCCCGCTCGCTCGACCTCTTCCTCACGTCGCCGCTGCACGTGGTGGGCGAAACCAGCCTGCTGGTGCGCCACAACCTGCTGCGCCTGTCCGACTCGCTGGAAGGCATCGAGGCCGTCTACGCCCATCCCCAGGCGCTGGCCCAGTGCCAGAACTGGCTCAACACCCACCTGCCGCACGCCGAGCGCCACGCTGCCTCCAGCAACGCCGAGGGCGCGCGCCTGGCCGCCACCCACCCCAACTGGGCCGGCATTGCCAGCGAACGCGCAGGAAGCGAGTTCGGCCTGCACGTGGTGGCCCACGCCATCCAGGATGACGCCTACAACCGTACCCGCTTTGCCGTGGTCTGCCTGCCGCAGACGCTGCCGACACCTGACGCCACGGGCAAGGACTGCGTGAGCCTCATCGTCTCCGTGCCCAACCGCCCGGGAGCCGTGCACGACCTGCTGGTTCCGTTGAAAAAGCACGGTGTCTCCATGACGCGCTTCGAATCCCGCCCGGCCCGTTCGGGCCAATGGGAATACTATTTCTACATCGACATCCAGGGCCACACGTCCCAGCCCCATGTCGCTGCTGCCCTGCAGGAACTGCAGGGCCTGTGCGCCTTCTACAAGGTCCTGGGCACCTATCCGGTAAATGAATGATGTTTGAACAGTTAGGTCTGATCGGTTGCGGGCTGATGGGCGGCTCCTTCGCTCTGGCGCTCAAGCGCGCCGGTCTGGTCAAGCGCGTGGTGGGCTACAGCAAGTCGCCCTCCACCACCGAACGCGCCCGGGCCATGGGTGTGATCGACGTCGAGGCCCCCTCGGCCCTGCTGGCCGTCTCGGGCGCGGACATCGTGCTCATCGCCGTGCCGGTGTCGGCCACCGAGGCCACCTTCAAGGCCATCAAGCACCTGGTCACGCCACAGATGCTGGTCATGGACGTGGGTTCCACCAAGCGCGATGTCGTGGACGCGGCCCGCCGCGCCCTGCGGGAGCAGATCGGCTCCTTCGTCCCGGCCCACCCCATTGCCGGCAAGGAAGTGGCCGGCGTGGAACATGCCGACCCCGACCTGTATTCCGGCAAGCAGATCATCCTCACGCCCATCGAACGCACCCACGCCCCGCAGCTGCAGAAGGCCGTGGACGTCTGGTCGGCCCTGGGCTGCAACGTGCTCAAGATGACCCCCGAGTCGCACGACGGCGCCTTCGCCGCCGTGAGCCACCTGCCGCACCTGATCGCTTTCGCGCTGATGAACTCGATCACCGGCCAGACCCAGGGCAAGGATTTCCTGTCGCTCGCCGGCCCGGGGTTCCGCGACTTCACGCGGATCGCGGCCAGCGACCCGCAGATCTGGCGCGACATCATGATCTCCAACCGCGAAGAACTGCTGACGCAGTCCAAGATCTTCCAGCGCAACCTGCAGGCGCTGGAGCTCATGATTTCCAACGGCAACGCCGAGGCCCTGGAAGAGCTGATCGGCCAGGCCAGCCAGGCCCGCGCCAGCTGGAGCATGAACAAGAACCGTCGCTGACGCAGCCGGGCTCCTTCGCCGATGTTCTCTACCGAGTTTCTCGATCTGCCGCCGCTGGCCGGCGCGCAAGGCCGTGTCGTCCTGCCCGGCTCCAAAAGCATTTCCAACCGCGTGCTGCTGCTGTCGGCCTTGTGCCGCGGGCGCACCACACTGCACGACCTGCTGGACTCTGACGATACCCGCGTGATGCTGGCGGCCCTGCGCCAGTTGGGCTGTGGTGTACAGCAGGACGGAACCACGGTCGTGATCGACGGCATCGACGGAAAGCTGCCGGCCACGCCGCTGAAGTTCTTCATGGGCAATGCCGGCACCGCCATGCGACCGCTGACCGCGGCACTGGCGATCGCGGGTGGTGACTTCGAACTCTCCGGCGTGCCGCGCATGCACGAGCGCCCCATCGGCGACCTGGTCGATGCGCTGCGGCCGCTGGGCTGCACCATCGACTACCTCGGCAATGAAGGTTACCCGCCGCTGCGCGTGGGTCGGCCCGCGCTGAAGCTGGATGCGCCGATCAGGGTGCGCGGGGATGTGTCCAGCCAGTTCCTCACGGCCCTGCTGATAGCCCTGCCGCTGGTGGCCTCGAAGGACATCGTGGTCGAGGTCATTGGCGACCTGATCTCCAAACCCTATATCGAAATCACGCTCAACCTGCTGGCGCGCTATGGCATCCAGGTCCGCCGCGATGGCTGGCAGCGCTTCACCATCCCCGGAGGCAGCCGTTACCAGTCGCCCGGCACGGTGCACGTCGAGGCCGACGCATCCTCGGCCAGCTACTTCATCGCGCTTGGCGCCATTGCCGCGCGCACCGGCGCGCCAGTGCGCATCGAGGGCGTGGGCGAGAGCTCCATCCAGGGGGACATCCGCTTCGTGGAGGCCGCCCGCCTGATGGGCGCGCAAGTGAGCGGCGGGCCCAACTGGCTCGAGATCACGCGGGGCAGCTGGCCGCTCAAGTCCATCGACCTGGACTGCAACCACATCCCCGACGCGGCCATGACGCTGGCGGTGATGGCGCTCTACGCCGACGGGCCCAGCACGCTGCGCAACATCGCGAGCTGGCGCGTCAAGGAGACCGACCGCATCGCGGCCATGGCCACGGAATTGCGCAAGCTCGGCGCCACGGTCGAGGAAGGGCCGGATTACATCCGCGTCCAGCCCCTGCCCCTGGCCAGCCAGTTGCGGGCCGCCGCCATTCACACCTATGACGACCACCGTGTCGCCATGTGCTTCTCGCTGGCGGCGTTCAATCCGGCCCGCCAGCCCGTGCGCATCCTCGACCCCAAGTGCGTGGCCAAGACGTTTCCCGACTATTTCGAGGCGCTGTTCTCCGTGGCCGCCCCCGTGGAAGGCACCGTACCCGTGCTGTGCGTGGACGGCCCCACCGCCTCGGGCAAGGGCACGCTGGCGTCGCGCCTGGCCGAGCGACTGGGTTACCACCTGCTGGATTCTGGTGCGCTCTACCGCGTCACGGCGCTGGCCGCCCTGCGCGCCGGCCTGAGCCTGGAGCCGGCCCATGAGGCGGCGATTGCCACCCTGGCCGAGCGGCTGCCGGTGCGTTTTGCCGGGGACCGGGTCATCCTGGACGGCGACGATGTCAGCGACGCCATCCGCAGCGAGGAAGGCGGCATGAACGCCTCCAAAGTGTCAGCCCTGCCGGCCGTGCGCACCGCGCTGGTGGCCCTGCAGCACAGCTTTGCCCGCCTGCCTGGCCTGGTGGCCGACGGGCGCGACATGGGCACGGTGATCTTCCCGGCGGCGCCGCTGAAGGTGTTTTTGACGGCCAGTGCAGGAAAAAGGGCCGAAAGACGTCATAAGCAGTTGATTTCAAAGGGAATTCCGGCTACACTTGATACTCTTCGCGCTGATCTGGAAGCGCGTGACGCCCGCGACATGAACCGCAGCGTTGCGCCCCTCAAGCCGGCCGAGGACGCCCGGTTGCTGGACAACTCGGATCTGACGATTGAAGCATCGGTGGATCTCGTGCTGGACTGGTGGCAGGGCAAACAGCCATTCGGACCCTCGACACACTGAGACCGGCTGGCTGAACCGGCCCACGCGGCTCCCTTCGCGCTGCTAGCGCACCGGCCGTGTGGTTCAACAACGCAACCCGCGGCGCTGCCGCACAAACCGCCGTCGAAAGCTCCCCCCGCCAGCAATGGTGCTGGCGTCACGCCACGGTCCTGCCGTGGACGCCGAGATGGCCTAGGAACTTACATGTCTGAATCTTTTGCCGCCCTTTTTGAAGAATCCCTCAAGCGCGCTGAAATGCGCTCGGGTGAAGTGATCACCGCCGAAGTCGTGCGCATCGAGCACAACTTCGTCGTGGTCAATGCCGGTCTCAAGTCCGAGGCCTATGTCCCCGTCGAGGAATTCAAGAACGACAAGGGCGAGCTCGAAGTCCAGGTTGGCGACTTCGTGTCGGTGGCCATCGACGCCATCGAAAACGGCTACGGCGACACCATCCTGTCGCGCGACAAGG